>NZ_JAAVWA010000002.1:0-385000 GCF_017355725.1 Anabaena sp. 54
TAGCAGAAGCAATATTTGATTTCGCTACTGTGGAAGATCTACGAAATTGGTTAGACAATTTACATGATTAAGTTAAACTATATAAAACTCCACCTAACTTATTAAGTTTTAACTTCGCAATTTAAAATAACCTGCCAAAAATTAAAACCCATGAATAAAATCCCTTTCAATAAACCCTATATGACAGGTAAAGAGCTTTGGTATATTAGCCAAGCTCACCACGCTGGACAATTGGCTGGGGACGGGAACTATACCAAAAAATGCCATCAATGGCTAGAAGCGCAAACGAATTGCCACAAAGCCTTACTCACCCACTCTTGTACAGCAGCCCTGGAAATGTCGGCTATTTTAGCCGATTTAGAACCGGGAGACGAAGTGATTATGCCCAGTTATACTTTCGTTTCCACAGCTAACGCTTTTGTTCTCAGGGGAGCAGTTCCCGTATTTGTTGATATCCGACCCGATACCCTAAACTTAGACGAAACCCTCGTATAAGCGGCAATTACGGACTGTACTCGTGCCATTGTCCCCGTTCATTATGCCGGAGTAGGGTTATAACTATGCTCATCTCTTTTCTAATGTTGCTGCTTATACTAATACTATTCATAGGGATACACTATTCCACTCTGCTATTGTGGAAATGCTGGCTAAATTCAATACACCTTCAACAGGTTTGGACGGAGTAAAGCCATTAGAATATCATGTTGGGGTACATCCTTGGGTAGCAGCAAATCTCAATATTTTGGGTGGTCAAGCACCTCTATTATTAGCTATTTGTCAGCAAATTGCTTTTTTGCCTGTATTATTTTTTACCGCAGTATTAGTCCTCAGTTGCTTAGTATCTACTCAAGTCTCAACATTGGTAGCTTGTGGGTTTACTTTTTTAGCTTTGTGGTTGTCAGGAACTCGTATTTGGGATTCTTATTTAGCAGGTGAATCCTATGCTTTTTCCCTACCTATCTTTATGGCGATGTTGCCAGTAGGTCAGTCCTGGTTGTTTAAGGCTTGTCAAAGTGTAACTGAAACGAAAACTCAGCTATATTCTTGTAACCTGTCAAAAAAAATAGACAAGTAAAGAACTTACCAGTGTAAAAAAAGAGAAAATTACGATATTAACCTACCAACTAAAAATAAGGTAATTTGGCGTTGCTGAACTCAAGTATGAAATTGAAAAATCAATGACTTCAAACTCTTACTCTCTGCGACTCTGCGCCTCTGCGTGAGGTAAAATCATATTCTGAATCAGCAACGCCGGTAATTTTAAGTCACGCTGCGTTATCAGCACCAAAGGCTATTCTGATCCCCCAAAATACCATTAAAGTGGCGATCGCTAACCAATCACCCATTTTTAATTTTAACTCTTGCCATCTCACTCGATGTTCGTTAGGACTAGTAAAACCCCTTACCATCATCGCATTTGCCATTTGTTCTGCCCGCAAAAGCAGATTTTCTAATAATCTTTCCGTCACAATTAACCAAACTTTTGCTCCTCCTTTTAATCCTAGCTTTTTCCAATTAATTGCCCTAGTCATCACGGAACGAACTAGATTTTGAATTTCTTCTAAAACCAGGGGAATAAATCGCAAGGATAAAGTTAGAGTCAGGGTAATTTCTGTAACGGGAATATTGAACCTTCTCAACGGCTGCATTAAACTTTCCATTCCCGAAGTAATTTCTTCTGGTGCAGTTGTGAGTAAATATAAATTAGTGCTGTAGATTAATGTAAAAACTATTGTACTCAAGCTAATTGCCAAATCCAAAGAACGGCGATTTATTTTCACAAATCCTTTCTGAAATAACACATAGCTATACTTTTTACTGCTATCTGCTATTACTGGGGTAACTTGGGTCTTCTTATCAGTTATTGGTTGGGTAAGGATTTGTTCATTTGCGGGTAAACGGGATTGATAACTCACACCTAATCCATCAGGACTAATCGCGCCAATAACCAATACCATAAATGATAGTACCAATAACCAGCCCATTTGTTGTCGCCATACTCGCAGAGGAATTTTGGCAAATACAGTAAAAGTAATTAGCAGTAATACCAGTAATACCCGCCAATAGTTGTTAGCGATAATATAGCTACTGAGAAAGCTCAATAACCAAATTAACTTCACTCGCGGATCGAGTTTATGTAACCAAGTTTGCGGTTCTTCTAAGTAAAGTCCGAGGGGGAGCGATCGCAATAAATCCATATTTTGTCAGTTGTCATTGGTCATTGGTCAGTTGTCAGAATAAATAAAAATAAAACAGTCGGTTTTAACCGACTTTAGCTTTTAGACAGGGAATTTATTCCCTGGCTTCCTGGCTTCTGACTCCTGACTCCTGACTCCTTACGTTTCCTATTTTACACGAGTAGCACGATTTGGTCCGCCAATTTCCATTTCTCGAACTTTCTTACTGCGCCAAAATAACCGAATCGGTGTACCTTGAAAGCCAAGCTGTTTACGGAATTGGCGTTCAATGTAACGGCGATAATTGTCATTAAAGCGGGTATTATCATTAACAAACAGCGCGATAGAAGGAGGCTGACTGCTAACTTGAGTACCGTAGTATATCTTACCCTGACGACCGCCCCGTGAAGTCGGTGGTGAATGCCAACTGATAGCATCTTCCAGAACTTCATTAATGACTGATGTACTCACACGGCGTTTGTGTGCCTCAGCCGCTTGATTGACCAATTCTAAAATCTTTTCTACCCGTAGTCCCGTATTTGCGCTCACAAAAATAGTATCTGCCCATTCCGTAAAATGTAAGCGTGATTCTAGTTCTTTTTCATGGTCATAGATGGTGTAAGAATCTTTCTCAACAGCATCCCACTTATTTACAACCACAACACAAGCGCGACCTTCTTCTAAGACGCGCCCTGCTAATTTTTGATCTTGTTCAGTGACACCATCTAAAGCATCAATCACTAATAAAACCACATCGGAACGACGAATAGCTTTAAACGCACGGTTAATACTGAAAAATTCCGTCCCGTATTCTATATGTTTCTTTTTGCGAATACCAGCAGTATCAATTAACCTGTAAGTTTGTCCCCCTCGTTCAACTATTGTATCAATTGTATCTCTAGTTGTTCCAGAAATAGGACTGACAATAGCTCTATTTTCACCGACAAAAGCATTGAGTAAGCTCGATTTGCCTACATTTGGTCTACCAATAATGGCAACTTTAATTTCTGTATTTTCCTCTACTTCTACTGTATGAGGAATGTGATTCATTAACTCATCTAGGATTTCCCCTGTCCCACTACCATGAATAGCGGAAATGGGGAAAGGTTCACCTAGTCCTAATTCCCAAAATTCAGCGGCTTGAATCACCCCTTGGTCTGGAGATTCACATTTATTCACAGCCAGTAATACGGGAACTGGTTGTTGACGTAACCATTCGGAAATTTCTTCATCTGCGGGCATCAAACCAGCTTGCCCATCCACTACGAAAATAGCAGCACAGGCTTCTGCAAGCGCCGTTAAAGCCTGTTGGCGAATCATGGGGAGAAATTCGGTATCATCGTTAAAAACCAAGCCACCTGTGTCTACTACGACAAATTCCCGATCATTCCAAAAAGCTGGACGGTAAGTGCGATCGCGTGTTACCCCTGGTTCATCATGGACTATCGCCGTTTGATCTCCGGCAAGACGATTTACAAAGGTAGATTTGCCCACATTGGGGCGACCGATAATTGCAACAATTGGCAATGCCATAAACTAGAGTTCTTTAGTGCTGAGTGTGTAGGTGTGCTGAGTTTTGTCTCTACGTTCTTCACCCAGCACCATTTTAGAGAACTACTAATTATATCATAGTTTTTGGTCATTGGTCATTGGTCATTGGTCATTGGTCATTAGTCATTGGTCATTGGTCATTGGTCATTGGTCATTGGTCATTGGTCATTGGGAGGAAATATTCCCCAACTTCCCCAACTTCCCCAACTTCCCCAACTTCCCCAGCTTCCCCAACTTCCCCAACTTCCCCAGCTTCCCCAGCTTCCCCAACTTCCCCAACTTCCCTAACTTCCCCAGTCCCCAGTCCCCAGTTCCCAGTCCCCAGTTCCCTTTTACTCAACTACTGTAGCCATAGTTTCCTCCATTCCCGGAGGTAAACTAGGTAATTCCAGACAATATCCTGCACCGTAAACGGTTTTAATGTAGCGCGGATGACGAGGATCAGGTTCGAGTTTAGTTCTCAAGTGGCGAATATGCACCCGAATAGTTTCAATATCATCATCAGGATCATAACCCCAGACTTCTCTGAGGATTTCGCTAGGGGAAACAGTTTGTCCATGACGTTGCAGCAAACAATGGAGTAACTCAAACTCTAAATGAGTCAGTTTCACCGTTGCTTTGAACCAGATAGCCTCAAATCTTTCGGGAACGAGGGTAATCGGTCCATAGTTGAGAATTTCGCTATGTTTTGCTGCTTGGGGAATCCGGTCAGTGCGTCGTAATAAAGCCCGTACTCGCGCTAACAATTCTTCTAGCTCAAAGGGTTTGGTCAGATAGTCGTCTGCACCAGCATTAAACCCTTCCACTTTGTCATGGGTTTGGCTTAAAGCAGTTAACATCAAGACAGGAATTTCGGCAGTCCGTTCATCCCGACGTAAGCGTTGACAAACTGTAAATCCATCTACTCTAGGTAACATCAGATCAAGCATAATTAAGTCAGGTTGTAGCTGGAGAGCCAGAGCCTGACCTTTAATGCCATCTTCAGCTTGACTAACATCGTAGCCCGCCATTTCCAAGTTGACGGCAACAAGTTCTGAAATCGCTGGGTCATCGTCTATGACAAGAATCCTCGGCATTCTTAAAAAATTATAACTACTTTATTTAACGATAATTGACGCTCTCCCAACTACCAAAATTTCGCTACGCTGATTCTGGGAAAAAGTTGAGGGATGATTAGATGATCAAGCAAACCATAAGGCTTTGTTTTCCTTGATATATAAAAAGATTACCATCTTAATTATGAAAAATATGTTAAATCTAATATAAATATTAAACTCAAACTATTGTAAGATACAATGCTCTTCTTTTATGTATAAATACGAATATTTACCGCCCTATTTTTTGCAAAATGGCGTGACCATGACGGCTTATACGGCTTTATGGGCTAATCGGGATTGGGAGAGTAAAATTACTCATCCAGAACCAAAATATCACGAGGTTATCTTCTCTGGGGGTCAAGGTGTGCCAATTTTTGGTCAAGTTGCTATTCCCCCAAATGTCCATAGTACAATTGTTGGCACCTATGGTATTACTGGAGAGCTAGACCAGCAATGGTTTTTACGAATTTTGGGACGCAAGGCTTACGCCCAAGGCTATGCTGTGGTGTTATTTGATTGGCGGGCGCATGGTAAAACCGCAGAATTATCGCCAACATTGACTTCGGATGGTTTGTATGAGGGGGAAGATTTTGTTAAAATAGCCGAAACTGCCGCAAAAATGGGTTGTCCTTCACCATTTTGGTTTACGGGCTATTCTTTGGGGGGACAGTTGGCTTTGTGGGGAGTGAAAGCTGCTGCGGATTTAGCACCTAAAGACATTGACATTGCTGGTGGGGCGGTGATTTGTCCAAGTTTGGATTCGTTGCGATCGCTCACCTATTTAGTTAAACACCCTTTTGGTAAATATGTCGAGTCTCGCATTGCTCAGGAATTGAAAAAACTAGCCTGGAAAATTCATGCTGCTTATCCTGAGTCTATTCAACCAGAAGCTATTGCCAGGGCTAATAGTATTTGGGGATTTGATGAAGAATTGGTGATTGCCCGTTTGGGTTTTGCGACGGTTGCTGATTATTATCAAGCCAGCAGTGGTTTAGAATTATTACCAAAATTATCTCAACCAACTTTCATTTTATATGCTGCTGATGACCCTTTATTTGATCCGGCTATCATTCCTGATTTAGAAGTTGCTGCTAGAAAAAATCCTGATATAGATTTATTACTGACTCGCTACGGTGGTCATGTTGGTTATGTGAGTAGCAAAAAATGTCAAAATCAATACCAAGATCCTGATCAATGGTGGGCGTGGAATCGTGTTTTAGAGTGGATAGAAGGAGTTAGGAGTTAGGAGTTAGGAGTTAGGAGTTAGGAGTTAGGAGGAAGAAAGAATATCCCTAACCTTTCCGACTATATCAAACGTTTTGTCTCCCGAATTTTTACAGTTTAATTATTAGATATTGTGTGTAATTTGAATTGGCTACCCGCACCTAAAAAATTAGATTTGTTATTAAATGATGTGCATATTTGGCGCATTAATTTAAATTCTGATGAATTACAATTACAATTTTTTCGGGAAACTTTATCTAGTGATGAAATTGCTCGCGCCGAAAGGTTTTATTTTCCTGAACATCGGCAAAGATTTATGGCTGGACGTGGCACTCTCCGCGCCATTTTAGGGCAATATTTAGATATTGCCCCTAAACAAGTAGAATTTGAATATCAGCCGCGTGGTAAGCCTTTATTGGCGGCTAAATTTGCTGATAAAGGATTGTTATTTAATTTATCTCATTCCCAAGATTTGGCTTTATTGGGGATAAGTTATCAACATCAAATTGGTGTGGATTTAGAATATATTCGCACTATGTCTGATTTGGAAGGTCTGGCGAAAAGATTCTTTTCTGCTAGAGAATATGAATACCTGCGACTACTTTCTCTCGCCCAACAACAACAAATATTTTTTCGTTATTGGACTTGTAAAGAAGCTTATTTAAAAGCTACAGGAGATGGTTTAGTACAGTTAGAAGAAATTGAAATAGATTTAACACCAAATCAACCTAGTAAATTACTTGTCTCAGGAGATTGGAGTTTAAGGGAATTAATACCAGCAGACAATTTTGCGGCTGCGGTTGTAGTTGCCGGTAGCAATATTAATTTGCATTGTTGGGAATATGCTTGAAATAGTTCATGTATACTACTTTGTCAGCTTTTTGTTGATCTGTGACAGTTGGGGTAGGGAAGGTGGGATATAAATCATTCCGCAAGAAAGTTAAAGCCATAGTCAATAACTCGAATTATGGTGCTGTAGTTAGCGATTATGTACTTTCATAATATAGTTTATGTATAGATTTTTTATGGCAATTATGCTAAACACGGTTGGGACATGGGCTTTTGCAAAATTACGAAAACCCCGGATTGGTGGGGGTTTAGCACTGCTAAACCCCTATAGAGAGAATCAAATGATTAAGCTATGTTGAGTATATTACAAGTGTTAATTATGTTAACTCATCGCTGCATGGTAGTAGTGAGTATTAATTTTGTAATCGTTTTGGGTAATATTGGATCTGGTGTTGCACAATTACCTGATGACCTCAATCCTAGTAACAATCCCTTACAGTTACCTTCCCTACCAGAGGAAGTCACAATTCAAAGAACTCAGCCAGTTACTTTACAGCAAGCCTTGGAACTAGCACGACAAAATAACTCTGAGTTACAGGTGGCATTATACCAGGTAGAACGCAGCCGTGCTGCCTTAAGAGAGGTTCAAGCTGGTATGTATCCATCTGTTACGCTGAGTGCTGATTTGAGTCGCGTTCAGTCTGCTTTTAATCAGCTTTCGACAGAACAACGACAAGCTCAATTATCATTTACTCAGAATTTTTTCTCTAGTCAAGATGAACATACTACTACAACTTTTAGTGGGACTGTGCAAGTAATTTATGGTCTTTATAATTATGGACCAGGTAGCTCTAGTAGAGGAGCAGCTAAAGAACAGGTTGGTGTAGATGAATTAGAGGTAGAGCGTCTGTCAGAGGAAATTCGCCTGAATGTCACCATTGATTATTACAATCTGCAACAAGCAGATGAACAAGTAGGCATTGCACAGTCATCTGTAGGAAACTCGACAGCTATTTTAAGTGATGCAATAGCTTTAGAGCGTGCGGGAGTTGATACGCGGTTCGATGTACTGCGTTCTCAGGTAAATTTAGCAAATGCCCAACAAGACCTAAGCAATGCTATCTCGCGGCAGCAGATTGCCCGTCGTCGGTTGGCAACTCGGTTAAGTTTGGCACAGTCTGTTAATATCAGTGCGGCAGATCCTGTAAAATTAGCTGGTCTTTGGAATCTTACACTTGAACAAACTGTTATATCAGCGTTTCAAAACCGACCAGAACTAACACAAAGGTTGGCAGAACGTAATATTGCTAGATTCCGACAGAAAAGAGCAATTTCTCGGTTGAAGCCAGAAATACGCTTTGTTGCTGACTATGAACTAGAAAACGTATTGAATGATGACATTAGTATCACTAATGGTAATTCGCTAGGAGTTAAATCAACATTAAGATTGTTCGATGGAGGAACTACAAAAGCTCAGGTATCTCAACAAGGTGTCCAAGCGAGGATTGCTGAGACTCAATTTACTAACCAACTTCATAACATTCGGTTTGAGGTGGAACAAGCTTATTGGCAATTGCAGTCTAACTTGGAGAACGTTCAAACTGCTAATGTTGCTCTAGAACTAGCTAAGGAAGCTCTTCGTCTAGCACGGTTACGTTTTCAAGCAGGTGTGGGGACTCAAACCGATGTTATTAATGCAGTAACTGATTTGACCAGAGCAGACGGTAAGCGAGTTCAAGCTATCTTAGACTACAACCGTGCTTTAGCTCAATTACAACGAGCCGTTACTTCTAGATAACTACCTACGTAAGTAATAGATAACAGTTGAGAATCAGGCAACACTCTAGTTAAAGAGTGTTTTGTATGTGCTATACTTGTATCGGTTTCAGTGTTTACCATATAAACACTGTCGAACTTGGAGTAGCTATTTACATTAATTGAGGTTTGTTCTAATGGGAGACCCAGTAACATTCACCGCCGCAGCGATCGCAGCATTAGCTTTTACAAAAGCGTTAGAGAAGACCGTGGAAATGTTCACCGAAAATGCTATTATCAAGATGGACGAGTTGCGTAAAAAGATTTCGGACAAGTTGCGGGGAAATACGAATGCTGAAAAAGCCTTAGCCGCTGTTGAAGAAGGCAACAAGGCTGAACTAGAAAAGGTTACAGGATATTTGCAATACGCGATGCTTGAGGATGATCAGTTTGCGGCTGAAGTGAAAGCCCTAGCCGAAGAAATTAATGCGGGTAAACGGCGAGATAACAGTAATATGCAGCAGAATAATTATGACAACAGTACAGGCTTTCAAACGAAAATAGACGCAAATGGATCACAAATCTTTATAGGTAATCACCCTGGCACTTCCCCTAATGGCTGACTGGAGTCGCCCAAATTGGAACGGGTAAAGTCAAATCCACCACAAAATATTCCTTCTAGCGGTGCTGCTCAGTTTGTTGGGCGATCGCATGAGTTGGAAACTTTGCATCAGCAGTTGCAAGGAAAAGATCGTGTTGCTATTGTAGCCATCGCAGGTATGGGAGGAGTTGGCAAAACGGAACTGGCAATCCAGTATGCTAAAAAATATGCCCAGTCGTATCCTGGTGGAGTTTTTTGGTTAGAAGCTAAGGGATCTAATTTAGCCGATCAGTCCAATCAGATTGTGGGATTCGCACAGAGACATTTAAAAATTCCAGGTTCACAAGAGTTATCGAACGAAACGATGACTACAAAACAAAAGATAACTTGGTGCTGGCAGCACTGGCAACCACCAGGGGAGGTATTATTAGTTTTAGATGATGTTATAGAGTTGGCAAATTTTCGAGAGTTTTTACCACCGTTAGATCATCAGTTTCGAGTCCTAGTAACAACTCATTTGAAAAATTTAGATGCAACTATTACCGAACTATCTCTAGATGTATTATCACTTGAAGCCTCTTTAGAACTATTAACTAGACTAATTAATAAGGATCGGAATCGGATTGAGGGCGAACTAAAAGTTGCAGAAGACCTATGTAAATGGATGGGTTATCTACCTTTGGGCTTAGAGTTAGTTGGACGATATTTGGCAAGAAACCCTGATTTATCTTTAATAGAAATATTAGAACGGTTGAAAAATCAAGGATTGCAAGATAAATCCATAAATGAGCAACAAATACAGAAAAATTCTTTAATGACTTCTCAAAAAAGTCTCAAAGAAACGTTTGAATCAAGTTGGCAACAACTTGACTCAAATGCATCTCAGCTTGCACAACTGTTGGGATACCTCAATATAAATGTCATCCATTGGGAACAGGTAGAATCAATCGCTAAACAACTAAATTGGACACAGACAAATCTTAAAGATGCAAAAAATCAGCTTAATAAACTTCATTTCATTCAGTCATCTGGTCAAGGATTGGAGAAATTTCATCCATTGATTAAGGAGTTTTTACGGGAAAAGGTAAAAAAATCGGGGAATATCAAACGTTTCCGCCAAGCGATTGATGCCTCTATGAAACTGAAGCGTCCACCTCTACCTGTCTGGCTAAAGTTTTCCCTATTCGGGTTACTTTTAGCAGTTGGAGGCATTGCTCTTATATATTTAATTATACAACTATATTTTAATGGGCAAGAAAAACCTCTTTCTAAAAATTACTTCACCAGAGGAGAAGAAGCTCTGATTAATCAAAATATCAAGTCAAGTAATCCATTATGCAAACAAGCTTTTGAGAAAAAGAATCAAGGAATGCAAGCTTTTGCTGGTAAACAATTTTCCCTTGCCCAAGAAAACTTCCAAGCTGCTATTAATCTATTTAAACAAGCTAATCTTCAATGTTCTGTTGATCCAGAAACTCAAATTTTTCTTAATAATGCCAAAGCTAATATCCAAGGCAACCCTTTAACAATTGCAGCCGTTGTTCCAATGAATGGAAGTGAGCAATTTAATAATCTTTCCGAACAAGTTTTACGTGGGGTTGCTCATGTTCAGGATAACTTTAATCGAAGCAATGGCATCGAAGGCCAATTCTTGCAGGTGATAGTTGCTAAGGATGATAACAAACCAGAAGTAGGCAAACGTCTAGCCAAGCATTTTGGAGATAATAATATTCCAGGAGACACAAACTTCAAGGGTGAAGTTTTAGGAGTTATAGGTCATTTTACCAGTGATGTAACTCAGCCTTCAGGAGAGATTTACGAAAAGAAAGGATTAGTTGCAGTTTCTCCTATCAGTACAGCAGTTAGACAGTCTAATCTCAGTCCTTCTGGCTATCAATTTAATTTAAGTAAATATGTTTTCCGCACTGCTCCCTCTGACTCAATTGCATCTGACAATTTGTTTAAGTATGCTCAAACAATTCCTAGTTCTGGAAAAGCTGCTATATTTTTCAATTCTAAACAGATATATAGCTTATCTCTGAAAGAGGCATTTGAGAAAAAGTTTGCCCCACAAGATGTGATTTCTTGTGATTTATCCAAAAAGACTATAAATACCTGTATAGAGATAACTAAAAATGCAAAGTTTCTCCTGTTAGATATCGGTTCTGAAACAGCGAACGACGTGTTATTAATTATTGAGCGCAATCAAAATAAATTGCCTTTATTGGGTGGAGATGCTTTATACAGTGACGATAAGTTACCTTCGGAGTTTGGCAATAAATCTAAAAATATGGTTGTAGCTGTAGCATCTCATATAGAACTCTTTTCCGATTCATTTAAGAAAGAATCTGTAAGACTTTGGGGAACTAAATATGTCGGTTGGCGCACAGCTACAACATACGACGCAGCACAAGCAATAGTGGAAGGGCTAAAGAGAAATCCGACTCGCGCTGGGCTATATACTGCCTTGTCATCCAGTAATTTTTCTGTAGAGGGTGCTACAGCTAAAGTCCAATTTGATGAAAAATCGCATGATCGCAAAGTTGATCTTAATATCGGCGTTTTAGTTAAAGTTCAACAAAAGTGTAAACCCAATGGTGAAACAAATCCTCAAGCCACTGATTCTAGTAATTATGTATTTTGCTTATTAAAAAATTAATATGAAATTATTTCTGAATAAGCGTTTCCAGGAATATGGCGGATACCACAGCCCTGGTTATAAAACCGGGGCATGATTAAAAATTTTAGATCAGTCTTGGTGTGGACATCAATCGGTAAAATTCCCTAATTAGATATTTTCTAATTCAAAATCGCGTAAATGGGCTTTAAATTTTTTGCTGAACTGGACTAAAAAAGGAAAGTTGGCACTTACAGGTCTATTCTGCCATTGGGTGACAATAGCCACTAATTCCCCTTCTGCATCCTTGATGTCAAAAGCATCACCGCGATGTTCGGGATGATGATAAACTACTACTGATTCTTTAACACGCACGCGATCGCCTATTTTCATAAGAATACTCGATAAGTGGGAAACTCAGCGGCTTTAGCCCTGAGAGGGAAACTGCACGAGCGGTTTTAACCGCTGTGGATATTAAAATTGAAGCCAGATTTTTGATTGGAACCTGGAAACCAACTCCCATTTCTGGGGTAATGTTAGCTAGATGCCTCCGGCACGCTGGCGCGAACGACCTGTTATAAGAGCTTTTTAGACTTGCAACACTGTTTCTGTTACCTTAAAACTGTTTAATTGCAAATGACAGAGCAGGGAACTAGCTACGCATTCCAGGGTGTCGTGACTCAAATAACGGCTACCCTTCGACTTCGCTCAGGGTGGTCTGGTCAGTACGGCTTGCTTGATTACTCTTGCAAGCCCAGTCCATTTAGGGCTGGGTTACTGACAATATCTTATGTATCTAACTTTTGTTGTTCCTAAACCATCTCCACAGCTATTTTGACTGCAAAATCCAGCATGATTTAATGGCAAACCCAATTTTACAACATATTGCGCTATTAAGCTGTAGAACAAACTTGTATATTTCTTATTGAGGTCATTGGTCATTGGTCATACTCTTTTCCCTACCTCCCCCACCACCCCCACCTCCCCTACCTCCCCCACCACCCCCACCTTCCCCACCTCCCCCACCTCCCCCACCACCCCCACCTCCCCCACCTACTCCCTTCCCGGACATAATTCTCGTACCTTTTGCGGAAGTTGCCGACAGACTTGTGAGAATGATTGGGGTGATAATTGCCACCAAGCAAATAAACTGATTGTGGTACTTCCCAATAATAAAACTAATAATCCTGCTAATAGTACCAAACCTTTACTTCTAGATGGTTTTAGCGGTGCTTCTGTCAAACTTAAATCAAGCAAGGCTTGGGAACTTGCTGTTAAACCTGTTTCTATGGGTGCTGATATAATTAATGCTTCTGCGTCAGGGACGGCTAAGGGTTGGGGCGGAATAATTTCTGCTGGTGGTGCGGGTATAATTGCCATTGAGGATGGTTTGGCAACACGGCAAAGAGTCAGGACTACAGATATATTATCTTGGCCATTCTTTTCGTTAGCCAGTTTAATTAATTCCTGGGTAGCGTCTGCTATGTCTAAATCGCCTGTAAGTACGGGAATTGCGTAGTCTTGCCAAGATTGTTCGACTAAATTGCGATCGCTTAAACCATCGGAACACAGCAATAAAATCCCATCTTCTTCTATAATAAATCTTTGAACCGAAAAGTTGAGAAATTCCGCTTCTTTTGTGCCTAGTGCTTGGGTCAGGGCTTTAGCTTCTGGGATTTGCAATGCTTGACGATATAAACTTTTCCCTAAACCAACTTCTCGTTTTACCATATCATCGTCCACAGTCAGGAGTTGACAATAATTTTGAGTAATCCAATAAGCACGACTATCACCAACATGGGCTAAATAAAGTTCATGGGAATTTTCTAACTGTTCTCTTCTTTGAGGGATTTGCAATGACATAACTAAGGTTGTAGCCATGCGTTCCTTTCCCTGACGTTTTTGCTCGTCATTGCGCGACCATACTACATTATTAACGACGCGTAAACAAGACTCTATTTGTTGACATAAAAGCTTAGGAGTTAATAATTCTGTTTGTTCGTCTATTTGTGCCAATAAAGCCCGCATTTGCAACTTGAGAGACTGCAAAGCTAATTGACTCGCAACTTCACCACCTTCATGACCACCAATACCATCACAAATAATTGCTAGTCTTGGTTGTAATTGATCATCTATGTCCCTTGGATGACTAGGATAACAAGCATCTTCATTATGTTTAATGACGGGACCTGGATCTGTCCCCCCGGCTATAGTTAAATATAAAGGTAATTCTGTGGCTGTTGTTAATAATAGTTCATTGAGTTGAGTATTAATAATTTCTAAATCATTTTCAGGTTGACACATTAACTCAACTATGTATTCTAATTTTGGGGAACTGGTGGTTTTTGCAACTGTCACCCAATTGCGCCAAGAATTACCTAAATCTTGTAAAGTTAATTCTTCTATGTTTTGATGCAGTTCTAGTAAGCGAATACACCAACCTTGCACACATAAATTATCTGCTAATAATAAACTTTGGGCAACTCCCAATTCTGATAAAGGTGTCCACAATTGAAGAATTTGCCATAACCAATAAATCTGTCTCACGGGAGATGCTTGTTCCCAGGAGTCGGTAATTGTTGGGTAAATGCAGCCTGTTTCATCTATGGGGGCATTTTCTAGTAAAAGAATATCATCTTCTATTTCGGCTAAGGAGGTAAAACCATAGGCTTGGGGTATATGCAAATGTTCTGAGTATAAGCGTAGGTAGGGAATAACGATATTTGGTAGTTCTGCGGGGATATCTGGTAATAGTGCAGGTTGGGTGTCTAACCAAATTTGGGGTTTGATGACTTCATATCTGTTTGCTACCTTTGTTTCTGGGGAAATTTCTGCGGCTTGGTTGCCAGTTGCCCAGAGATAGCGGTAAATTAGGGGGGTGTGACAGCGATCGCAAATAGTATCTCCGACGCAGTTCAAAGGTTGATCACATTCTGGATTTGGGCAATTAATCACCCGCTTGGTAGAAAACATAATTAAAATCAGGATTAGTTTTTTTTGTCAAGATTCACTGTATTGGTGTATCTAATGCCAAGTTAAGATAAAACTGCATGGAATAAGACTTTAAGAATATTTGACCGCAGATAAACGCAAATAAACGCAGATAAGAATAGATGAATAGATTTCATGATTCTGTTCAGCCTCACATAATATTGGTATCAGTAAATTCATTGTAAAGGGAAAAGCGTTATGCCAAGTTCTAGCTTAATTTGGCTGTTGGCGGGTTCGGTTCTGTGTTTGACAGAACTGTTTTTACCATCGGCTTTTGTTGCTTTTATGATGGGCATTAGTGCTTTAATTGTAGGATTATTGTCTTACTCTGGTATAGGAAACTTGTGGATACAAGTTGCAGTTTGGTTGTTTTTGTCTACTACTCTGATTATCCTTTCCCGGCGGTTTTTGCAACCACGACGACGAAAATCGCCCATTCAAGATGCAGTCATTGGGGAAACTTTAACGGAAATTTTACCAGGACAGGTGGGTAGGGTATTATACGATGGTAATTCTTGGCGAGCCAAATGTGATGATCACAAAATTAGCTTACCACCTCAGCAAACTGTTTATGTGGTGAGAAGGGAAGGGACGACTTTAATTGTCATGCCAGATTATTTTTTGAGTTAGTTGTCAATTGTCAGTTATTCGTTCCGGCTTTAATGGTTAATACCTGCAAATTAGGAGAAAATTATTATGGAACAGCTTTTTTTACTGATCATTTTGGCACTTGGTGGTTCTGCTGTTGCTGGATCTGTGCGTGTTGTCAATCAGGGAAATGAGGCTTTGGTGGAAAGATTGGGTAGTTATAACAAGAAAATGCAGCCCGGACTAAATTTTGTGATGCCGTTTGTTGATAAAGTTATCTACGAAGAAACTATTCGAGAAAAGGTTTTGGATATTCCCCCTCAAAAGTGTATCACCCGCGATAATGTGGGGATTGAGGTGGATGCTGTGGTCTACTGGCGAATTGTGGATATGGAAAAAGCCCGCTATAAGGTGGAGGATCTACAATCGGCTATGGTAAATTTGGTGTTGACTCAAATTCGTTCGGAAATGGGACAATTGGAGTTAGATCAAACTTTTACCGCTCGGACTCAAATTAATGAATTGTTATTACAGGATTTAGATATTTCTACTGATCCTTGGGGTGTAAAGGTGACGCGGGTGGAGTTGAGGGATATTATTCCTTCTCAAGCGGTACGGGAAGCAATGGAATTGCAAATGTCAGCGGAACGACGCAAACGCGCATCTATTTTAACTTCGGAAGGTGATAGGGAATCGGCTGTGAATAGCGCTAGAGGTAAGGCAGATGCCCAAATTTTGGACGCGGAAGCTAGGCAAAAATCCGTAATTATGCAAGCAGAAGCTGAACAGAAATCAATCATTCTCAGGGCGCAAGCAGAACGCCAACAACAGGTTTTAAAGGCGCAAGCGATCGCTGAATCGGCAGAAATTATCGCTGAGAGGATTAAGGCTAACCCTGATGCTCAAAAAGCACTAGATGTGCTGTTAGCCTTAAATTATTTGGATATGGGGACTACTATTGGTAAAAGCGATAGCAGCAAGGTGATGTTTATGGACCCTCGCACTATTCCAGCTACTTTGGAAGGTATTCGTTCTATTGTTTCAGATAATGCTCCTAATCCCAAACCTCTCTTTCCCACTAATTAAATAATTTCTTCTTCTTTCTTTTATTCCTTCTTTCTGACTCCTGATAGCGCAGCGTGGCCTTAGCCATACTCCTGAATGGGCGCAGTCCCTGCGCCCCTACCTCCTGATAGCACAGCGTGGCCTTAGCCATACTCCTTCTTTCTGACTCCTAACTAGTAGTCTGTCAACCCGAAAATGACGGGTGAAGGCAAGCAGGGGGAGAAGAGAGGCAGGGGGGGGTAGGGGAGGGAAGAACAGAAGTTTTTTCCGATCATTACCCGTCAAAATAAATTTGACGAACTACTAGCTTGACATTTTGTACATAGTCCAAAAAATTCTAGAGTGTGATAAAACACTTTAAATTGATGACTGGTTTGTAATTGATTTTCGAGTTCATGGACAGGACATTGATGAATAGGAATGGAAATGCCACATTGGAGGCAAGTTAGATGATGCTTGTCCTGTTGTATTAAACTATAAAGGGCTTCACCATTTACTAAAGTTCGCACTTGCACTAAGCCTTCTAATTTCAGAGCATCCAAGGAACGATAAACTGTTGCTAAACCCATGCTTTGGTTGAGATTACGTAGTTCTACGTAAATTTCTTGAGCAGAAATGCCTTGTTTAAGATTTTGTAACAGGTTTAAAATCCGTTCTTGACTACGGGTATGTATGGCTCTCATAAATCGTTGTTAAATTTGTATTTATGTAGAGGTAATTCATGAATTACTTCTACTTCCTGATTATATTTTCACTCAGTTAGACCAGAAAAGTTATAGGATAGCGATCGCAGCATTCAGCAAAAAGCCTGTGCAAATAAAATATTTAGCTAAAATTTTCGTGACTCTGAGAACTTCAGTTTTAGATCCTGCTGGTGTGGCTGTACAATCTGGCCTCAAACAAATGGGATACGACAATGTGGAACAGGTGAGAATTGGTAAGTACATTGAGTTAACCATTACCGCACCTGATGAAATGAAAGCGCGTCGAGACTTAAATCAAATCTGTGACCAAATGTTATCTAATCCGGTCATCGAAAATTATCGCTTTGACTTGATTGAGGTAGAATCACAAACTGGCGTATTTTGAAACTGCTAATGGGTAATTGGTGATTGGTAATTGGTAATAGAAACAATACTATTGCCAAATCCCTGAAACCCTATTGATATCCTCACGATTTTATTGGGTTTCAGACATATTTTGGAAAATTGGCAATAGTATTGAGAAAATAAATAATTTGCCTCTTGCCTCTTGCCTCTTGCCTCTTGCCTCTTGCCTCTTGCCTCTTGCCTCTTGCCTCTTGCCTCTTGCCTGTTCCCTGTTCCCTGTTCCCTGTTCCCTGTTCCCTGTTCCTATTCCTCTGACAAACAATGAAATTCGGTATTTTAGTTTTTCCAGGTTCTAATTGCGATCGTGATGTTGCCTATGTGACTAGAGATTTGCTAGGACAACCAACGCGGATGATTTGGCATCAAGAGACGGATATTAGTGATATAGATGTGGTAATTGTCCCCGGTGGCTTTAGTTATGGGGATTATTTACGATGTGGGGCGATCGCTCGCTTTTCTCCTGTGATGCAGCAAGTTATCAACCATGCACAACAAGGTAAATTTGTCATCGGTATTTGTAACGGTTTTCAGGTATTAACTGAGGCTGGTTTATTACCTGGGGCATTGGCGAGAAATCAGGATTTGCATTTTATCTGCGATCGCTCTCCCTTGAAAGTTGAGCGTAATAATTTACATTGGACTCAAGGTTATTTTGAAGGGGAAATCATCACTTTACCCATCGCACACGGAGAGGGGCGATTCTACAGTGACGAAACTACTTTAGCAGAAATCGAAGCCAACGGACAAGTTTTATTTCGTTATCAAGAAAATCCCAACGGTTCACTCAACAACATTGCGGGGATTTGTAATCTTCAAGGCAATGTTTTGGGCATGATGCCACATCCAGAACGAGCAGCAGATAAAGCGTTAGGGAATAGTGATGGTTTGCGCTTGTTTGAGGGGTTGTTGGGGAAGGTAGCGGCTTTGGTGTAACTGACTGATAAACAGATCCCTGACTTTTTGGAAAAGTCGGGGATCTATAATTTATTTTTTATTTATATATCTTGACTTGTCAAATCGCAAGGCATTATTATTTATAGTAATTAATTTTAAAAACAACAATGAAGGGTGCAAATGAACAAAATAACCATAAATCCAGACTTAGCCAATGTTGATTATACTGATTTATTAGCAAAAATCTTGTTAGTATTACAGAAACCCAATCAAGAAATATTTAAACTTTCTGATGATAATAAACGTTTACGAATCAATATTGATCAGGTAGCAACTCAAGTTGCTAATTTGCAAGTAGAAAATCCCTTGGGAGCATCTGCAAATAGTGTTCGTTCTGCTACCGTAAATATTAGTCCAGGTTCTGAAGTAAAATTTCGGACTCAAATTCACGCAATTAAAGATTGTGTTGAAAAAATATTAGAATCATCATTAGGAAATAGTAAATCAATAGAGGAATTTGTTAGTAACCTAATTACAGATTTACAGACATTCAAAGGGACAACAGCTAAATTAGACTTTACATATCCTTTTCTTCCTTATGACAATTTGCAAAAGCAACGGTTAACTTTTAATAAAAAGAATCATGAAAACAGAGAATTGCTAAAAGTTCACAAGCTAACTATTTCTGTGCAGAAAACCCGTGATTTTGATGCAGAATTGCGAAAGGGGTTAGAAAATTATATTCGGGTGAAATTTGCGGGTGCAAATGCTGAAGAAAAACAAGACTTAGAATACATTCTTGAAGACTTAGAAAAAGATAAAAATTCTGACCTTTTCCGGTTGCGGGATGTTTTCAATAAGGAAACATTAGGAAAACTCAAAAAACAAGCACAGATAAATTATTTAGAGTTCCTGCTAGAAAATATCAAGACCAAGACTAGTAATTTAAATGCAACAGGTGCTATCCCAGGTGCTATATATTTAGAAGATTTGATTAGAAGACTCAGACTTATAGAAACATACATCAATGATAGTAACAAAGCTGATGGTGATTACCTCGTTAATTATGCGGGTGCTGAAGTTAATTACAAAGATGCCTTTTCTAATGGTGAAGCATTTAATATGCTGCCAATTATTCCCATAGTAGAAGGTTTTTTGGGAGAAACAAAAGATGAAAATCAAGGAGCAATTCAATTTGTATTTGGACTAAAATTGAAGTTTGATGGTAAAGTTCATACTGACGGTGGTAAAAGCGTTTTTGATTATCGTCTCAATATCCTGAATCCAGATAGTCAAGAACATAAAGATGCACTTACAGATCCTTTACAGCGAGAATCATTTGCAAAAAAGGTATTAAGAATAGCATTTTTGTACTATTTTTTATTTGCGTCTTGTCAAGATCCAAAAAAAAAGGACTACAACCTGAATGATGAATTAAAATATGATCCTATTACAGAATTTGAACAAGGAGTAATATCAATACTGAAAGGGTCTGATGATATAGCAAAACAGGACTTATTTCAGAAAATTCTTGGAGATTTTACTGAGTTTAATGTTCATTTTAAAATTAATCGTCTCAAGAGTGTTCTGCAAAGTCTCCTCAAGCGTAAAACTTCCTTTCCCGCAAGAGAGTATCCTGTACATATTTCTGTAAAAAATGGCATTCTTGAAGAAGATACCCAGAATATTTTTAATAACAATACATTTTTTAAACCTGTTGTCAGAAGAAATCCCAAGGAAGTTCTAAAATACATATCTTTGGGAAAACCAAATACAGAAACAAATTCTCTTTGTACCCTACCAGCTAAGGTTACTATCAACGACATTCACTTTTTTGCTACAGATGATCAAGAAACCTTTAACATGGAATATGATTTAACTGCTATTCGTGCATTACCAGTAGTTTTTGCACCTTTAAATGATCAAAGATGTTTAAGGATTTACAGTCAACATTTCAAGAATCGGCAACTTTTATTATTTCCCTATCGTTTAGAAGATAAAAAACTAGAACCTCATCAAGCTTTTGTTTATAAATTTACTTACGGTTTGCTTGCTTATATTTGTCTTAAAGTTTTATTAGACAAGCAGAAAAGATTATTTATTCCCATTCTCAGATTACATCTAAATGCCAAAGATGATGATGCACCGATAGAAAAATTTATAGTTTCTTTATCTGCTGTTTTATCTCATTTATTCAACGAAACTCATCGTGCGAATGAACAGGGAATTGATATCCGAGATTTGGGATATAAAATCCCTAATACCATGAGTTCTTTGTACTCTGTTTTACCCAAAAAATTCACTTTCAATAGTTCCTCAAAATCTCCCAAATTAGACAAATTAGCCATTATTATTGTCTCCAGTCGTGAAAGTGATCGTGGTTGGAATGGTTCTGCAAAAATCTCCAACTTAATGGGAGAAATCATCTGTGTAAACATGAAAAATGGGAAAATTAAATTCCAGTTACCGACAACTTTTTCTGATAACTGTAATAACCAAGAAATGTTTACAAATCCCAGCGTGATTATTGATAAAGTGACTGAACTTTACCAATTGGGATACAAGCACATTGTCTATATTGCTAAAGCACCTTATACCAGCACATTGCATCTAACACAAACAGAAGATGACGATGGACTTTTCTTTATGTCAAGAGATGTAATTAGAGGTTTAAAATCTGAATATCATGATATTAAAATCTATCCCATGTTTTTTGATAAATACTATGCGGTTAGATTAGAAAATATTGCAGCTAGTTCTTTGTATATTCAAGACACAGTAGAACTAACAAAATTACTTGAAGATCCTAGCAAGAAATCTGTTGTATTTTTCAACTTATTTAATGGAATGAAAGTAGGTAAGGAGGAAGAAAGATATTATAGAGGTGTTATTTCCTATGCGACGCTGTTAAATAGTTATAAAGGAATTCTTGATGATGAAGATATCCATAAAGGACTTATTTTTGATGGTTCGTTAAAAGACGATATCTTACAATATTTAACTTTATTTCACTTCTCCCGCTACCAAAAAGCCGACAAACAAATTCACATTAAACTAGATCCTTACGACAATTTAATCGGAGATAAATCCGTTGGTAAACTTTCTTTACTTAATCATTTTAAAGGAAAAGGTGAATTTAACTCTTTAGCATTTTTAACTCTTGTGAGAAAAGTGTTAAATGCAAAGCAGTAGGGGTAATTCATGTAGCTTGCTTCCCGAAGGGTATTAACCCTAAAACTTTCAGAAGAAGAAGCAACAGGGAACAGAAAAAAACTCATCTTTTTAAACATGAGATTGAAATAATGATACTGTTTTTTCGGGCTACACATCTTTTAAAAACATCTTTTTCTTAACTGAATCTCTAAACTGGTGAAACTTTAGTTTCTTATCTGTTCCCTATTCCCTTTTTTTGTAAAATTATCTGAAAATTAACATGAAATCTAAAATAGCTGAAGATTTGGGACGTTTGTTTGAAGTAGGTTTTAATATTGGGGTTCTTGCTTATATTGAAGAACAGAAAATTCAGCACAAATTTGGTGATTTATATCGTCAGGAACTACAGCAACTAAAGTTATCTAAAATTCAACAGCGAGTTATTGATAAAGTTATCAGTACTGTAGAAAGAGAAATGGCTAAAACCTGGAGTGTGTTTTTTATTCAAAAAGGTTTTTTAAGTGGCTTTAATTTCTTGCGAGAATACATCAAATCTACTGGTTGGGATAAACCACACAAGTTAAAAAATATAGAAATCTTATATTATCAATGTCGGTTTAATGGTGATAATAGTATTGGTACTTATGACACCAAAGATAATTTTCAATGGTTTGGTGAAGTCTTATCTCAATTTGATAACTTAGATAACATCCCTCAATATATTACAAATTATCAGAAAAAAGGTGAATTTCTGAATGCAGATACTTTAATTTTATTACGTCATCGAAAAGAGTATCGAGTTATTTGTGTTGATTTATCAGTATTTTCTATCAATTCTCATCAAGATGTTGAAAATATTGATTATATAGAAATTATCCGTCGGTTATTGCTGCGAGATATTAGCTATTTACGGTCAAAAAGTGTTTTTTCTAATCTGAGAATTGATACTGAATCTTTAGGTTTAGAATTTTCGGAAAGTTTAAAGACATACTTTACTGCTTTTAAATATAGAGACAAAGAAAGTACCAAATCAATTCAAGCTGCTTGTTATCTCCATAGCTTCTATGAATTTCTCCAAAAAACCACTATTCTCCCAGATACAGCAAATGTAGTTTTCAATTCTATAGGATATAGCGATCGCGGAATTAGCACAATATCCATTCAACGAGAAAATGTCGATATCTTAAAAACCTGTTACCAGATTTACAAGCATGATTCCAGTCCCCAAGAAATTCCCCAAGCACGTAAGCAAGTTTTAAATAAAATTAAAAGCAGTGCTTACCGGAGTTTTGAACGTGGTAAGGAGTTTGTTGATTCTCTTTTAGAAATTCCTGCTGATAAAATTACCCTTTTACCGCGTCACACAGAGAAAATTACGGGATTTATCAATTCTGTGGGGACAGTTCCTTCAGAATTAATGAATGATTTGGGTTTAACTGGAAGTATAACATTAAGAGATGCTCATGCTGAATTAATTAAAAAAGCCTTAGTTTCTCAATCAACTTATATATTTTTAACGGGAAATCCGGGAATTGGTAAAACTACCGCAATTGTTGATTTTTTGAAAGCACATATAAATGAAGGTTTTCTTTTCTTTTATGTTAGTCCTCGCAAACAAGTTAATTTGGATATTATCGAAAAATTCAAAGATAAAAATACCGGAAAATTATCTCATGACAAATTATTAGCTATAAACACTAACAGCAACCTAATTACAAATAATTTTGGTCGTTACACAGTTCAATACACATCTAACCAGCGTCAGGGTAAATTTATTGAAAAGTCTGTTGACTTTCTCGATAGTAGAGATATTGAACAAAAAGCCAGACGTTCGGACAGATTTCAGCGAACTAAGGAAGATGTAATTCAAGATATTGGACAAAAAAAGCAGGGTGTTTTAAATAGTATTTGCGAAGCTATTTCCACAATTGTAGAACAAAAAATATCGAATAATATTATCGCAACTGCTTCTATTCAATCCTTGAAAATGACTGATGCTGGTAATACATTAAAGCATTTTGATAAGATATTTAGAAATGCTTATAATACCTCAGATGGTAAAGTTTTACCGCAAAAAATGCAAGAAATATCTGGGAGAATTAAACACCTATTTATCATGATAGATGAAATTACAGGTGATGATGGAGGTGTGGAGTTTTTAAATGGAATTCATCAAATAATAGAAAAGTATCAATTAATGGATTCTCAACATGGTTTTAATACTAAAGTAATTGTTGCTGATGCTTCTATTGTTGATAAAAACGTGATTATTCAACATTTATCTGATACCTCCCCAGAACCAGATAAAATATATTTCCGCCGTGCGGTAGATACGGCTCAACCTCTTTCTATTCAACCATTAATATTTAAAGGTTTAGAATCAACTGTTATTAATACTAACTCCTACCCAGCAAGCAGTTTATCTATTAGTTATCAAGTATTAGTTGAATCTTGTAGATTTAGGGAAGAAGGGGGATTAAAGCAACAATATAATTTAGAATCTGGGTTACAAACTGAGATTTTAAAAGATATTGAATCTCTCCTTCAACGGTCAGATGTTGAACAAATAATTGTTTATATTCAAAACAAGCGTAAATTAGCAGAATTAATTGATAAAATTAAGCGAAACTGGGGGAAGTTTGAAAAATGTACAGATTATTTAGAAATACACGCAAATATTTCTGATCACGAAAAGAAAGAAATTCAGAAATTTCAGGAAAATGTCAAAGTCATTTTTATGACTGCTTGCGGTAGTCGGGGGTTATCTTTTCCTAAAGCTAAACATATTTTAGTAGAAATTCCTAAATTTGAAATTGAAAAAAACCTTATGGAAATAATTCAAGTTATTTACAGAGGTCGGGGAAATCAGCATATAGATAGTCAAGAAAAAGAACTAATTTTTTACTTAGCAGAACGAGCAGTGTATTATCAAGATGATGCAGAAATATCTTTACAAGAAAGTGCGCTGAGTCTATTAAATATATTATTGATTTTAAAAGGTTCTATCATGACCCGGATTTTTGGTTATAGTCGCATAGGTCGAGATAATTTTATGCTGATTCCTATCGGTGGAAAATCTGTTTTTGCTGCTGGAGAAACATTTTCTGCTCAAATGGTCAACCTGATTCGTCAATTAAAAACAGAATATCAACGCACTAAAAGTGATATATTGCTAAAACAAGTTTATACAAATTTAGAAAATCTCCTCGGACGAGCAGATTTTGTCATTCAAAGTACAACTGAGTCTAATTATTTAGGACTACAAAAGTCTTTTAACAGCAAATTTTCAGAAATTTCTCATACTTTAGATAAGTTACTAGATTTTGGAAAACTTGAACCTGGTTATATTAGTGGTGGTTTGCTGGTAGTACCTATTGCTAATAATAAATTAGAAGAAACTTATCAAATGCGACTAGCTGATATAGCAACCTACGCTAATGAAGAACTGTGGAAAAATATGCACGAAATTACCCGCCGCAAATCTTATTATCCAGAAAATTTACGATCTGCTATTCAAGATGCTATAGAATTAGTGAAAAATCTCAAAGATGATGTCAAGAAAACCCAAAAACTCGAACAAAGTAGTCAACACAATGATCAATATTACGCTTTACCATTATTTGCGTTTATTAGTGGGGAAGCAATGAAAGAATATTTTGAAAATGAACCCCAAGAACCGGAAGATCAACTTTTTCGGGATATTTTATCTACCTACATTCGTTCATTATATCCCGTTGGTAATGTTTTACCAATTGGTCATAATTACAAAGAATTTCCCTTTGTGGTATTTAGAAGTTATAGCTTAGAAGAAATCAGAAACAAAATATTTACAGAAAAGTATCTATTAAATTCTCATGAATTAAATGTGCTAAATTTGATTCTTTCTTCTTAGAGGGTGTTTAAAAAGTGGTATCCCATAATTTTCATCACATTGTTACCCCCCCTCCCCTTGTAAAGCTACGGTGTACACACAAGTTATCGAATCACCATTATTCCTCAAATTACCCCACCCTAACCCTCCCCGATGCTTTGGGGAGGGAACTAATTTTTTTGGTTTTCCCCTAAAGCATCGGGGGATTAAGGGGGGTAATTTAACTTGTGTGTACACGATAGCCTTTATAAGGGGAGGGTTAGGGAGGGGTAAAATATTTGATACAGCAATCATGACTTTTCAAACACCCTCTTAGAGGTTGTTTAAAAAGTTTATGGCGAATACAAGGATACCTGTTATGGTAAATTGCGTTTTATATTTATCTCCACCTCCGGTCAGGGATATATATGCTACTATACAAACGAAGTCTGTTTAAACCCAAGAAAGTGGGTTTTGTCTGTGTAGCCGCGACTTCTAGTCGCCAAGGCTTTTTAAACATCCTCTAAAATGAATGATAATTTTTCGCGTTTTATGGGTTGAGGCTATTGACTTGCACCGAAAAATATGTTAGACTAGCTCTTGACAAGGAAGAACTATTCTCCACTTTCCCCTCCCACCACCACATCCCGAATTCGTAAACTGGGACCACCGCAACCGACAGGTAAACCATTTTGTCCACCTTTACCACAACCCCCGGATTCATCCCAGTAAAAATCATCACCAATGGCTTCGATATCTGCGAGGGTTTGGAAAACGTTACCGGAAAGGGTTACATCCTTCACAGGTTCAGCAATTTTGCCATTTCTAATCATCCAGGCTTCCCCAGCACTGAAAGTGAACATTTCCCCGTTCGTCATTCCCCCTAACCAATTTTGGGCAAAAACACCTTCTTTAATCCCTGTAAATAAATCTGCGACGGGAGTTTTCCCCCGTTCAATCCAGGTATTTGTCATTCTCACAATGGGGGAATAGTGATAATTAAGACAACGAGCATTACCTGTGGGTTTCTCCGCCAATTTACCAGCAGTTTCACGGGAATGCAGTCTCCCAACTAATACACCATCTTCAATTAACTGGGTAGTCGTCGCCGGTGTACCTTCATCATCGTAAAAATAACTACCGCGATGTCCTTGGGGTGCAGCACCATCAAATATTTGCAATTCTTCGGGTCCAAAACGTCGTCCGAGAGTCATGACTTCCAGAATATCGGGATTTTCATAGGCCATATCTGCTTCAGAAAGATGTCCAAAGGCTTCATGCACAAACAAACCGCTGAGAATGGGATCAATAACTACAGTGTACGTATTACCCTTAACAGATGGTAGAAATAAAGACGTAACTGCTCTTTCTGCTGCACCTTTAACTTGTTTGTCTAAATTAGTTAGATCTTCGTAGGCTTTGCGAGAACCAGTGGTTTCTCTACCAGTTTGCACAGTCTCCCCATTCCTGGCTGTAGCAGCAAAACGCATTTCCATATCTACCCAAGATTGGTCAATGAAAGTTCCTTCAGAGGTGACTATAATTACTCTTTGGGTGCTGTCACTGTAATGAACTGAGGTGGTAGTAATTCGGTGATCAACTGTTTTCAGGAGGTCAGTATAGCGATCGCATAATTGTTTTTTCTGCTTTAGCGAAACCTGTCGAGGGTCAGTACCCAATAAAGGCAATCTACATACAGCCTGTACGGGATCAATGGCTGCAAGTATAGTCTCTTCATCACCCACTATCCGGGCTGCGGCAATGGCTTCTTCTATGCGGTCTTCAATGGTTGTTAATTTATTAAAACTACTTAATCCCCAACCACCTTTATAACAAGTGCGAACATGACCACCAATAGAAATTCCCTCGCTGAGAGTTTCCACTTTATCACCCCGCAAGACAATATCTGTTCCCTCGGCTTCTTCCAAGCGAATCATCAAATAATCCACACGGGAAGAGTAACGAGAAATTAAATCTGAGAGGAGATTTTGAACGTCAGTAAGTTTAGTTTTCATTTTATAAATCGCTATAAATTACATTTATTTTCTGATTGAAAAGCATATTTTGGAGTTATCATAATCTTTACAACAGCTTACTTGATCATTTTGGAAGAAGTTAAAATCTTTTAATACTTATTTTACAAGCATTCTGACTCTTAACTCCTAACGTATAAATTCCCTTGCCAATAAATTTTTAATAATTTTTGCAAAATCGTAACTATGGATACATCCAATTCTTGCAACCGTGGATAACATGATAAAAATATTCACATAGTAAAAAAACATCAAGAACCAAAAAACCATTGTTCTTGTTCATCTTTCTTTTTTCATAAACAGCAGCCCACAGGAGTTTGCCTTCCTCAATAATTTACCTGACAAAAATAATCTTTACAGCCTTAAACATAGGGACAAAATAACTTTATCACAATTGCGGATGACATCACAAAAACCTGTCATACCAATTTGGGATTTTAGATTGGGAATAAAAAACACCTTTGCAGTCACTTCCCACCATCCTAAATATCCGCAGTTAGCGTCCTTGTGATATTTCAACTAAACAATCAAGGAGTTCACTATGGTTCGACAAATGTGCTGGTTATCTAAGTCTAACGGCGATGATGAAAAGATTTTGTACTTGCAAACTGCACCTGGACAACCTTGGCGGCCTTACACAGCTTTTCCGCAATTTTCAGTTCCAGATTATCGTATCCCTCGTGGTTCTAAGGGTTGGGCAACTTATCAAAAACTCTTTAAAGCAGGTTGGACTTTAGTACCTAGTGCCAGAGGTAGCGAATTTGGTGATAGTTGCTATACAGAGTCAACAGTGCAGACTTCATAGCCTATATTACCATCTGGGGAACACCATCAATATTATCTCATCCCCAGATGGGTGAAATTATTTGCGTATCTGAGCAAGTCAGTCGCAAACACCTTACAATAAATAAGGTGCGTTAACTGCTGTTACAAACATTTATATTTATGCCTCCCCGTTGGCCTCGCAAACCAGATCGTAAAGATCCAGATTTCCGTAAACTAGATGATCGCATGAATTTCGCTGTTCATGTCGGTATTTGTGCAACTGTCACTTCTGGGTTGTGGTTTTTTCACATTTTGAAAACTACTGCCTGGGAATGGCTACCTGGAGTAACAATTGGTTGGGTAGGAGTATTGCTGCTGCATCTAATTTACATTGGTGCGATCGCTAATTACGACCCCACACCACCGAAATCTACCTAAAGAAAGAAAAACAAGCTAGGGAATTCTCACCTGTGGTAGTAGATCAAGTCTAGCTAATTGAGTAATAATATGAAATAAGCTAAGATATCCCGATGTTACTAACAAAGAGGTTATATTTATGGCTAAAACTAATACCACAGAATTACTAGAAACCCTAGCCGCAGAAATTGGTGAAAGTGTTTATATAGATATTGCCAAATGGCATCTATATCTATCTGATGCCAAACTGCATAATGTTGTGGCTGAAAAATTGTATCCTTTAATTACTTCTAAAAGCGTTAATGAAGATAAGGTAATTGCCGCTTTAGAATCTATTACTGTCAAAGTTGGTGGTGGTAGAAGGGAACTATCTTTAATTGATTTATTACCCTTGCAATGTCAAGTTACTTTAGTAGATATTGTTGAAAAATATCAACGGTAAATCTAGTCTTCATTTTCTTCCCATTAGCAAATTTACATATTTAAATAATGGAGGTTGATCAAGATGTTTTTACAAATCAAAGATAGCCGCGATTTAGTGAAAATAGTTGATGTTCAAGAACTATTAGACCCCACTAGTAAAATTGTCCATGCCCAAGACCAAGAAGGACAAGAAGAACAGGAAACGGACATTTATCAAAAGGAAGAATTAGTATTTCCTTCTGGGGAAAAATTGCCCCGCTGTTGGTTAGATGCCAAATTTCGAGAAAGAGAAGCTGTAGCAGCTTGATATTAATTACAGTATTTCGTAGGGGTTTAGCATTGCTAAACCCCTACATTAATTTAATTAACAGCAGCTTTTTCTGTCACCCCTTCAGAAGCTTTAGAAAAAGCTTTAGTAAGCCAATAGGTGAAAATATGAGAAAGCACACCTAAAGGACCCGCAAATAAACACAAAGCTAGAGAATGAATTGTCCAAATTCCGGTTTTTTGTCCTTCCCAATAAATCCATCTACCGACAAATAAATCCATTACTAGAAAATGAATCCAACCTGTAGCAGCAGCAGTTTCATTACTAAAAAACCTGGCTATATCTGCTAGTTGAGGATTTGATAAAGCAGCAGCATTTTCTGGAGTAATGCTGACGACAAACAAATACAAATAAGCACCTGCTAAAACCACAAAAGGTAGATAAGATTCCATTACCTTGCGAGTAATTTTCCAATTTGGTAACAGAATCATCAAAGCCCAAAAAGGCAAAACAAACAAATTGGCAACGTTAAATAAATCTGTGATATTCATATTACAAAGCTACTAATTGAGATTCTATTGCTGAAGATTGTAAATTACGACCGATAAAAACTAAACTGGTTTGTTTTGCTTCTTCTGGTTTCCAAGGACGATCATAAAATTTATCAAATCTATTACCTACACCTTGCATAACTAACCGCATGAGTTTATTCTCAACAGCCACAAAACCTTTAATTCGATAAATTTCTTGTTCTTGTGCCAGTTTTTCTAATGTTGCTTGTAGCTTTTCGGGGTCAAATGTCCGGTCTAAAATCACGTGAGTTGAGTTAATTTTATCATCATGATCATGGTCTTCTTCTGTGTCATGATGACTAGGACGTGAATCTAAATTATCTTCAACTGCGGCTGCAAATCCTAATAAGATAGATGGGTCTAATTTACCATAATCACTAGAGACAATTTTCACAACTCTAGGTAATTCATTCTTGACTAATTCTAGAACTTGTGCTTGGGTTTCACTATCAACTAAATCAGTTTTATTCAAAATTACTAAATCAGCACAAGCAAGTTGATCTTCAAACAATTCTTGTAATGGTGTTTCATGTTCTAGACTATCATCTTCTTGTCTTTGGGCGGCTATAGCATCCAAATCACTAGCAAATGTTCCCGCTGCAACCGCAGCACAATCTACCACTGTAATTACTGCATCTACTGTAGCTGCGTTGCGGATTTCTTGCCAACGAAAGGCTTTAATTAAGGGTTTTGGTAAGGCTAAACCAGAGGTTTCAATGATAATATAATCTATACTATCTCGGCGTTTAATTAACTCCCGCATTGTCGGGTAAAATTCTTCTTGCACGGTGCAGCATAAACAGCCATTTGTGAGTTCAAATATATTAGTTTCTGGATTTTCTGCTGTTTCATCTTCGGGGCAAATTTGACAAGATTTCAATAATTCTCCATCTATCCCCAGTTCACCAAATTCGTTGACTAATACGGCTATCCGTCGTCCTTGGTTGTTTTGGAGGAGGTGACGGATAATGCTGGTTTTACCGCTTCCTAAGAAGCCTGTGATGACGGTAACGGGGATTTTTGTAGCCATGTTTTCTGTGTGGTTTTGAATTCAATTTTACCATATATCGTCAAACCCAGATCCCCGACTTCTCAGAGAAGTCGGGGATCTAAACTTGTTAAGAGGTTAGGTGTTGATTCGGAAAAATCTGTTCCTGATACGGTAGAGCCGAGTTTTAGAGATTTATTACCTAATCACTATATTTCCAATTCCCTGAAATATCAAATAATTATCTACAATTAATCGTTCTGCTATATCTGGAACTTGTTGATAAAGATAGGTTTTCAATAAATTACTATCACCACCAGTCATTACAACCTGACTACCAGGAAATAACCGCCACCAAGCCTCAATAAAATCCTTTATCCCACTTAATAAAGTGTAAATTACGCCACTTTGAATTGCATCTGATGTATTCATGGCAAAATGTAGTGGTAAAGATATCATTAAACCAGGTTTTAATAATGGTAATTGTCCGGTTTCTTGCCCTAAACTGGCAAATTGTAACCCTAAACCCGGCAAAATTGCCCCACCAACAAAGCATTGATGATTGTCTGCACCTGTAAAAGTCAATGCTGTACCAGCATCAATTACTAATGTGGGAAATCCCCAAGTTATTCCCGCACCCCATACCGCTAAAGCCCTATCAATTCCTAATGTGGGATACATTCTCTCTAATGGTACATCTTCTAAAGTAATCAGACGCAAATGAGGGTAACTTTGCCACAGTGCGGTTTGACTAGGAACGACAGAAGCGAGAATCAGGGGTATAGGATAATCTGGAATAATGGGAAGATTGTTAGGTAGAGAAATCGCTGTCAGCCAATTATCTAAGGTTGGACATTGAGCTAATTGTTGGATAATAGATGCAGATAGATGAAATATGTCCCCAGTTGAGTATAGGGTTTTATCTATGAATAATGCCCAATGAAGGCGGGAATTGCCCACAATTAGGACTATGGAAAGACGCTGTTGGTCTTTTGACTGAGGATGATTGTTCACAGTTTTAATTTTCTTAACTGAGGTATATGTTTTTTAAGAAAAATTAATATTCAACCCGTGCCACAATAAGAGCAAGGCATAAATACTCAATTTATTAAAGAGGGGCGTTATGGTATTGCTTACCGAGAAACTAGAAAAGCGTCTGACTATAAATACTGTAGAGATTAGTGAAGATACTACCGCAATTCGGTCTTTAGATTGGGAGCGCGATCGCTTTGATATTGAGTTTGGTTTACAAAATGGCACGACATACAACTCTTTTCTGATTCGTGGTGAGAAAATCGCCCTGGTTGATACCTCCCATGAAAAGTTTCGCCAACTTTATTTTGATACTCTCACGGGTTTAATTAATCCCCAAGATATTGATTATTTAATTGTGAGTCACACTGAACCAGATCACAGCGGTTTAGTGAAAGACTTGTTACAACTCGCGCCTCATATAACCGTAGTTGCGTCAAAAGTGGCAATTCAGTTTTTGGAAGATATGGTACATCAACCATTTAACCGGAAAATTGTCAAAAATGGCGATCGCTTAGATTTAGGAAATGGACACGAATTTGAATTTGTCATAGCTCCTAATTTACACTGGCCGGATACTATTTTCAGCTTTGACCACAAAACCCAAATTCTCTACACCTGCGATGCTTTTGGGTTACATTACTGCTCAGAAAGTACCTTTGATGACGATTTAGCAGCAATAGAAGCTGATTTTCAATATTACTACGAATGTTTGATGGGTCCAAATGCCCGTTCCGTCCTGTCCGCAATGAAGCGCATGGCAGAATTGAAAACAATTCGCATGATTGCCACCGGACATGGACCACTATTGTACCATAATGTTGAAGAATTAACAGGACGCTATCGCAGTTGGAGTCAAGGACAAACCAAAGCGGAAACCCCTGTAGGCATATTTTACGTCTCTGAATACGGTTTTGGCACGCAAATAGCCCAATCTATCGCTAACGGGATTACAAAAACCGGTGTCGCTGTCGAAATAGTAGATTTAGCCAGCGTCAACGAACTACAAGAACTGCGGGAATTAGTAGGACGTTGTACAGGTTTAGTCGTGGGAATGCCCCCAGCATCCAGCAATTCTAACATTCAAGCCGCACTCAGCACCGTTTTAGGTTCTGCCAAAGAAAAACAAGCAATTGGCATTTTTGAAACCGGTGGAGGAGATGATGAACCCACCTATCCCCTATTAAATAAATTCCGGGCTTTAGGGTTACACTTATCTTTTCCCGTAATTGAAATTCGGGAAACACCCACAGCTAACACTTATAAAAAGTGTGAAGAAGCGGGGACAGACTTGGGACAATGGGTAACAAGAGACAAAAGCATCAAAGCCATGAAATCCCTGGCTGCTGACTTAGATAAAGCCTTGGGAAGAATTAGCGGTGGTTTATATATCATCACAGCCAAAAAATCCGACGTATCCAGCGCCATGTTAGCTTCCTGGGTAAGTCAAGCCAGCTTTAAACCCCTGGGCTTTTCCATCGCCGTCGCCAAAGATCGAGCCATAGAATCACTCATGCAAGTAGGCGATCGCTTCGTCCTCAATGTACTCGAAGAAGGCAACTATCAACCATTAATGAAACACTTCTTAAAAAGATTTGCTCCTGGTGCAGATCGTTTTCAAGGAGTCAAAACCCAACCTGCCGAAAACGGCGCACCCATCCTCACCGATGCCCTAGCATACATAGAATGCGAAGTTGTCAGCCGCATGGATTGTGGCGATCATTGGGCAGTATACAGCACAGCCTACGCCGGTAGAGTATCAAACCCCGATGCCATGACAGCAGTACACCACCGCAAAGTAGGAAACCACTATTAAAAAAAGGGAACAGGGAATAGGGAACAGGGTAACTTCCTCGTTCCCTTACGAGAGGGGTAAAAGTTTTTCCCAATTACCAATAGGACTTATGGAAAATATCTCTCAAACCCTCATTTCTCTGTGACCTCTGTGCCTCTGTGGTTCGTTATTCCGTGACACTTATGTAAGTCTTAACCAATTACCAATTACCAATGACCACTAAACCCCGTGACGTGCAAATATTGCCCATTGGTACAGATACCATAATATTGCGATCGCGCAGTTGGGCAAGATTAAGATTTGAAATTGAATATGCTTTAGCCAAGGGAACAACGGCTAATTCTTATCTCATCCAAGGCGATAAAAATGCCCTGCTTGACCCCCCTGGCGAAACTTTTACCGAAATCTACCTCCAAGCCTTACAACAGCGGTTTGATGTCAAAAAACTCGATTATGTGATTCTTGGTCACGTTAACCCCAACCGTGCCGCAACACTAAAAGCATTACTAGAAATCGCCCCCCAAATTACCTTTGTTTGTTCTAACCCAGGGGCGATAAATCTCCGCGCAGCTTTGGAAAATCAGGATTTACAAATTTTGGTCATGCGGGGAGAAGATACCCTAGATTTAGGAAAAGGACATCATTTACAATTTATTCCCACTCCTAACCCCCGTTACGCTGACGAACTTTGTACCTGGGACCCACAAACAGAAATTTTGTTTTCTGATAAATTATTTGGAGCGCATATTTGCTCAGATCAAGTTTTTGATGAAGGTTGGGAAGTATTTAACGAAGATAGACGCTATTATTTTGACTGTTTAATGGCACCTCACGCCAAACAAATCGAAACGGCTTTGGAGAAATTGGCAGATTTGCCGGTGCGAATGTACGCTACTGGTCATGGTCCAATGGTGCGCTATGGTTTAATTGACATCACCAAAGGCTATCGGGAATGGACTAAACAGCAAACTTCCGCTGATATGACAGTGGCTTTAATTTACGCCTCAGCCTATGGCAATACTGCAACTTTAGCACAGGCGATCGCTCGCGGCATTACCAAAGCCGGTGTCAGTGTCGAAGCCATTAACTGCGAATTTACCGAACCCGAAGAAATCAAAGCCGCAATTGCAAAATCCGCCGGTTTCGTCATAGGTTCTCCCACCTTAGGTGGACACGCACCCACACCAGTACAAACAGCTTTAGGAATTGTCCTTTCTACCGCAACTAACAATAAATTAGCCGGTGTATTTGGTTCTTTTGGTTGGAGTGGAGAAGCCGTTGATTTAATCGAAAGTAAACTCAAAGACGCAGGTTACAGATTTGGATTTGACACCATTCGCGTTAAATTCAAACCCAATGAAGTTACCTTGCAAACCTGCGAAGAAGCGGGAACTGATTTCGCCCAAGCATTGAAACGCGCCACAAAAAAATCAGTTGTCGCTAAACAACCAGCAAGTAATGTCGAACAAGCTGTAGGGCGGATTGTTGGTTCTATATGTGTGGTTACAGCAACCCAAGGAGAAGTAAAAACGGGAATGTTAGCATCTTGGGTAACACAAGCCAGTTTTAATCCTCCTGGTTTAACCATTGCGGTAGCTAAAGAACGAGCTATGGAATCCTTATCCTATACAAATAACAAATTTGTAGTCAATATCTTGGCGGAAGGGAAAGAAATTCGTAAGCAATTTATGAAAGTTTACGCCCCTGGACAAGATAGATTTGCCGGTTTGGACACTCAAGAAGCCAATAATGGCGGAATTATTCTCAATGGTGCTTTAGCATATCTAGAATGTTCTGTCCAAAGTCGGATGGAATCTGGTGATCATTGGTTAGTTTATGCCACTGTTGATGATGGTAAAGTCTTAAATCAAGATGCTGTCACAGCAGTACATTATCGCAAATCAGCGAGTTATTATTAAACAGTAGCGTGGGCATTGCCCACCTAAATGTACAGCAGATTCCAGATAAATATTTTTACATTAGGACTTACGCACAAGTCATGGAAAAACGAACCACAGAGGCACAGAGTTCACAGAGAAATGAGGGTTTGAGAGATATTTTGCGTAAGTCCTATACATAAAAAAGTAAACAGTGTTTTGCAGAAATTGGAAAAACTCAGGCAGGAAGGTTTAATTAATATTACCAGCTTTGAAAATTTGTTCCGCAGTCAACTTTAATTCTGGGAAAGTTGATGATACTATCAATTCACTACCTGTAAATTGACTAATTTGGTATTCTCTATCTATCAGTTGATGAATAGAAATAGTTGGTTGTTTAGGACTACCAATAAACCTTTTACTTCCCAGTGCTAAATAATCCACAATCCAATATTCAGCAATACCTAATCTTTCATAATCTCCCAGCTTTTTATAATAATCATCTTGCCAATTTGTACTCACAACTTCAATAACTAAAGGAATCGAATCAGGTTCAGAAATTACTGCTGATTTTCTCCAGTTTGGGTCAGTTGCTAGAATGTTTCTATTGATTACTAACACATCGGGTAAATAGCTGGATTCGCTTCCTGGTGTTTTCACAAAAGTGGTTTTTGGGATTCCATACGGTAAATTCAATCGTAAATACTCAGCCGTGATTCTCTCAGCTAAAAAACAAATAATATCTTCATGAAAACCTACGGGTGGATTCATTTCAACAATTACTCCATCATGTAATTCATAGCGTCCCTTATCAGGTAGCCATTCTATAAATTCTGCAAAAGTTACTATTTTTGGTAAGGCTTGAAGCATAATTTACCTACCTTTGTAAATTCAAAATTATTCAAATTGTAGCGACTGATATGCTTTCTAAATCTATTTATGCACATTGGTACATATTACTAAAGAGAGATCGCACTTTTAGAGTCTACCATCTACAAGCGATCGCTTCCCTCCCCCCAAGCATCACATTTTTGGAGTTTGAACAAAGGTGATGTAAATACAGTATGCAGGAAAATAAAAAATATATCCCTCGTTCCCAGACTCCGGCTGGGAATGCCTACCAGGAGGCTCTGCCTCCAATCCCAGAATACAAGCCACTTTACCCGATTTTGTGCTGGTACTTGAGGCAGAGCCTCATCAACTGCATTCCTAGTCAGAGACTAGGAACGAGAACAATATTTTATATAAACACTTGACAGGTTATTATTTTATTGTTATTTTGGTTTACATAAGGAGTCAAATGTTTAAATAAAAAAAGGGCAGTGTTTTGCAACCGCCCAGACGTTATCTATGATTGATATCCCTCCTACTTCAGAAGTTGGATTATGTCTTTAATGGACTTGATGATATCCTTAATGGACTTAAGGATTTGGTCTGTTTTTTCTAAAATGGCTAAAAACATTTTAGCAACCACAAGAAACTCCTTGATTATGCTAGTTACATATCGTGGAATGCTCGCTACATTCCACAAAGTATGAAACGCCTTAATCAAGAGGGGTATTAGATGGAGCATTGCTTCCATTTGCCTCCTGGTATTTTATTTTTGATTCAGTACACAAAATTAATTCTACCACATCACCCAGAAAAAAACTCTAGGGTGTTTTTGCCATTAATTCATGTTTAAAAATTATAACCTTATTGGTAGCCAAATGTCATCAATTTTTACCAAAATATCCACATATTGAAACGAAGTATAAGTTAATGAGTACGTATGTACTAAACATATCGCTAATTATTCACCTTACAGACGAGCAATTTTACACTTAAATTTAGAACTTACCGCAACAGGATAACTGATAATTCTCCCAGGTTTAGATTTGTAGGTTGGGTTGAAGCATGAAACCCAACGCATTTGTTGGGTTGCGCTGTCGCTTAACCCAACCTACAGAAAATGGACAAGGTATTGATAGTGAAGTTGACATTTCTTTTTTGCAGCCGTTATGTATCAAACAGACCCACCGCGTTCTGCTCAGGAATTCCTACCGACAATGTATGATTTACCTAGCGAAGATCCAGAGGAACCCGGTTTGCCAGACGAATTTCATCTTTTACAACCGCAGTTATTACGGGAAACTTTTTGTCCGTCAAAGTTCCCGGAAAATCAGGTATTTATCGCCACAGACTTAAATCTTTACTACGACGTTCATCATCCATTATGGTATAAACGCCCTGACTGGTTTGCTGTCGTTGATGTCCCCAGGTTGTATGCACAAAAAGAACTGCGGCTGAGTTATGTGGTTTGGCAAGAAGGCGTTAATCCTTTTGTAGTGGTAGAATTTATTTCACCAGGAACAGAAAAAGAAGATTTAGGGAGAACCCTACGAGATGTTAGTCAACCTCCAACTAAGTGGGAAGTTTACGAACGAGTTTTAAGAGTACCCTATTATCTAGTTTTTGACCGTTACACTGACCAGTTAAGAGCATTTCAGTTACAGGGAAGTAGTTATGCTGAATTGGAAATCAATCAACTGCGTGTATGGCTAAATGATATTGAATTAGGTTTGGGACTGTGGCAAGGTGTCTATCAAGGCATTGAACGGCAGTGGTTACGCTGGTATGATGCGTCAGGTAACTGGGTTCTCACACCGGCAGAACGGGAAAGAAAACAAGGGGAGCGAGAAAGACAACGCGCAGAAAGATTAGCAGCACAATTACGCGCTCTTGGTGTTGAACCTGATTTTGGTGATGATGAAGAGGGCTAAACTGCTGACTCTGAAAAATTTAACCCAGAACAATTTCTGTGAGGGCTAGAAGTATGGCTAACGCCACGCCGCGCTATCAGGAGTATGGCTAACGCCACGCCGCGCTATCAGGAGGATTTAGAAGAAGTTAGAAGTAATATCAAGTCTGGAAAATTGAACGATTTTTGATGCTATGATCACACTTTCCTTGCACCTCATTTATCTTTCATACAGATGAGACTCTTCATGCGTCTGGGTTGTAGGTTTATTCAGCAAGCCCTAAGTATCAGCAAATATTACTCAAAAGATGGAAGCATAAACACAGAAAAAGATGATAATTAGAGAGGATTAGTATCTATAAATCTCTGTGTAGGTTAGAAAAATGGCAGCCCAAAAATTGAGCGAAACCGAACTAACATTAGCCCTGAATAGTTTACCAGGATGGCAAATCAAAGAGGGCAAATTATACAAAGAATATAAATTTAGCTCTTTTGCAACGGCGTTGGGTTGGATGGTTAGTGCGGGTGTTCACGCGGAAAAACTTGGACATCACCCGGAATGGTTTAATGTTTACAATACTGTTCAGGTTAATCTTATTACCCACGATATCGGTAATGCTATCAGCAATTTAGATGTGGAACTGGCAAAGAAAATGGAGGAATTAGCGCCGTAACAGCCCCGGCGAATATAATTCACGGCTATACAAACAAAGTCCGCCTGCGCGGACTAATAAAGAAAAATTAAGGGTTTGAACCCAAGTAGGTGGGTTTTGCTTGTGTAGATGCGGTTTCTAACCGCCTTTTTCATGTTTAAGTTGAGTCTAACTCGTTTCCTGAATCTGTAATCTAATTGTGTGTTCTATTGTCCCGCTTAATTGCAGTTCCATGATTTCCCCTCCTAGAGGTTCTATGCAGGTGAGGAGCGATCGCAAATTGGGCGTACTTGCACCAGTATCTACATATAATCTATCTGCTAAACTACTGATTTTTTTCCAGGTCATATACAATTTGCCAATGGTTTGTTCAATTTGTGATGCCTGATTTACCAAGTCAGCAGCAATACTTAAACAACCGACTCTCTGGGCTTCTTCTAAGGCGGTTTCAATATCTACGTCTTCGGCGATTAAGGCTTGCACTTGGGCGGCAGATTTGAGGTATTTAGCTAATTGCCTAGCTTCTGAGGTGGCTTGTTTGACTGTATCAACGTCAGGATTGGCGGCTATATCCCTTTGTAATGCCTTTTGGTGCAATTCGGGCAGTTTTTCCATTTCCTTGACCAGAGGGGCAATGTAGCGCGGTGGCAGACTGTTATCTGCCGCTTTTTCCCTGACTTCTTCTGGTAATAAATCGGAGGACATGGCTGTCCATTCGTCGCTGAGTTGACGGACTTCTCTGCGGGTAATGCGATCGCCTTTCTCCGCAGCTTCACTGACCATCTGTTGTACTTCTGGAGACGCTTTGGCGGTTTCTACAAATGCCCGTTTACTAAAGTTATTAACCGTATCTGGGTTCAGTTTGCCATCTGATATCAAGGTATCAGCACTATTGGCTAATTGAATCCAACTATAGGCTTGAGTCTTACTGATTTCGCGTTCTTTGAGCCATTTAAGGAAACCCGCACCGCGTCCATCTCCGCCCTTTTTCTCTCGGTCACGGATAGCGCGTAAAATGCGACCACGCCAAATTTCTGTTTGTAAATCAAAGCGATCGCATACCTGCCATGCTACATCAAGTTGTTGTAAAAAATCGGACTCAGGAATTTGTTCATCTTCTGGATCAGGTAATGCAAAGTCTAAATCTGCTGGCTGTTGGAGTGCAGCAGCAATATCATTCATAGAGTCGGTATCTTGCACGATGGATAGCTGGTTGGGGTATGCGATTTAGCTTATATTCACGCAACTTGCGTCATGAAAATTGGTGAGTAATTATTGTACTTTAAAAATTAAATTTTAGGGGGACTGGGAAAATGAGAAAATGAAGGGACGAAAGTGCAGAACAGACAAAAATAACAGGACTTACGGAAAATATCTCTGAAACCCTCATTTCTCCGTGTCCTCTGTGACTCTGTGGTTCGTTATTCCGTGATTTGTGCGTAAGCACTAAATAAGAAACAATTCTCTGTCACCTGTCACCTATTCCCTTATGAAACAAACCGCCAAAATCCTTGATGGTAAAGCATTAGCCGATAAAATTCAGCAAGAACTTAGCGAGACAATTGCCAAATTACAAGGTAAAATTGGGCGATCGCCTGGATTAGCGGTATTAATGGTGGGAGATAACCCAGCCTCAGCCGCTTATGTTCGTAACAAAGAAAAATCCTGTGCTAAAGTCGGAATCGCCTCTTTCGGTAACCACTTTCCTACCCAAACCAGCCAAACTGAATTAGAGGAAGTAATTGCCCAACTCAACGAAGATGAAAGAGTAGACGGGATTTTAGTCCAGTTACCCCTTCCCAATCATTTAGATGCTGTCAGTCTATTACATCAAATTGCACCGGATAAAGACGCTGACGGACTCCACCCCGTGAACTTAGGACGACTGGTGCGAGGTGAAACAGGTTTACGCAGTTGTACTCCTGCCGGTGTGATGCGATTGTTAGCAGAATATAAAATTCCTTTACAGGGCAAAAAAGCTGTGGTTGTAGGACGGAGTATTTTAGTAGGTAAACCGATGGCTTTGATGCTACTAGAAGCTAATGCTACAGTTACCATTGCCCATTCTAAAACCCAGGATTTACAAGATATTACCAAAAATGCTGATATCTTGATTGCTGCCACCGGTATTCCCGGCATGATTAGTGCTGATATGGTAAAGTCGGGCGCAATTGTGGTAGATGTAGGAATAAACCGGGTTACAGATAGTAATGGCAAAAGTCGGTTAGTTGGTGATATTCAATTTGAAGCGATCGCTAATGTGGCAGAATATATTACCCCTGTTCCCGGTGGTATTGGTCCGATGACAGTAGCCATGTTATTGCAAAATACTGTTTCTAGCTATTTACAAACAACAGGCAACTGAGAAATAATTTTTATGAATATTCATGATTCCTCAGTACAACGGGAATCAACAGCGGATTTTAGATTTATTCCCCGCACAAATTCGGGGACTTGAAACTCTTTAAGATTTTCAATCCAAAATCTAAAATCCTGTGAGTGTTTCCGCCCCAAACCCCCATAAAATTGGTACATAGATCACAAACAACCCAATATTTTCAAAAGTCAAGAGGAATACAAAGCATGGTAGCAACGGATAAAAGATTGGAAACCCCAAAAAAATCAGAATCGGCTAGTTTTAACCTCGCTACCTATCTCAAAGAACGACAACAGCTTTGCGAACAGGCTTTGGACAATTCCATTACCGTCGTTTATCCAGAAAAGATTTATGAAGCCATGCGCTACTCACTCTTAGCTGGAGGTAAACGAGTTCGTCCTATTCTCTGTCTCGCTACTGCTGACATGATTGGTGGCACAATAGAAATGGCCATGCCTACAGCCTGTGCCGTAGAAATGATCCATACCATGTCATTGATTCATGATGATTTACCCGCAATGGATAATGATGATTATCGTCGCGGTAAACTCACAAATCATAAAGTTTATGGTGAAGATGTCGCTATTTTGGCAGGAGACGGTTTATTGGCTTTAGCCTTTGAACACGTAGCCGCCCAAACTCCTGCAAATGTACCCAGAGATAGAGTATTACAAGTCATCATTCGTCTGGGTAAAGCATTAGGCGCGGCTGGCTTAGTCGGTGGTCAAGTAGTAGACTTAGAATCCGAAGGTAAATCCGATATTTCCTTAGAAACCCTGAATTTTATTCATAATCATAAAACAGCAGCCCTGTTAGAAGCTTGCGTAGTTTGTGGGGGAATTATTGCTGGTGCATCCGCTGAAGATGTGCAAAAATTAACTCGTTATTCTCAAAATATTGGTCTGGCTTTCCAAATCATTGATGATATTCTAGATATCACTGCTACCCAAGAGCAGTTGGGTAAAACCGCTGGGAAAGACCTCACAGCCCAGAAAGTTACCTATCCTAGTCTGTGGGGAATTGAAGAATCTCGCGCCAAAGCCCAACAACTGGTTGCTGAAGCTTGTGCTGAATTAGAATCCTATGGTGAAAAAGCCATTCCTTTGCAAGCGCTCGCTCACTTTATCATCAACCGCAATAACTAAGCCCAATTGTGGATTTTAACTAAATTTTGGCTTCTACTGCCGTTTTTCCTCCATACAATCACTGCTTACACTTACTAACTTCACCAAAATACCATGCAGGACATAGGCGAAATTGTTAACAACCGGGTGCTGCTGGTTGCGCTTGTAGCTTGTTTTGTAGCTCAAGGATTAAAGCTTATCGTTGAGTTAGTCAAACATCGTAAATTAAACGTGCGTGTTTTAGTAACTACTGGAGGTATGCCCAGCGCCCATTCAGCCCTAGTAACAGCCCTAGCAGACGGTGTAGGTCAAACTTTAGGTTGGGCATCCCCAGAATTTGCTCTAGCTACAGTTTTTGCTATCATCGTTATGTATGATGCCGCTGGAGTGCGTCAAGCTGCTGGTAAGCAAGCAAAAATCCTCAATCAAATGATTGATGAATTATTCCATGAAAAACCGGACTTTTTTCAAGACCGTCTCAAGGAATTATTAGGACATACACCAGTTCAAGTTATCGCTGGTTCAGTTTTGGGTGTAGCTATTTCTTGGTTAGCACGGGCTGTTTATTAGTCGGTTGTTCGTTGTCAGTCGTCAGTGGTCAGTTGTTAACTAACTCTTAACGGACGGTTGAGCGCAGTAAAACTACTTTCCGACCATCTGCTAATATGGCTACAAATCCGCTTTCGCTGAGTTTTTGTAATGTATTATATGCTTCTTTTTGGTTGGTAGTATAAACTGCCAACAGGTAAGGGCGTTGTCCATAGGAGACAAAACCCACATCACCTCCTACGGATTTTTGCAGGCTACTAACCATTTCTGGACGGTTAAAATAATCAACCAGAATTGCATAACCTTCCCCTAATATTTTGGGGTTATAGCTAATTTTTGAAGTTGGTAATTTTGGTGTTGTTTGTGGTACTTGTTGAGGTGCTTGTTGAGGTGCTTGTTGGGTAGCGCGAGTGGTGATAATGGCAGATAAACCAACTATATTCTGAATATACCTTGCCCAGCGATTGGCATCATCAATATTTTTAAACCCACCAATTCGCGTTACTGTTTGATTATTATATTTGCAAATAACTGTTTTTAATTCAGTCGGTAATGCACTACGCAACTGCTTTTGATTTTCAGTTGTGGGACTTACTACTAATAATAAATATTCTCCTGCATTTGGTGGTTGACAATTAGTAAGATTTTGTTGAGCAATAACAGGATTGATATTGCTAATTAAGGGAGTAACTGCTAGTAATAAGGCACTTGGTAAGATTGTTAATATTTGCATAAATTGGTAATTGGTAATTGGTAATTGGTAATTGGTAATTGGTAATTGGTAATTGGTAATTGGTAATTGGTAATTGGTAATTGGTAATTGGTCATTGGTCATTGGTCATTGGTCATTGGTCATTGGGGAAGAGGTGAAATTCTTATATATTCCCCGTTCCCCGTTCCCCGTTCTCTGTTCCCTATTAAGAAGTTGTGGTAAGGGATGCTAATGGATTTGGTATAGTGTCGCTAGGGGCGGAGAATTCTCCAGTAATCACATACTCTAACCGCAGTTTTAGCCAAGTTATAAATTGCGAATTGGTGGAAATAATGGCTGCCGCAGGTTGGGGACATTTCTTTTTAATATCTGCCATTTTTGGTGTTTCTAAAAAAGCGGGTTGCTTAACTAACCAAAAATCAATTTCTTTTTCTTGTTCATGATAGTTACGAGTCCGTTCTTTGAGAACTTCGTCTATTGGTTCTTGTTCCATAAGAAAGTGTTGACTGGCCAAAACGTAATAGTATGTTTGCATTTTCTTTGCTTGCTGACTAATCTATAATTTTAGGTTACTGCGGTAATATCCCCGACTTCTAGTATTAATTCATCATTTATTAACATCATGAAAACAGAAGTCGGGGATCTGCTATAATTTTAGGGTACAGTGTTGAATCTGTACCCTGAGCGATTAACTTTTCTTTAATCCCTGAAACCAAGAACCAAAAGGACAACCACCGCTCTTATTTTCACTATTTTCTAGTTTGCCACCTGCTGTCAGGCTTTCTAAAAATAGGGCATTATCAAAATAGTGTTCTAAGGAAACAATTTTTAAATCTTCGGTGACATGAGCAATACTCATACCGATAATTTCAACTGTTTTCCCTGTGGGTGCATAATCTTTATACTTACCCTGAAAATGTCCCCAGTGTCGCCATTTAAATGTAACATTGGGAGGACCAGAATAAACTGCCAATACTTCCCAGGGAAATCCTTGAGGAAAGGTGCTATGAAAGATATCATGGGATGATTCAAAACTTTCCTCTGAAGCTTTGTAATGTTCAGAATCAGCCATAAATAAATTATAAGTACCTGATTTACCTAATTCGGCAGCGGTGTATTCTTGACCACCATTGCTTGTTACCCGGAATTTGTCATTGACGATAGATAACCACTGTTCGGGGTTAGTTTTCCATGACACTTCCATTTCAAAGGTTCTCACCAGGTTTTCGACGATAGCTTCCAGTGTACCTTCGAGATGATGGTGGATACTCTCTTTTGCTAGGTTTTGCTGAGAACGGCTATAGTCAGGAGATTTTTGATTGCGCCATTGAGCATCAGTGCTGGCTGCAATTACCTTGTCTCTATCTTGTACCCATAGGGGCAAGTTGTTAGACTGTTGAGAATTCATCGTAGGTTGAAGTTTCCAAATGTGACTCTAATTTTCTGGAATTACGCAGCTATAACCCCTCTAGTAGTCTGTCAAGCAGGGAGGTGGGGGAGGTGGGGGAGGTGGGGGAGGTAGGGGAGGTAGGGGAGGTGGGGGAGGTAGGGGAGGTAGGGGAGGTAGGGGAGGTAGGGGAGGTAGGGGAGGTGGGGGAGGTGGGGGAGGTGGGGGAGGTGGGGGATGGAAGAACAGAAGTTTTTTCCGATCATTACCCGTCAAAATAAATTTGACGAACTACTAGTCCAAAGAGGCAAAAGGTAGGGGGAATATATTTCCCAATTACCAACTACCAACTACCAACTACCAATTACCAATCACCAATCACCAATCACCAATTACCAATTACCAATTACCAATTACCAATTACCAATTACCAATTACCAATCACCAATTACCAATTACCCCGCATTGCTTCTTTCATTTCTCGAACTGCTCTTTCTATACCTACTAAAGCTGCCCGACTAATGATAGTATGACCGATGTTGAGTTCTTCCATGCCTGGAATTGCAGCAATGGGGTAAACGTTCCAGTATGTGAGTCCATGACCTGCATTCACCCGTAAACCTGCTTTAATGGCTTGTTCACAGCCTTGGGCTAATAAAGCTAGTTCTTTTTGGCGAGTTGTTTCGTCTTTGGCTTCCGCATATTGTCCTGTATGCAGTTCAATAAATTTGGCTTTTACCTTGACAGATGCCTCGATTTGTGGTGGTTCGGCATCAATAAACAAACTTACGGGAATGCCAGAATTTTGCAACTTATCAACTATCTCTCCTATTCTAGCAATTTGTCCGACAATATTTAACCCACCTTCTGTTGTTACTTCTTCCCGCTTTTCCGGTACTAAGGTAACATAATCGGGTTTGATATCTAGGGCTATGGCTAACATTTCTGGGGTTGCTGCCATTTCTAAGTTTAAATGGGTTCTCACTGTTTGCCGCAATAGCCGCACGTCTCGATCTTGAATATGTCTTCTATCTTCGCGCAAATGGGCGGTAATGCCATCAGCACCTGCTAATTCTGCTAGTATTGCTGCTGCTATGGGATCTGGTTCTACTGTCCGCCGTGCTTGGCGAATGGTAGCGATATGGTCAATATTTACACCGAGTGTAGGCACGCCTGGTTTCTCCTGTTCAACGGTTCTTTTGATGTTAATTTTACAGGAAATATCAATTGTGCGGTGAATGGTCATATTATAAAGAAAGATAATTCTTAAAAACTTGGATAATCTCTGAGGCGATATGCTTTTAGAACTGCAACAAATTATTGTCAATCCTGGTCAACAAATGTTACTTAAGGATATTAGTTGGCAGCAGTTAGAAAATATTTTAGAAGAAATGGGAGAAATTTCATGCAATTAAATTGTGAGTCCAAAATATTCAATTTTGGATTTTTTTCTCTTGTTTATTTATTGTCAATAATCATTGCTAATTGAGAAAAGCCTGATATAATTAGTTTTCAGGATGATTATTTATATCGAACTCAGGTTGGCTAAGGAACGTGGATTTATTAACTTACAATTCTTGATAACGACCGTCTAACATTAGTTAGATTACATCTAACAAGATTTGCACTTTATTTAATCCTCATTCCTAAGGCATTGATTTCTGAAAAAAGCTATGAGATAATACGGAGGAATGTATCTGTCTAATAGGGGATAGTTGAATATGATGTGATCTACGAATCAAAATGAAGCTATTACGATTTGTTTGACGTGGCGGGAATTAGTTGGAAGAAAACCACGTTAAGTTTTGGTGAAAAAATACAGGTTCTGCTTCAATCACAGGAATTTTCATGTCTAAATTCTCCCAAGATGCAGACTAGGAATAAAAAAATTCTCTTGTGTTTACTGCTCTTGCACTATCAAAGTTTTTGGGTTAAAAGTGCTAACTACCTACTCCAAGTATTAGCCTTTAGCCATTTGTTAAAATCCTAATCTTCTTTTTACATGAGGTAATTCTAATGAGTAACACACAGCTTTCGGTTGGTGAACGCGTACAGCAGTTTCTCGACTTGGATAGAAACATCAGTATAAGTTTGTTAGATAGTCTCATCCTGCGTGGAATGATGAGTGTGAATGAAGAAAAAGCGGATCAGCTTCTTAATTTGGGTTCCTCAGTTATTGCCTTCAAACGCGATAAATTAATACTTAATGGAGAAGCAGATCTAAACGAATTTTATTACACAAAAGACTATCTGGGGAAACTATTTGGTGTCAATAATATAAACTCTTTTTACGAAGTAGTTGACGCTGACAACCAAAAGATATTATTTCTCTTTGAAATTGACACTGAGGCAGTATCTCGGAATGGTTTCAGATTTGTTGTGACTAGACAAAATCTTGGGACTATCATTTCATTAAAAATACAACAAGTATATGCCACCGGACTAGGAAAGTCTTTGCTTATTAGTGTTTATTCTCCTAATTTTTCAGCCCTCTCTTACGACAATATAGTTGATCACTTGAGAGTTTCTAGTAGGAATTTTAGTTATGTTTATCAGAAGGGTTATGTCCAAAATGGAACAGTTTTCTTAGATACAAACCTGAATGGAATTCCTGATCCTGGGGAACCGACAACCACTACAGATCGGAATGGTGTAGGTAATCTGTTTCTTACTGATGATGAATTTGCTCAGATTGACGTTAACAAAAATGACAAAATTGACCTGAATGAGGGGCGGATAGCCATGATTGGGGGATTCAATTCTGCTGCGGAAGTACCCAATGAAGGAATTCTGACGGCTGTTGCAGACCCCAACATTACAACCGTCACTCCTCTTACCAGCTTAGTTGAGCGTATGGCTCGGCGACTTTTAGCTGATCCAACCATTCCCGATCCCGTCAAAACGACTAATGACTTAATTCAAGAGCGGTGGTATCGCTACCTTGAACCCGCTTCCAATGTCCAACTGGTGGGTTATCATCCCGATCCGAATGATCCCCAAAAACCGTTAGAATATCCAGATCCTACCACGATTAGCATATTTGACCCCAACCTAGAGTTTGAGTTTGATAGCAATGGTTCATTTGATATCCAAGATCGAACCTACGCCGACATCGAAGCATTCATACAGGACGACACCTTGGATGAAGGCATTGTTAATCTTAAGACTTTTCTCAGTCCAGAAGCTTATGAGTACTTAATCGGCGCACAAATCGAAACCATCACCGAACTTTTTGGATTAGCTACAGAGCAACCTATTAACCAAGTGCTTGACCTGCTAGCCGATTCACTCCTCGATCCTAAACTGAACGATGCAAACAACTTAGGGATTAATAACCAATTCTACCAGTTGGTTATGAACTGGTTTGACGCAATCAACTCAAGCCTGGATTTCGACAAGCGCGATTTCATGGCAACGGTGATATCAGAAGCATCGCGCAATCTTGCCATTGAAGCTTACCAAGCCGTTCTAGACGATCAAGAACCAGATAGCTTTCGCGATGTTTATCGAGTGAATGGGAAAGTACAGCGGCTTATGGAAGTTGTTGAAGATAAGCTCAATCAAATTTATGAAGGCGAGTTTGATAACATAACCGTCCAAGAATACAACGACCTCTTCTCTTCAAAAGCTCTACAAGAAGACTTCGATAACTCAACCTACACTGCTGACAATATCTTCCCAGTTGACACCAAAAGCTTTACCCTCTCAATTCCTGAAGATGGTGAGTATGTGCTTCAAGTGTCTGACTTCCCCTTCATCAAGGGCGACACCGATGATACGCTCAAATCTGTTATCGTCAGTCCCCTTGAGGTCTTTATTGGGGCAAGCAAAGGCAGCCTCAAACTCGAAGGTCAAGAAATTACCGAAGAGACCGAGATTGCTGTAGAAGACATTCACGCAGGCTTACTCACCTACACCGCCGCCAAAGGTAGCCTTTCCACAAATTTCTTTGATTTTCGCGTCACAGATGGCAAGTTTTACTCGGAACAGTCCCAACGCGCTATCCTTGATATCGAGATGAAACCTTTCAGCTTGACGCAAACCTCCACAGATTTTACTAATCGTTTCCTACAATTCAACGGCAATGCCAAGGCTGCCAAACTGGAAGTAACTCTCACAGATAAACAACTCCAACCCTTTAGTGTGCATGAAATTGGAGTCTTTACCGTTGATGATGAACAGGGTCGAGTTGAGGGACTAATGCCGGAAGATGCGGGCTATATTCAGGCAGCTTTGAAAAAAGCTCAGGTAGTTTTTTCCATATTACCCGATAGCTTTGTAACGAATCCTACCCGGACATTATCGAAGCTGGGCAATCAACGGTTAGGCTTCTACTTGGTTCAAAACGGTACGACAGATGAAGTTCTAAATAACCCAAACGCCGCAAATAAAGTGTTGTTAGGTTCTCCCACACCTGGACAACCCCCAAATTCTTTCAGCCTCCAAAACGTTGGAGAAAACCTATTCCAACTAGAGTTCAAGACTCAGGGCGATCAATCTTCGCTTCTCAAATTGTCCTTGAAACCCACGGAAATAGAGGAATCTATCGGAATTACCCTTCAAGGTCAGCATGAACGGGAATTAGTGAATTTGTATAATTTTATTGGGCAGTCTGTACAGGCAGTTTTCCCTGTTGTGGCCAGTGAAGCTGCCTTTGCCAATACAGTTGGTTTCTATCGTGTTGAAAATCCTCAAGGTGCAGTGCTTGATCCGCTAACGGGAATGTTAGTCAAGCCAGGTGATGTTAATTACACACAAGTGGCTCTCCGCAGTAGCCAAAATTACGGGATTCACTTTGCTTCCCAAGCTGTAGGGACTTCTGGTACTTGGGAAGGTGGCTATCTGTATGCCCCCTTCATTATTGCCAACGGCACGATGGAACAGGCATTAAGCAATCAGGATAGCGCCCCTCTAGCCTACTTTGCCTATATTGGAGCCAATTCTGACAAGGTGGATCATATTCGACTGCTGGGCAACAACACCTGGGGATTTGAAGATCTGCATGGTGGCGGTGATTTTGACTTTAACGACATTGTGATTCAGGCTAAATTCAACCCTGTTGGCAGTTGATTACCGTTCTTTTGTTCTAGTGTGACCGAAAACCTGTTCCCACTTTGACTAAGAACTTATTTGGGAAAATATTTGGAGACAAAGGATATATTTCTCAAAAACTCTGGCTTGAACTTTGGTCTAATGGACTCAAATTAATCACTCCTTTCAAGAAAAATATGCGGAATAAGCTCTTGTCCCTGGAGGAGAAATTAATGCTCCGAAAACGCTCTTTAATTGAAACTGTTAATGACCAACTCAAAAATATTTCACAACTTGCTCATTCTCGACATCGAAGTGTTACTAATTTCATGGTTAATGTTGTTGCTGCAATAATAGCTTATACTTGGCAACCTAAAAAACCTTCTTTAAGATTTGATGAAAATGAAATTGAAACCTTACCAGTTTTATTAGCTTAATTACCAATTAAATATCAATATTACCTAATAGTAAATACATTTCAAAAAATTAATTTTTTGAGAACTTTTTGGCGTGGGCTTTAATTCTCAATAACCAATACTTATTGACAGAACTGTTGCTGTTACGTACTTTTAGACTTTTTATTTACATCGAACTCAGGTTAAATATAGATCCACCACCAGATTTGGCTATTGAAATTGATATTACTTCTCGGACTCGATTTGAGAATTATGAGATTTTGGGAGTTACTGAACTGTGGCGATATCAACAACAAGGGTTGGAGATTTTCTTGTTACAGTCAGGGAAATATATAAAATCTCAATCTAGTCCTAATTTTCCTAATATTCCCATTATTGAATTAGTTAATGAGTATGTGCAGCAGTGTTTGACTATTGGGAGAAGTCAGGCTATGCGGAATTTTAGGAATTGGGTTAGGGATAATTTGTAATTGCTATTTAGTAAAGTTGTAAAATTAAGGAATTGGCACAAATTCGTATTTTTTAGTGGTGGAGTTTTGTTGAACTTTGATGGGGAAAGTAGGATCATATCCAACCTTACGATTACCTGATGAAAACTGAATTTGTCCAGTTGCACCATCAACTGAAAATTTCGGATCACTCAGCGTCTGTTGTAGTTCGTAACGGGTACTGCTTTTTTGCAAACCTAAAATAATCGCTTTAGTTGCATCATAGGATGTTGCAGTTCGCCAGTTTACTGGGGCTTTCCACAATTGATTAGCATTTTTCACAAAGGGATTATCAGGAAATGCTGTGGAATGCCAAGGTAGAGAAGTTATTAGACCATTAATGTCTTTCCCTTCCTCTAAACTTTCTTTTGTAACCACAGCAGAAGTGCTAAATAAACTTAACTGGAAATTATTAGCTTTTACCAATGCTCTACCTCTCCTTTCTGTGTCCCTACTTTTATTTATGTATACAGCTAATACCAAAGCATCCGCACCACTATTTTTAGCTTCAGAAATGACTGCGTTAGGGTCAAATGTAGGGACAGAAATCTCGCATTTTGTGGGGTTAACCCGACGAAGTCCTATCAAGTTGTCAAAATTCTTTTTAAACGAGATGTTATCTGGATTTTGATCAGTACAGATGAGAAAGTTAGTTTTCTTCATCTTGTTAATCGCATAATCAGAAATGCTCTTTGCTATCGTTTCAATGCCAGGAGCAGTGCGAAAGATATATGTAGTGCTACTAGTCAGATCTTCGGCATAACTAGTAGGAGATATCATCACTAACCCTGATTGTTGATATACTGCGGATGCGGGTTTAGAAGCACGACTAGAATTATGTCCCACTACAGCCAAAATACTCTTATCCTTGACAAAATCACTAGCAATTTGTGGAGCAATCTTCGCATCATTATCATCATTAGCAATTACTACTTCTAATAAAGCTTTATTATTGATACCACCCTTATTATTCACCTCATTTTGTGCCTGTGCCACACCGCGTAGCATTTCTTCCGCTATACCCTTTTCAGTACCAATGGGTACGCTGACAGCAATTTTGAGCCGATTTCTATTCTCACGAGCTTTAGCATTGTTCAGATAAATCAATGCTTCTGGGTCTGTTGGTTCAGCTTTGCGATATAAATTTAACTTCTCAATAGCAGTTTTACAATCACCATCTAAAAATGCTTTAACTCCAGCTTCTTTATCTGGGTTTTTATCTTGTGTTAAGAGAATTTTTTCACCTAAACTAATTCTGTCATTCAAGTTATATGTCTCTTTATCACAGGAATTTGCAATAGGTGGTTGTCGAAATACATAACCAATCATTATTCCAATCATGCCGACTACTACGTATTGTAAAAGATTGATCTTAGGCAAATATAGAATAATTTTCTTCAGTGGAGGGATTGGGGAAATTTTACGATTGTTAATTTTGTCCACATCTTCATTCTTCAATCTCAATTCTTGTTGTAGCCTTTTTAATTCATCATGATTAATCTCGCTAGTCGGATTATTTTCCTGGGTTATCCTGAGAAATTCTGTCTTATATACATCCAATTTTCTCAGGTAATCTTTATGGGGTTTTAAAACTTCTTCCTCAATTGCAGTAGCTTTGTCAGGTTCTATTTCTAGCCGATTTTGTTGCTCAATTAATGCCACACGTCCGGTATCAGAAATCTGACCATTATCACCTATCCAAGACTTAACTATTCCCTTATATATATCTTCCCGGTTGTGAATAGGTGCTTTAGTTAGCATAATGTTAAAACCTTCTTTAATCACCGCTTGAATCTGCGGTTTCATTTCATGTTTACCTTCTTGAACTTTTCTTTGAACATATTGATGTAATTCATGAACAGAAATAAAACCATCATTATTTTCATCAGCTTCACCAGTTTCAATTCCTTGGACTAAATATTGAGTGTAAACAGATTCAAAAGAATACTGAGTTGAAGTGCTAGATGTGAGAACGGCTCGACCTTCTCCACCCAATTGAACCTTCTCAAAATTCAAAGATATATCATCTTCACCTTTAGTACCAGGAGAAAAAGCACCACTAAAGCAGCAATCTAAAATTATGACCTGTCTTCGGGAACGGCTACGATTATCGTTAATGATGTCATGGACAAAATCGGCTGAAACTGTGGAGGCTCTACTCAGTTCTCCCTGTTCATTTTTCCGGGTACTTTTAGTAGCAAAGTAAAGTTTGCCATTATCATGTTTAATCCCATGTCCAGAGAAATAAAGCAGCACAATATCATCTCTTTGACTACCTAAAAACAAGTTCTCAATAGCTGTTTGCATTTGCAGAGGATCAGGATTTAATAGGCATTCCACCTCAAAACCACCAATTTCTGGGTTTTGTAAAACTCGCTGCATGGCTTCAACATCTTTAATTGTCGCTGGCAATGGGTTCAGTCCAGATTCATATTCACTAACTGCAATTAGTAGGGCTATTTTCGCCATCTCGTTATTCTTTCCTTATATTGTGTAATTTCTTAGTTAGCTGCGATAAATTTTTGTGCTAATTCCAGTGCTGCTGTTAGTTCTTTCTGACCATTGGCTTTCACTTTCACCTTTTTTCCGTTGACTTCAACTTCCAATTCAATACTTTTGTTACCCAAGCCGCCCAACCATGCCAACAATTTATAACAATTACTAATAGTGACCTCAGCTTGCAAAGCCCCGACTAAAAAACCACCAACAGATTTAGCTCCTTCTGGTATTTCTGTCACTTCTACAAATCCAGCACTTTCCACATCTAAGTCTTTAATTTCTCCCAGCAGATTTCGTGTTTCCCGTTCCTGCTCCTCTGCATCGAAATCTGGATTGAAAAGAGTAATTGTGAATTTAACATGGGATTCTGAACTCATATTGCACCTGAGAAGTTTTTTTAAAGAGTTGATTATTATGATATATGCTTGTCTGTAATAATACGGGATAAAATCGGAAATTTTTCTAAATTTTCAGCAATTACCTCCATAATCAAATACTTTAAGTAGTGAGACAGAATTAATTACACAATTTCATTGCGTAAGCGTTGCGTGGCGTTAGCCATATGGAACGAAGTGAAATGAAGCAATTCCAAGGGTTGTGATTGCTTCCCTTCGCTCGCAATGACTGTAAATATTTTTGTCCAATTACTTAAGAAAGCTCTAAGTTACTCATGCTGAATGTGGGTTTGACGGAAAAAACTTCTGTTCTTCCCTCCCCTGCCCCCCTACTTCCCCTACCTCCCCTACCCCCCTACCCCCCTACCTCCCCTACCCCCCTACCTCCCCTACCCCCCTACCTCCTCTACCTCTCTTCTCCCCGTGCTTCCCCCACGAATGGACACCGGAAAATTTAATCCTGGAAAATGTAGTCTTCTAGGGGCTAAAATTGTTACGATAATTTCAGATTTGTTATTGAAACCTTGATCCAATCTGAAACCTTAGAATTACTAGAGTGGCCCCGTCTGTGCCAGCACCTTTCCACCTTTGCGGCAACTAAGTTAGGGGCGATAGTTGCGCGTAACCTGCCGATTCCTGAGACTCAGGTAGAAAGTGAACAGTTATTAGCGCAAACCAAAGAAGTTTACGAACTGGAAAGTCGTTTACATCCAGGGTTGTCGTTTGAGGGAATACAGGATATTGGTGATTCCCTGGAACGGGCAATACTCCAAAGTATTTTACCTGGTGAGGAACTGTTGGCGATCGCTACTACCTTGGCAGGAACAAGAAATTTACGTCGTGTTATTGATAATCAAGAAAATGTCCCCGTTTTATCCGATTTAGTTTCCCAATTGCGAACTTACCCCGAATTAGAACAGGAAATCCACCGTTGTATTGATGAACGGGGGCAAGTAACTGATCGTGCTAGTCAGAAAATGGGGGAAATTCGCATAGAATTGCGGAAAATTCGCGGACAAATCACCCAAAAACTCCAAAATATTATTCAAGCTAAATCGGGCGCTGTTCAAGAACAGTTAATTACTCAAAGAAGCGATCGCTTTGTTATCCCCGTTAAAGCCCCCCAAAAGGACGCAATTCCCGGCATTGTTCACGACACCTCTACCAGTGGTGCAACCCTGTATATAGAGCCTAATAGTGTCGTACCATTGGGTAATCAACTGCGGCAAGTCATCAGAAAAGAACAAACTGAAGCAGAAGTAATTCGCCGGACTTTAACAGAGAAGGTGGCCGCAGTTACCCCAGACTTAGAAAGATTATTAGCTATTGTCACCACCTTAGATTTAGCAGTTGCCAAATCCCGTTACAGTCTGTGGATAGGTTCTAATCCCCCACGTTTTGTGAATCGAGAAGACAATGAAATTATCACCTTGCGAAATCTGCGCCACCCCTTGCTAGTCTGGCAACAGCAGCATGAACAAGGAAATCCCGTCGTACCTGTAGATTTGTTAATTAGTCCCCAAATTCGGGTAGTTACAATTACCGGACCCAATACAGGTGGAAAAACTGTCACCTTAAAAACCTTGGGATTAGCCGCTATCATGTCCAAGGTGGGTTTATTCGTTCCCGCCCGTGAACCCGTAGAAATGCCTTGGTTTTCGCAAGTTTTAGCTGATATTGGGGATGAACAATCTTTACAACAGAGTTTATCCACATTTTCAGGACATATTCGCCGCATTAGTCGAATATTAGAAGCATTAGAGTCAGGAGGTAGGGGCGCAGGGCCTGCGCCCAACAATCAGGAAGAAAAAGAAGAAGGAGTCAGGAGTCAGGAGTCAGAAGTCAGTAGGGGCGGGGAAACCCCGCCCAGAAGTCGGGAGAAAGAAGAAGAAATAAAACTACCAATCCCCAGTCCCCAGTCCCTAGTTCTACTTGATGAAGTTGGTGCAGGTACAGATCCCGTTGAAGGAAGTGCATTAGCGATCGCTTTACTGAAATATCTCGCCAATCATACCCAGCTAACAATGGCTAGTACCCACTTTGGCGAACTCAAGGCATTAAAATACGAAGATCCTCGGTTTGAAAATGCTTCCGTAGAATTTAACGAAACCACACTTTCACCCACTTACCGTCTATTGTGGGGGATTCCTGGACGTTCTAACGCCCTGAGTATTGCCTTGCGTTTAGGCTTAAAACCAGAGGTAGTAGCAGCAGCGAAAACTCAAGTGGGAGAAGCCACAGACGAAGTAAACCAAGTTATCGCCGGTTTAGAAGCCCAACGTCGCAATCAGGAAACCAAAGCCGCCGAAGCCCAAAAATTATTACGTCAAGCCGAAAGATTATATAAAGAAGTTTCTGACAAAGCCGCGTCCTTAGAAGCCAGAGAAAAAGATTTGCGGGCTTCCCAAGAAATCGCCGTTCAACAAGCAATTACCCAAGCCAAAGGCGAAATTGCCCAAGTAATCCGCCGCTTGCAAAAAGGCACACCTAACGCCCAAGATGCCCAACAAGCCACTGCATCCCTAAGTCAAATTGCCCAAAAATACGAACCTGCACCACCACCTAAACCTAAGCCTGGGTTTATGCCGAAAGTGGGCGATCGCGTACGAATTCCCAAATTAGGACAAACCGCCGAAGTTTTAACAATTCCTGATGCTGACGGCAACTTTAACGTCCGTTTTGGCATCATGAAAATGACAGTCCAACTCCAAGATATAGAATCCTTAGATGGACAAAAACCCGAACCCATAGTTAAACCAAAACCAGCCCCAACGATAGTTACACCACCACCAGCCCCAGCTATTCGTACCTCCAAAAATACTGTGGATTTGCGCGGAAAACGAGTAGCCGATGCCGAATACATCTTAGATAAAGCTATTTCTGAAGCCGCTGGCCCCCTATGGATTATTCATGGACACGGTACTGGTAAACTCAAGCAAGGAGTCCACGTTTTCTTACAACAACACCCCAGAGTTACCCACTACGAACCAGCAGAACAAGCCGATGGTGGTACTGGTGTTACTATTGCTCATATCTAAAGGGAACAGGGAACAGGCAGGGGGCAGGGGGCAGGGAGAAATAACTCCCAATCACCAATTACCCATTCCCAATCTCGTTTCCAAATAGGTAACATTGACATACCTCCTCGTCAATCAGTCCGAGGATTCCTTAACGCTTCATTGGGTTGTGCTATTTCGATTTAGTCTTACCATCCCTCGACGTTCGTTTATAGTCTCCTAATGCCCTATGGCGACTATATCTAGTTTCCCATAAAGCCATCCTAGAAGAACGGGGCTTGTATCCCATATTTTTGGTCACAACTTCTTTCAGCCTGATCATTTATGCTAAAAGTTATGCACTCAACCGCTAATCCGACTATACCAAAATCACCTTGGGAGGATTTAAACCAAATCCCAGTCCCAAACACAACTCAATGGGAAAATATTAAAACTCAGTTAGATTTAGTGCTATTAGCCCTAGAAACCTTAACTGGTATTGGTTCAGAAGCCATGCTGTCAGCCGCAGCTAGTCTGAACTTAGAATCCAAAGTACCAGATCGGGTAGCATTGTGGCGATTACGGCAATCCAATCCCCTCCGCAAAAGTCAAGGGGGACGGAAAAAGTTAGATGTGGAAGAAGCGCGATCGCTAGTTCTCATTATCTGCCATCTCGCCAAACAACACCAAGAATTAATTCGTCGGGCTGTAGGTTTATTAGAACAATTGACAGCAAATAAGCAAAAACCTCACCAATCCGCCCTATTAGGAGACTATATAGACGCTTTTTGTAATACCTACCAAGACCGGATGGAAGAGGAAGAAGCAACTTCAACAGATTTGCTTACCAACCTCGCCCTCAAACTGTTAATAAATTTACTCTTTTATAGTGCATCTGGTGGACATCGGCGGTTGTGGTTAGCACTCATAGACCTTTCCACAAAATAATTAGCGATTTTTGATTTTCATTCCCTATCTAAAATCCAAAATACCTATTTTTTTTCTTTGCAATTGTTGTTATGTCTCCATCAAATTCTGTAATTCGTCGCTACACCCCCCCGACCTGTACATTAGAAATATCGGCGCAAAACTCCCCTTTGTCCAGGTGGACAGACAAAACTGTGATTAGTGATCTCAGTTTTAGCTTGCGATTTGATGATCCACGACTACCAGAAGCAGGTAAAATCCTCATTGAGGGCGATCGCCAGCAACTAGAAATTTTATGTGATGTCGTTACCACCTACGTTCAACAGCTTCTGCAACAATCTGCGGAAGATTTTAGTATTACCTTATTAGGCAGTGATCATCCCCACGCAACATCAGAACCAGAATTAACAGACATTCTCCCATCTCTCCTTCCTACCCAAAATATCCCATCCTTTAAAACCCAAACTTCCCAAACAAAAGCATATTTAAAACCCAGTCATAATTTAACTCATCAACTCTTTTTTGGTGATCTTGCTAACGAAACATCTGGACAAGTAATTGAACTGAGTTTACTACAACTATTTGATTTAGCAACAGCTTTAGACGAATACTCATCTGATATGGTCGTCTTACCAACTACCAGCCATCAAATTATTAAACCGAGTCTACCTCAGTGGGCCCCTATCGCCGCAGTCTTAGTATTAGCAGCCGGTTTAACACCATTCACCTGGCAATATGCCAATAACATTCAGAAAAATCGCCAGAAAGTCGCCAAAAACGCCCTCCAGTCTCCCGAACCAGTTGCTATAGAACCTACTCGACAAGATCCTATACCAACACCGTCTCTGCCGTTAATCACCCCTCAACCCCAACTAACACCACCACTTCCTAACCTGAGTACCCCCGCACCACCCCTTTCCTTTCCTAATGCAACCATCCCAGCCGCACCATCAAAAACATCTCAACCGCCATTAACCATACCATCCGATACTTCCTCCTATCCCCTAACTTCACAAGTTCCCCTACCAGGCATCATCCCCAATGCCAACATCACAAAAGTAACAAAAGCCATCCCCAATGCTTCAACTATTCCCAATAAAAAAGGAATAAATCCCCCCAAATCCAAGAATGTACCATCTGAGATTACCCAACCATCCCAGTCTATTGCCACCATCCCCAACAACAATTTGAGTAATATTCCTAACCTAATTCCCACCCCTGCTGCTGCGGAATTATTGCCAAGTGTTGCCGGAAATACTACCCCACAACAGCCATCTCCAACAGAAAATCAAGATAGTTTAGCAAGCAGATTAAGAACCGCAACCAAACCCACCTCAGATACCCCATCTACTGATAATAAAACGTTATTTGATACACCTCAAATAGCAGAAGCGAGAGAATACCTCAACAAGCGTTGGCAACCACCAACCGGACTTTCTCAAACTCTAGAATATAGTTTAACATTGAGTATTGACGGCAAAATCGAAAGAATTTTACCATTAAATCAAGTCGCCAGAGAATACATTGATAGTAGTGGTATTCCCGAAATTGGCAAACCCTTTGTTTCTAGTAATAAAGCTGGGCAAAACTTGAGAATCCGAGTTATCCTCAGTCCTGATAGCAAAGTGCAAACATTTCCAGAAACACCATAATCATCGAAAATTTGATTTTGGTACTCTACAGTAGGGTGTGTTAGCGACAGCGTAACGCACCATTATTAATAATTTATACTGCAAACGGTTCATAGTTTAACCAAATATGAAACCCCTCTGGTAAACCTCTCCTTTGCACCTCTCCCTAACCCTCTCCTAAGAGGAGAGGGAAAAGGAATAATATTTAATACTGGAGAGGCTTTGAACTTATTCTTTGTATGATAAAAAAGTCCAGCTTCTAGCCGTTTTGAGTATAAGCAGCGATCGCTGGACTTAGCAGATTTTCTAGTCTACTGGCGATTCCTACAGAGCGCTTCGCTATCGCCTCATTTTCTAGTTGGGGGCGATTCTTCTTCTTTGCGTAGTCTCGGTTGATACTCTTTGTAGGCTTCAAGGATGTCGCAACTGCTCTCAGGATAAACCTTACAGCCAAACGAGCAAAGCCGGCAGAGTATTGTTTTGACCTTTAATCATAATGCCTTTAGTTCCTGGCTTAACTGTTATTCCCACACTCGTCCGCAACCAGTCCAACATAGAGGTCATTGTGCCAAAGTATCCGAGTTGGTGTATAATAACAATATTGATATAGTGAGAGAGTGTGCAGTGCCTGAAACCCAGGTTGTTTTTTACCAGGAGGAGGATGGGGAAGTACCTGTTCTGGAATGGTTGACGCGACTTTTAAAAGAAGACCGCAAAGGATATGCAAACTGTATAGCCCGCATCAAGCAGCTTGCGGCATTAGGATACGAACTGCGTCGCCCTGGAGCGGATTACCTGCGAGATGGAATTTATGAATTGCGGGCAAAGCATATTCGTGTCCAGTACCGGATTTTGTACTTCTTTCATGGGCAAAACGTGGCGATTCTGGCACAAGCCATTACGAAAGAACAAGCAGCAGTACCAGCAATTGATATCGAACGAGCGATAGCGCGAAAGCGTTTATTTGAGGAAAGCCCAGAAGCGCACACTTACCACGAGGATGATGATGATGATGATGTCCAAGACTAAGGATGCGATTAAAATTATCGACAAGATGACTCGTACTGATCCTCAACTTGAGGCAATGGTAGCGGTATCTACCATTAATGCAGAAGTGGCACAGTTAATATATGAAGCCAGAACCAAAGCTGGGTTAACGCAGAAACAGTTGGCTGAACTGATTGGCACAAAACAACCAGTAATTGCACGGCTAGAAGATGCTGACTATGAAGGACATTCTCTTTCCATGCTGCAAAAAATCGCTCATGCTCTTAATCAGCGGTTAGTAATTCATCTGACTCCAATGGATGAGCAGCAAATTGCATAGTGACTGGCACAGGGTAAGGTGAAGTAAAACTTTCAGCCTTTTTGGTATTGAGTTAGGTCGAGGGGGAGTATTATCTCCCGCCCCTCCCAATTAGAACCGGACATACCCGTTTCCGTGTATCCGGCTCCCGACAGTCTCAGGCTTCCCTTTTGCTGGTGTGGATATATTGGTGACAGGATTGATGTACTGCAATCAAATTGTTGGGTTTCCGGTTATTGTGATTGCCATCAATGTGGTGAAGGTGTATATCTTCGTTATCTATAACCCACATTCCGCACCCTTGACTGTCACAAACGGTGATTACGGAGGTAAATTGATGAAAAATGAGTAAAAGAATACATTTATCTATAAAAAAACAAATTTTAGATAGGAAAATTGATTCAGATACATTCTCAATAAGAAGCAATAAAGAATGAGGGTGGTTTCTGGCAGAAAATATAATATAATTTTATTGTTAGTCTATCAAGACTTAATCATAACTTATATCCTTCTAGAAATAAACTTAAAAACAGCATTAAAACTTAAACTCATTAATAAAATCAATGAGTCAAATTGTATAATTAAACTATTAATAATGTTGATAAATCAACTTATATATCTGTAGTAATTACGGCAAGCTTCTGGGAGGAATAGGAGAATGTACTTCATTTCTGATGTCAAATTATAAAATTCTCTTTTTCCTTGAAAAGTCACAAGATGAACTGATTGAAAACATTGAAATATCCACCGCATAGTTGGATTGTTTATGGCCTTTCCTAATTGATTTTCTTCTTTGATTTTAGGACTTTTTTCGATAACTTCAATATTTTCTACTTGATGATATTTAAATTCTTTACTTATTTTTGTTAATTCCTTTCTAGCATCAGCCGCACAAGCAAATTTTTCTTGCGATAGGTTTTTTAACTTACTTTGAGTATTAGTCAAAGCTTTTTCTATTCTCTTTGATAATTTCTTTAAGTCAGATTTTTTTCTATCTTGACTTTGTACGATTAACCATCTTTGCTCTATATCTCCATAAGTTATTTTCTTCTCGGCATAAGAATATCCTGCTTTTTCACTTTTAACAAATTCCGATTCTGCTAAACTCATCACTAAGTTTTTTGCTGATTTTATCGTTAAGGGTACTCTGGTTAACCATTTGAGACTCGACATTAACTTGATATTTGATTCTGTATATAATGCGCTATCTGCTACTATCAAACTATCAACTTGTATTCTTTTCTGATATTCAACTGCGATTTCTCCAAATTTTTTAGAATCAACTTCATTCCCTGATACTGCTTTTATATATATTGGTATATCTCCATCTCCTGAACATACTAATTGTGTAATAAATTGTTTTAAATCTGGACGATGATCTCTAGAATAACCGTAAGTCAGCTTTATCGCTTGAGGTGATTGACTCTCTTCATTTTCTTTTTCTAATGAACCTGATTCTTTTGAATCTTCAAATATTACTGATGGTAAACTATTTTCATATTCTCCATGTACATGAAATGATGTTGAATCCAAGTGTGATGATGAGAGTGATATCTGATATATTTCTACTGCATTTAAACTGACGGCTAAAAATACTGTATCTAGTCCTTTTATAAATAATTTATCTAATACTCTCCCCAGCTTGTCATCATTGAGATATTCTGCTTTTACTCCTACACCAATTAAATGTTCACAAGCAATTAATTCAAAGAATTTTGGAAACATATATAACGGCTGTGACATCATACTTAAGCCGTTCAAAATCATCGCCTTTACCACCTGACCTGCACTGACTTTTTCTCCTGGCTCTGAACCTACTAAATTATTAATTATTTCTACAATCCCTATTGAATCTACTATTCCTGCTACTATCCCTAAATGGTCTATCTTCTTCAATTCCAGGTCTTTTGTACTAAACATGGTAACAGAAACTCCATATAAGTATCTGTTACCATGTTCTCATTTTTCTGTTGATTTAAAACGTTTTTTTAGTTTTTTATAGTCATTGAGGATAAAGCTTTCAATGATTCTGGACTAGGTTTTCCATTACAATCACCTCAGAATCAAAATTTCGTACTTAGTCGTTTTATTGACTATATATCTGCTTTAATAGTAATTATTCCTATTTAGCCTCAATAAATTTTAATCACCCCTCACAGGTATTAGTTCTTATGTACTAAATATATCGGTTTTCTTGGGGTGTGACACTTGGGGGTGCGGAATGTGGGTTCCAAAACTTCAAAGTTGCTGATTGCAAAATGAAGTGGTTGAAGATCGGCATTTTGTGCCATAATGAATTTGACTCCTATTTGTTCTAAGGAATTGGAGTTCCTGATTCGCCAAAATCAGAAAAAGTATATTAAAAATGACTGTCAGCGTGGCTACCAGCTAGGCTGGCATTTAATTTAATGAATGTATAGATGTATAAGTAAAAAGCTCTATTACACCCACGTTCTAAGAGTAGCACTCAATGTGGATGACTGTCAATGGAATTATGGAATTTTTGCACAAACCTGGCCATTATCATATTTATTATATGTTGACATAATCATAAAAGATTGTCAACAGATTACCCAAGATACAACTAAAACCCTTATCCCGTAATAAATACTGGCATCATTTATTAACATTTTAGGTATTTTTTATAATGTCTGGCTTTTTGCCTTTATTTTTGAACATAGTTTTGATGTTTAATTAATAGTTCGGCATACGATAGGACTCTTATTTGATTTCTGAACAGAATTTCAGATAAAACCCTTATTTAACGCGATTTTCCCTCTCAGTATACGTTCAAGATTCAAGGTTGATTGTTTTGGTTGTGCGATTTGCGGCCACTGCCTAACCTTCAATCTGACACCTGATTGCTTGATTAGTTAATCTAAAACTCTGTCAATTCGTTAAAAATAGATCCCCGACTTCTCAAAGAAGTCGGGGATCTGAGTCTTACTTAATCACAAGTATCAAATTAAACAGCAGCTAATTCTGGAGTCGGACGCTTACTGTTACGGATATTGGTAATCGCCTCAGCATAATCAGGAGCATTGAACACAGCCGAACCCGCTACAATAGCATTAGCGCCAGCTTCCAAAACTTGCCAAGTATTATTAGCTTTTAGTCCCCCGTCAACTTCAATCCAAGGATCTAAACCGCGTTCATCGCACATTTGACGCAACTTGCGGATTTTAGGAACTACGCTAGGAATGAAGCTTTGACCACCAAAACCGGGGTTAACGCTCATAATTAGCACTAAATCGCACAATTCTAGGACGTATTCAATTAACTCCAAAGGTGTACCCGGATTGAGTACAACTCCAGCTTTCTTACCGAGTTCTCTGATTTGTCCAAGAGTGCGGTGCAGGTGAGGAGATGCGTTGTGTTCTGCGTGGATAGAAATAATATCAGCACCGGCTTTAGCAAAACCTTCTACATACTTTTCTGGTTCCACAATCATCAAGTGGACATCCAGTGGTTTGGTTGTAACTGGACGAATCGCCTCCACAATCAGAGGACCTATTGTAATATTAGGGACAAAACGTCCATCCATTACATCAACGTGAATCCAATCTGCTCCCGCTTTGTCTACGGCGCGAATATCGTCACCCAGACGGCTAAAATCTGCTGATAGGATAGATGGAGCGATAACTATAGGCTTTTGAGATGAATTTTGGGTCATGGCTAGTGGGTTTTAAGCGTCTTCGTCTGTAGGCATTGTAACAAAATATGGAGAAATTATTAAAAATTAATTCAAAATTCAAATTTTTCAGAAAACTTTTCCCTGTTCCCTAAAAATATGAGTAAAAATTGGCTACTTTTTTGGAGTGTAGGTTTTTCTTGCTTGACTTTACCCGTCTGTGCTGGGGTGAAGTTGGCAAATTTTTTAGGTGCTAATGGTATTGATGCGCTGAAGCTACATCAAGCTCCTTATAATTTGACTGGGCGGAAAATTGCCATTGGTCAAGTAGAAATTGGTCGTCCGGGGATGTTTGGCTGGGATAAAGCCGTATCTAAAAATCGGGCTGTATCTCCATTTGCAGTGTTTTCACGCAACGTCCCGGCTAAATCAAATGTTGGTGTTGATCCTCATGCTTATAATGTTTCTGGCGTGATGGTGAGTCAAGATAAGGCTTTTCCTGGTGTCGCACCAAACGCCAGACTGTATTCTTCTGCTGTCGGATCTACAAAAAAAATCGGTCAACCAGAGGAGTGTTTATCAGCACAACATATTGCATTACAAAATGGTGGTGATGTGCGGGCGATTAATTTTAGTTTTGGTGAACCTCTTGAACGTGATCCTCGACCAGAAGCTATGTTAGATGGTAATGCTTTACTAACATTATGTATTGACTGGTCTAGCCGTGTTCATGATGTTGTCTATTCCATTGCTGGTAATCAAGGCAAAGGCGGGATTCCTATTCCTACAGATAATTTTAACGCAATTAATGTGGCTTTTTCTTCAGAACGCAAGGGAATTTTTAATAAAGTTCACGTTTCTAATTTGGCGAGTATTAATCAAGGTATAGAAAATCGGTTGGCTGGGAAAGAATTTAATATTGGGGGAAGAAGTGCAATTAGTTTAGTTGCACCTGGGACGAATATTCCTTTACTTAATCCTGATGGTAAGTTAAATAAATCTACAGGTACGAGTTTTGCTGCACCACAAGTCACGGCTACTGTGGCATTATTACAGGAATTTGTGGATAGACAGTTACGAATTAAACAAGCAAATTGGACTATTGATGCTCGTCGTCATCAAGTCATGAAAGCAATATTACTTAATTCTGCGGACAAGATTCAAGATAGTGGTGATGGTTTACGGTTGGGAATGACGAGGACTTTAATTGATAAACAAAATCAAGATTGGTTAGTTTCTAATGCTTACAAAAATTCCAAAATTCCCCTGGATGCTCAAATGGGAGCAGGTCATTTAAATGCTTTTCGAGCTTATCAACAGTTGAATGGTGGTGAATGGAAACCTAATACACCAGTTCCGCATATTGGTTGGGATTATGGTACTGTTAATGCTAATTCTTCTAAAGAATATGCTTTGCAAAAGAGTTTGAAACAAAATAGTTTTGTGGCTATTACTTTAAGTTGGGATCGTTTGGTGGAGTTGAATGATAAAGATAATAATCAGGAATATGATATAGGGGAAACATTTATAGATAAAGGATTAAATAATCTTGATGTCTATTTAGTTAAGGAAAATGGGAAAAATAATGAAGTTGTGGTTTGTGATTCTGTGAGTGAAGTTGATAGTGTGGAACATATTTTTTGTCCAGTTCCTACTAATGGTAACTATAAGATTCGGGTGCAATTCAAGAAGCAGGTGAATGAAGCTACTCAACCTTATGCTTTAGCTTGGTGGACTGTAGGTGAAAGGTGATAGATACAACAAAGTTCAGCAGATTAGCGTTTAATTTGTTGAGGAAAGTCAGGAACTAACAAAGAGTTTTCTAATTCACCTTGTTGATTATAGAACCTGATTTCACCTTGTTCATTACATAACCATACTTCAATTGCTTGAGCTTCTAAATATAATTGTTTCTTAAATTCCATTTCATCAATAGTATTGCCCGTAGATTTAACTTCTATACAAATTTCTGGTGCTATGGAAGCTGATATTTCATCTTGAATTTGATCAAATCTTGTATCTGAACACCAAACGACATCAGCAACTTTAACGCCGTCTGATGTATTGATTGCACATTCTGGCATGACTTCGCCAGTTTTTAATAAAGATTCTAATAGTCGTTGGATTCTTCCTTGATAAAAAGAGTGTTTAATTTTTACAGGACTCATGACAATTTGTCCCCATTTATTTAATTCAATTTTGAAGGGTAAATCTTGTAATTGTTTATTTTCACAAACTTCTTCCCATCTCATAATTATTTACCTAGATTGATCAGATTAATATCATTTTAACAGATTTTTCAAAGGAATAAAACTCATGTTTCACCAAGCCAAAATTCATCAGGTAGTGAATCATCAAAGTCATCGTTGAATATACAAGAACCATTTAAGAAGCAAGTTAATGAACCTACTCAACCTTATGCTTTGGCTTGGTGGACTGTGAGTGGAAAGTGATATATTTGGTTTGATAGCAGGCTTAAAATTATAGATTAATTTCAATTTAACCTTGGAGAAGATTTGCTATTCCATCCGCTGTTGAACGTCCTTCAATCATTTCTTGGAAATAGTAATTAAGGGGCGTTTCTTTGCTGACCGTATTTAAAATAATTCTATCTTTCTTGAAATGTCCAATAACTTGTTTTGCTAATAAAAATTCTGTTGAATCTTTTTGACAAAATCCTGAGTCATGCTTGCAAAAAGTCAACAAATAAATTAGGGATAAAAAAGCATTTTGTTTATATTGTTCCTTAAAGATTATAGAATCTTTTGTTAGCAAATAATTCATTATTTTCGTAAAATTATCTTTATAACTTAGAACTGAAGCTGATGAATGAAAATAATTAAAATTATAATACCAAAGTAAAATCCTGCCATAACCCCATAGATATTGGCTATTTTCTATATTATATTGAGTATTAAATAAATTAAAATATTTACGTTGCAATTCTTCATTTATTGCTAGTCTAGCTAGACATTGTAGATATTCATTTAATAGACCTGATAGATTAGGATTTTTACTGGCATTATTGAATTGTAATTCCAAATCGGAAAATAATTTATTGGAAGATATATATTGAGAAAACTGATATAATTTACCAGTTAAAATAATCGCATTATTTATTAATGTTTTATTTAAATGCTGATTATAAGTTAGTACGTTATATATAATGTCAACCATTCTAGAAAGGTTAGCATTATTTAATTCTGTTATCAGTTCCTTAACAATTTGCTCATTTGATGAAATATCTATAAACTGTAGTAAATCAGAATTTTGATTTGTTTTTGTTTTTGTTTTTATTATTTCTATAGCATTTCTAATACTTCTACTTAGCAAATCATAGTTGTTTTGGGTATAATTTTCATTGCTAATCTTATTTAATCTATGAGAAATATGATTTAAATAAGTTATAAAACTTTTAAAATTACTGTGTGTTTGTAACTTTTTAATTTGAGATAATGATTTTTGCTGACGATTTGCGGTTATTTGCTCAGGTAGAATATTTACTTGCGTTTCAAATTACTCCTGGAAATACAGATGACCGAAAACCTGTTCCCACTTTGACTAAGAACTTATTTGGGAAAATATTTGGAGACAAAGGATATATTTCTCAAAAACTCTGGCTTGAACTTTGGTCTAATGGACTCAAATTAATCACTCCTTTCAAGAAAAATATGCGGAATAAGCTCTTGTCCCTGGAGGAGAAATTAATGCTCCGAAAACGCTCTTTAATTGAAACTGTTAATGACCAACTCAAAAATATTTCACAACTTGCTCATTCTCGACATCGAAGTGTTACTAATTTCATGGTTAATGTTGTTGCTGCAATAATAGCTTATACTTGGCAACCTAAAAAACCTTCTTTAAGATTTGATGAAAATGAAATTGAAACCTTACCAGTTTTATTAGCTTAATTACCAATTAAATATCAATATTACCTAATAGTAAATACATTTCAAAAAATTAATTTTTTGAGAACTTTTTGGCGTGGGCTTTAATTCTCAATAACCAATACTTATTGACAGAACTGTTGCTGTTACGTACTTTTAGACTTTTTATTTACATCGAACTCAGGTGTCATCTAATAAAGCATTTCTAAAAGGCCATAATTTTTCTTTTTCATTCTTTCTTCTCAAGTATTCTAAATAAGCCTCATAAAAACTTCTGTAAATGGTATTTTGTTGTAGAACATAATTTGGTTTTGTAAATTTATAGCTTCTATCCTGAATGGTTTTAACTATTGGTTGTTGTTTAAATAAATCAATAACTAACCTGATTTTTATAATTTCCTCTTTAAATTGACTTGCTCCACTTCTTTCATATTGAAAACAATTTAAATGTAAAATCTGACTAAAATAAACTAGAAACTTATTCTCAGGTGTGTTAAAATCTTGATAGCGTTGAATCCCCATTAACTGTTGCTTTGAACCTGCTTTTTCTACAGCAGTTAATCCAGGTCTGCGAACATAATCCCGCAAACAATAACTATCTATTTCTTGAATTCTACCCACAGGCATCAATTCCGCTTGTCTTCTCAGTTGATGACGCAATTTATCACTTATTGCTTCTAGCTTACGACGCAATTGATATCTTCTGTCTAAGCTAATAACAATCGGTAAATTTGCATCTTCAATATTTACTAATTCTAAATTATCTGCTAATTCAGTTAGTAAAACTTGTACCTTTCCTATTTTTTTGCTACTCAATATTTCTGTAAACATTCCAATAAATAACCGCATTAATTCAGCCGTTGTTTCATCTAAACGTTTACCTAATCTATTTTTCCATGCTTGGATTTCTGGCTCTTTTTTGATAGTCTCTACATCTAACACTTCATCACTAACAGATAAAGGATAAGACTGTCCAAAAATATCTAAAGTTAATACAGACTTTAACTCAAAATTAGGATGTTGTAAATCAGGAGGTTGCAAATAAGGAAACCCAAATTCATAAACTTTATCAGTAATAGGAATTAACCAAGATATTTCTGATAATATTTGCTTTTCCTCTAACTCTGATTCTAAAACAATGATCGGACTTGGTTAATTACCGCAATGCGATTTTCTAATTCTTGTTGTTGTTGCTTGAGAGTCGTTAATTTTTGATCAACCTGTTGTAATTCTGCTTGTTTTTGCTTGTATTGTCCTTTGATTGGTGCTAGTGCTTGTTCCTCCTTTTGCAATGCTTCTACTTTCGGTTGAATAATTATCAACTGTTGATTTAACTTTGTTAACTCCTCTTGTGTAGCTACCAGTTTTTTGAGCTTATCTAATTCACTTACTATATTAATTTGTCTCTTATCCTGTAATTTACCAGCAACAGCAGCACCTATAATTGCTCCTGTAGTGCTTCCTAACAAACCCACGCTGACTTGTCCTGTAAAAGAACCAGTGATACCAACCCCAAAAGTAAAAGCACCAACTATCATCCAGTCTGAGAACTGTCTCATCTCCACACCTTAACGATATTTATCTAAGCTACTCAACCAATTTCATTAAATCATAATTAGAAATAAAAATATGTTAAAATTACTGAAATTACGTTACATTTATTTAGTAGTAAGCTGAAATTGAGCGCAGAAACCCGCCTACGGTGGGCAATTCCCCTACGTAAATTTCAAAATCAAATATGAGTTACATATATGACTATAATTATCACCAATGACGATGGTATTGACGCTCCGGGTATTGCAGCTTTATTGAAAGCAGTAAATGGTAAGTCGGTAATTATTGCTGCACCACAATCCCATCAATCAGGCTGTGGACATCAAGTTACTACCCGTCAACCGATTAATCTGCAACGGCGTTCTGATTTTGAATATGCGATCGCCGGCACTCCTGCTGATTGTATCCGAGTTGCCATTTCACATATTGCACCAAATATCAAGTATGTGATTTCTGGTATTAATGCTGGTGGAAATTTAGGCGTTGATGCGTATATTTCTGGGACTGTGGCTGCTGTCAGAGAGGCTGCTATGCACGGGATTCCCGGAATTGCTGTTTCTCAATATCGTCAAGGTAAACGTGATTATGATTGGGATACGGCTGTTAAATGGACATCTGCATTATTAAAGGATTTGATGGAACTTCCTCTAGAACCTGGATGTTTTTGGAATGTCAATCTACCGCACCTGTTACCGCAACAAGCAGATCCAGAAGTGGTATTTTGTCAACCTTGTACGAAACCTTTACCTGTTAATTACCGAATGGAAGGTGATGATTTTTACTATACAGGAGAATATGGTAAACGAGAACGGACTCCTAATAGTGATGTTGATATATGTTTTTCTGGAAAAATCGCGGTGACAAAGTTAAGAGTTTAAGGTAATTAAGGCTTACTAATTCAGCTTCTAAATTCTTCTTCCTTCTTTCTTCTTTCTTCTTCCCTCTTCCTGACTCCTGAACTCCTGAACTCCTGATAGCATAGCGTGGCGTTAGCCATACTCCTGAACTCCTGACTCCTGAACTCCTTCCATCATTATTCATTTTGCAATAAGGATACAAGTCCATCTAAGGTTTGTGACAATTGAGTGATTTGTTCCATAGAATCCTTCTGCGAGTCAGCCAAACTTTGCACAGCGTCACATAAAGCAAAAATCTGATAACCTTGCTGCTGTACTTGTTTTCCTTGGGCTTCTATTTGTAGACTCAGAGCATCAACTCTGTGAGCAAGACGTTCAATTGTCTCAGTTGTCGAGAGTACAGCGTCTCCAATTTGTTCAACAATAGATTCTAAGCGACTGATTCTTGTTTCTATTCCAGTTGCAATCATTTCTGGCCTGCTCCAATCTTGAGGAAAAATCATCACAGTAATATTCCTAAATATTCATTCAATAGTTTCATAATCAGCATTATTAATAAATAAAGTAATTTGTCATCATTCCTCTTAGTTTTGACCTTTAACTTCCGCCAAGCGGTGCTAATCCCAATACCTATTCCCTAACTCCTACGTTAAATTATTGAGTAGCCCAAAAATACGATACCAATTGCACAGAATACTAAACCAGCAAAACGGATGATTTTAGGTAAGATTTGATTAATTTCATTGATGCCAAAATTTACACCTATTTTTCTGGCACTCATGATAATTACTGTTTGAGTGAAGGCAACACTAATTACAAAGATAATCATAGTTAATGTTTCTGCACCGATGATGGATGTAGCATCGGAGTAACCTTGAAATATCCCAGCAGTAGCACTTAATAAAGCTATTGCTAACCAATGAATAGGAATTGGTGTAACTAACATTACTCCTAATGCAATGGTACAAATAGCGATCGCTATTGCTGGTGCAGGTAAGATCACTGGAGATAAATTAATCAATTGTCCACAGATAGCAGCAATAACAAAAGTGATATTTAGCCAATTACCACGGGTAAATCTAGCGGAAAATAAACCTAATGCTACAATCCCTGCAAAACGGTCTAAACTAATCACTGGATCGGCTATGCCCCAAATAAAACCTTCCCAGATGTTGGAAACATTATGTTCAATGGGTGATCCACCGGCTGAAGTCAGTAAACTAATGACGACTAAAATGGCGATAGATCCTAAAAGACGCTGCTGTTTAGATGTTAATAAGTTACTGGACTCAGAAGCTACTAACTGTGAATTTTTAGACATCTTTAGATTATGCTGGTTGGTAATTAATACTACTGCTAATTATTACAAAAATTAATCCATTTTGGCTCAATGTAATAGTTCTTCTACTTGATGTTGATTCCACAAATTTTGATAAAGTCCAGGCTGTTCTACCAGTTCTGAGTGATGACCCGTTTGAACGATTTTCCCCTGTTCCATGACCAAAATTCGGTCAGATGTGGCAGCAGCAGCAAGTTGGTGAGTAATAAAAATTACGGTTTTTCTTTTTGTCCCTGTAGCCAGATTGGTGAGGATTTGTGTAGCGGTTTGATTGTCTACACTGGATAGGGCATCATCTAACAGCAAGATGGGGGCATCAATTAACATTGCTCTTGCTAAAGCTGTGCGTTGTCTTTGTCCACCAGAAAGGGTAATTCCTCGCTCACCCACTAAGGTTTCATACTGTTGGGGGAAATTCTGAATTTCTGCGTCAATTTGCGCCATTTTGGCGGCGTAAACTACGTCTTCTTCGGCGGAGACAGGATCACCATAACGGATATTATTTTTGACGGTGGTACTGAATAAAAAGCTATCTTGTGGTACGTAGGCGATCGCACCACGTAAATCACTCACAGCTAGTTTTGTCACATCCAACCCATCTAAAAACAACTGTCCTGGCTGAATATCCAATAATCTGGGGACAGCATTCGCTAAGGTTGATTTTCCTGAACCAACCGGACCAACAATAGCTACTACTTCCCCAGGAGCAATCCTAAAATTAAGATGTTCTAGAACTGGGGTATTTACGCCGGGGTAGGTGTAACTAAAGTTTACTGCTGTCAGTTCCCCTTTGAGTTTGTTAACCTCCAGATGAATACTATCTGGTGTGTCTTGAATTTTGGGAGTCACACTGAGAATAGTTTCTAAACGGTCAATACTGACTTCACCCCGTTGGTAAGCAGTAATGGTGAATCCTAATAAAGCGGTAGGGAAAATTAATCGCTCTACATAAATTAGCAAAGCCAGAAAATCACCAATGGCAAGAGTTCCAGAGGATATTCTGGCTGTACCTAACCAAATAATAATCAAAGAACTGAGACTTGCTAACCCACCAATGAGCGGAAATAGGGTGTTGCGCGTTTTAGCTAGTTTGAGGTTAGCGGTTAATAGCTGTTCATTTTTCTGACTAAATGCTTGACGCTCATTGTCTTCTTGGGCGTAGATTTTAATCAGTGCCATACCGCTCATATCTTCCCGTACCAGTTCACTAATTTCTGCAAGTTGTTCTTGGACTGCGGTTTGTTCGTTACGCAAGCGATCGCTAAAAAAATGCACCATCAAAAACATGAACGGGTACACTGCTAATGATGCCAATGTCAGTTCCGCACTCAGAGACAACATCACTGGTAATGTCAGAGTATAGGCAAAAAAAGTATTTGCCAAACTTAATACAGCAAAACCTACCAACCGTCGAATATTATCTACATCACTGGTAGCGCGACTAATTAAATCCCCCGGAGTATTAACCGTAAAATAAGCAGGTTCTAATTGCAGCAGGTGTTGAAAAATTCGCTGTTTGAGGTCAAATTCCACCTGTCTTCCCACACCAAATATCCAAATCCGAGAAGCCATTCGCATCATCCACATAGCGGAACTAAGTAGGGCGATAAGGACTACATAATGGATGATTTGGCGAAAACTAAAACTCTTAGATAGAGTATCTACCCCTGAACGGATTAACAAAGGAATATATACACCCAGCCCATTGACAACTAATAAAGCAATAATACCGAAAACGGTTTCGCGCCAATAGGGGCGTAAATAAGCAGCGATTTTATCAAGTCTGTGTGATTTGGCCATGCCAACAATTATCTAACTTTTTGGTATTGTAAGAATAGTCAACAGAAAGAAAGAAGAAAGAACGAACGAACGAAATTTCTCCCCTACTCCCCCCACTCCCCCCACTCCCCCTACTCCCCCCACTCCCCCCACTCCCCCTACCCCCCCTACTCCCCCTACCCCCCTACTCCCCCTACTCCCTCTACCCCCTACCTCTTCTACGTCCGGCCACGTAGGAAAACATAAATCTGATTGAGATAACTTTCCCATACTTGGGTAGTAAGTTGCAGGGTTTCTGCATTAGGAACAAAGTCTTCTACCCGTAACCCACGGGTGCTGATTGCTTGAGGATTTTGGAGTAAATAGGAAGGGATATTCGCAGTCAGACTATTGAAGGCTATAGTTGGAGAATTTATCTCTACCATTGGTGGGATGATATTTTGCTGAATATCTGAGATTGTGAAATTAGGATTTGCTGAACCAAAGGCGACTAGGGCGGATGGGGGAGTTTGGTGATTTATGTTCGTCCCCTCAACTGTAGCAACTGGTGATCTAACGAGGAAGTAAGCGATCGCTGGTGTGCTGGACAAAAGCAAAACCGTCAACGCCCATCCTAATAAAAAACCGCCCGGTTTATCAATGCCACCGCCTTTGATTTTTTGAGCAGCTAAAAACAACATTAAAACCGAAGCACCCAAGGGCTTGAGCGGGAAGGAGATAAATCGCCACAATGAAGCCAATGCTGGTTCATTGGGATTGAGAAATGCTAAAGCTAAAACAACAATGACTAACCCTAAAACAAATCTGCCGACAAAAGTTACTGATGGATAGAATCTTTGAAACAAAGAAAAGGCTACAACACCAATTAAGAGCCATAGCAAAACCCGGCTTAACAACTGAAACATAAATTAACTCTCTAATTTTTTAGCGCAGTAAGCCTAAAGACCGCAGGAAGTGGATTAATTTTATCGTCAAGCTGACTTAAAAATACCTCAAACTCACACCCAAAGATTACCGCCGTAGTGATTTTAATGCAATTTTTTGACACCGAGTGTATTATTTGCGATTTTCCCCAAGAGAAATTTTTAGATTATTTGGCTATAAACGAATTTATACACTTTTAAACCCACCTAGATCCCCGACTTCTCCAAGAAGTCGGGGATCTGAACTTTTCTGCACATTTACTTGGTTGAGAATCTCTGTCTATTGACATACAAGCATAATCAACCCTTTGATGGACGGTCTTAATCATAAAAATAACTAATGTATACATATTAGAACTAACAGAGCAGAAAAACTAATAACCCAATTGTACCAGGTTCTAATGTTGAGAATAATTGGTATTTGATGACATCAACTGATGGTGAAACTGGAACAGGAGCAAAATTATCAACCTGTTCCACATCCGTAAAAAGTGGAGATGGAAATAGTATGCCTCTTTTGAAAATTAAAGAATTTGATCCGAATTATCGAGAAAGTTTTGAAGGCAAAGATATCAAAGGTATGGGTGTCTATGCAACCGCAGATGAAAAAATTGGCACAGTCAGCGATATTTTAGTAGATGACCAAGGACATTTTCGCTATTTTGTTGTTGATTTAGGTTTGTGGATTTTTGGGAAAAAAGTTTTATTGCCAGTTGGTCGTTCGCGCATTGATCATACCTCTGAACGGATTTATACAGTGGGAATGACCAAACAACAAGCGGAGAATTTACCCGAATTTAACGAACACAAAGAAATTGATTATAACTATGAAGAACAAGTCAGAGGAGTGTATCGTTCCGAAGCATTCTTAGAAAGTTCCGGTTCTGTAGATACAGCCAGTTCTCGACCTGCGGGAGCTACTATGGTAGCCCCTCCCATAGCCCCACCGAGAAAGTCCGGTAACGGCAGTGCTGCCTATGACTATAAAGCAGATCCGGCTCTATATGCTTTGAATGATCAGGATCATCAAACTTTCAAACTATATCAAGAACGATTAATTGCCAACAAAGTCCGCGCCAAAACGGGAGAAGTGATTGTTGGGAAACATACAGAAACAGAAAAAGCGCGGGTTTCAGTTCCCATAGATAAAGAAAGAATTGTCATTGAACGAGTCACTCCTACAACTGCGGGAGAAACGGTGGCTTTAGGTAGCGACAGCTTTGGGACGACAGAAGTGAGTCGAATAGAACTTTATGAAGAAACTGCGGATATTCATAAAGAAGCTTTCTTACGAGAAGAAGTCAGAGTTGATAAAGTTGTAGATCACGAAACTATTGAAGCGGAAGAAACTCTGCGCCGAGAAGAATTGGATGTTAATACCCAAGAACATCCGAATGTGGAAAGAAGATAAAACCCAGATTTCGCAGTAGTAAATTTTCCATTAGGAGTGGATTATGAGTATGAAAAATAGAGCTAAGGCAACTGCCAAAAACATTGAAGGTAAGGTTCAAGAAGCAGTAGGTGATTTAACCGGAGATCCAAAAACTCAAGCAGAAGGCAAGGCAAAACAAGCAGAAGCCAAAGTTCGCCACGGAGTTGAAGATGTGAAGGATCAAGCCAAAGAAATTATTGAGTAGATTAACCAGGCAGGGGCGGGGGAAATAAGGCTTTTTTTGATCTTACAAACTAATTCTTAATTACCTTGTTACCTGCCACTTATTCCCTTTTTAAGAGGATAAAAAAATGACCTTGATTAATAATAAACGAGCAGTAGGAGTATTTTCTAGTCACGAAGAAGTAGAAGATGCTCTAAATGAACTGCGAGATAACGGATTTGACATGAATCGGGTATCTGTGATTGCTAAACATGATGAAGATCTAAATCAGCGATACCAAATTGGTGAAACACGAGTTCAAGAACCAACAGAAACCCGTGAAATCGGCCATGAAACCACTCATGAAACCACTCGTGTAGAGGAAGGTGCGAAAACTGGAGTCGAGGCAGGAGGAGCGGTTGGGGGGTTGACAGGGTTACTAATTGGGTTAGGAACTCTAGCAATTCCGGGGATTGGTCCAATTATGTTAGCCGGAGCAGCAGCTACAGCGATCGCTACTACTATAGCCGGTGGAGCTATCGGAGCGGCAGTTGGTGGGTTAATTGGTAGTTTAGTAGGTTTAGGAATCCCTGAACATCGGGCGCAAGTGTATCACGATTATGTAGTTGACGGAGATTATTTAGTAATTGTAGATGGCACAGAAGCGGAAATCCTGAGAGCAGAAACCATTTTCAAACACAAGGGAATGCGTGAATGGGAAGTTTACAATAGTCCAACCATTAGCCGTTCTGCTAATCCTGTTGTCTCGCGTGTGTAAAAGGGATTGGAAATATGAGAAAAATTACGCTTTTAGTCCTCAGTAGCATTTTACTTCTGGGAACGGTTGCTTGTGACAATAAAGCCAAAACTAGCAGCAGTGCGCCAGATACTACCGAGAAAACGGGTGAAGTTCCCACAGACAAAACAATTTTAGCCAATCAAAAAGACGCAACTAGCCAAGTTCGTCGAGATCAACTCAACGCAGATATTCGCGCCCGTGAGCAACGCAATAACGTCACTGGAGGGAATGCAACCCGCGCTAATAGTGATCTTGCCAGTGAGGTTCGTTCTAAGTTGGAGGCGAATATCCCCTCTAGTCAATTAACTGTGGCTGCTAAAGATGGGGCAGTTGTCGTGGTTGGAAATGTCCAGACTCAAGAACAACTAAATAAAATTAATTCTCTTGCCAAAGAAATCAAAGGTGTCAGAAGCGTCAAAGTTGTAGTCAAAATTGTTCCAGCCGTACCCAGTCCAAAACTATAACCGATAGTATTTATTAATTAACAACCTATAAATAAGGAGAATTTCATGAATCTATTTTCACAAGTTCGCAAGTTTTTTCTCATCATTAGTTTAGTTTTCTGTCTGGGAATTTTCACAGCTTTTACTGCTGAGGTTAGTCTCGCCCAGACTCAAATTGCCACAACCATGAATCGAGTCGAAGCCACAACTAAAAATATTGAAGGTAAAGTTCAAGAAACTTTAGGTAATGTGACAGGAAACAAAAAAGATCAATTCATGGGCAAAGCCAAGCAAGCTGAAAGTAAAGTTCGTAGTGCAGTTGAAGATATAAAAGATGCAAAATGGCAACCAAAATCAAGGGCAGTCACCAAAAATATTGAAGCTAAAACTGAAAAAGCCATAGATAATAGTATTGTCAACCCTAAGTATCTACCTGGTGGAAAAACTAATGATATAAAAAGTGAATCTCGTAACCCAGCAAATAAAATGAAAGAAGAGCTTCGCAACACTTTTAAGTAATCCTGAATTAAAACTTGTAGGTTGGGTTGACGCAAGGAAACCCAACATTTTTAGGATTTATTTGCTGGAAATTAAGAGGATGTTTCAAAAGTATCAGAATTAATCGAAATCCCCCCAACCCCCCTTACAAAGGGGGGCTAAATTCCTCAAAGTCCCCCTTGAAAAGGGGGATTTAGGGGGATCTGCGGGTGTCAGATCCCACACGAAAAAGGTTATGTTAATCCTATTGATGAAGCAATTCGTAATCATCAATCTTTTGATATTTCTGCATATAAAAAGCTGGATGAAATTCCCTATGATTTTAACCGCAAACGTTTAAGTATTTTGTTAAGTCAAGATAATCATCTTTTGGTAATTACAAAAGGAGCAATTGCTAACATTCTCGATATCTGCACTACGGTAGAAATGGCAGAAAATAAAGTAATTGATATTGAACCAATCCGGCAGCAAATCCAGCAAAAATATGAAGATTTAGGTAGTCAAGGTTTTCGCACTTTGGGCGTTGCCTATCGAAATATAAATACTAATCATATCACGCTTAAAGATGAAATTAATTTTACTTTTTTGGGCTATTTGGCTTTATATGATCCGCCAAAATCCGATATCAAAAATACAATTATTGATCTAGCAAATTTGGGTGTTACTTTGAAAATGATCACCGGTGATAGTCACGCCGTTGCTGCTAGTATTAGTCAGCAGGCTACTAGTGCCAATTTTGGGAATATGTTCAGCATGGCAGGTGTGTCTCTCATGTTGCCTTTTTTGCCTCTATTACCTAAGCAAATCTTACTCACTAACCTGCTTACCGATTTTCCTGAAATGACCATTGCAGCGGACAGAGTAGACCCGGAACTAGTTAGCAAACCCCGGAGATGGGACATTCACTTTATTAGTAAGTTTATGTTGGTGTTTGGGTTATTGAGTTCTGTATTCGACTATTTTACTTTTGGGGCGTTGCTGTTATTATTACACGCTGACTCAGCACAATTTAGGACGGGTTGGTTTATGGAATCGGTCATTTCTGCATCTATGATTGTGTTGGTAATTCGTACCCGTCAATCTATTTTTCACAGTAAACCCAGTCCATACCTGTTTGGTGCGACAATAGCGATCGCTATAATTACATTAATTATTCCCTATACTCCCCTAGCCTCTGTCCTGGGATTTCAAGCCTTACCTTTGAGTTTTGTCCTCATTTTAATGGCAATAGTCGCCCTCTACGTCACGGCTGCGGAAATTGTTAAGGGTATTTTTTACAGTCGGATCAAGTTTTAAAAAGATACAGCAGATTAATGAGATACACTATCTAAATTCGGCGTTGGTGAATGAAAGTGTGACTTTATCAGGCTTCGCCCCGCTTCGCTAACACGCAGAGGCGCAGAGGCGCAGAGAGTAAGAGTTTGAGAAATGGAATTTTTGATTTTCATGTCTTAACGCCCTAAATTCAAAGCCAGACAGTAGGGGTAGCGCCTCCGTGCCTACCCCGGTATTTGGGGCAACTACGGGGGGGTTTGCCCCTACAAAATTGATTGGTTTAGGGATTTTTACTTAATTTTGCACAGGTACTCACTCGTGAGTCCTGAATTATTGCAAAGTGCGCCCTGCTGGAATCGAACCAGCCTGAAGACGAATTATGAGTTCGTTGCCTCCCCAATCGGCCAAAGGCGCTTATTTACTTGGATTTTAACCTTGTAATTTCAGCTTAGTCATTTATTTTATGACTTTACTTTAACCACAGTACACTATCATATCATAATTTGGCAACCTATAAACAATCATCAAGAACAATTCCCGATTTTTCTCCCTCGTAGGAGTATAGAGCGTAAGTTTTGCTAAAATCGGAAATGCCAAATTCAAAAATCCCCATTAGCATATATAGTAACTAAATCTAAATTTCTATTTTCTAATGAAAATAAATACTACTGTACTACTAACTTTAATTTTGTTAACTCTGATGTTGGGTGCCGGTTCTGCAAGTGGTTTTTTGGGCTTTACCCTGGGGAGTATGGCACTTAAAGGTGTCACTACACCAGATGGTCGTCCTGTGAATAAACTTAACAGCAACAAGGCTAATAACCCCCAGGAGGAAAGTGTAGCTTTCTTAAAAGAAGAAGATATTCTCGAAACCGTGAAATCACGAATTAACGACAAAAAAAAGGGTAATAAACCAGACAAATCAGAAGAAGAAGAGATTAAAGTTACCAAGCCGCAGCCAAAGGAAACACCCGTCGTCGAAGAGACTCCTCAACCAGGATTTCCTGTAACGGCTGAAAGTGAAGGTGTTACCATGTCTGTAAAATCTATTCGCTATTCCGGTGGTGATTTACTACTAAAAGTGAATATGCAGAATAAAGGTGGCGAGTCTGTGCGGTTTCTCTATAGCTTTTTAGATATTACTGATGATAAAGGCAGAACTTTGAGTGCAATTACCGAAGGTTTACCCGCAGAACTGCCCGCAAAAGGTGCAGAATTTAAAGGTACAATCAGCATTCCTACCGCTTTACTTGATGATGTCAAGCAGATATCTTTATCTTTAACTGATTATCCGGCTCAAAAACTCAAGTTACAATTGTCTGATATTCCTGTAGAGAAAGATAATTAAGATTCGATTTGGGATTTTCTGCTCCAGTTGTCAAATTCTACACTATCTTAGACAGTGAGTGCTTTTTCTACTTTAAGTTGGACAGATACAGGACTGCGATTGTGTAGCGTGCTAGTGCTAATTGCTATCAATGCCTTTTTTGTGACGGCGGAGTTTTCAATGGTGACGGTGCGACGAACTCGGATTCAACAGTTGGTACAAGCCGGTGATATTCGAGCGATCGCAGTGGAAACATTACAACGTAGTATTGATAGACTACTATCTACAGCCCAATTAGGTATTACCCTTTCTAGTTTGGCACTGGGTTGGATTGGCGAAAGTACAATTGCTGTATTGGTAGAAAAATGGCTCGATTCTTGGCCGTTAAGTTTCAGAATTAATTACTTACTCGCTCATTCTTTATCAGTCCCCATTGCCTTTTTTGCTATTGCTTACTTACAAATTGTTTTAGGAGAATTGTGTCCAAAATCAGTGGCTATGTTATACTCAGAACACCTAGCTAGATTTTTAGGACCATCTGTTAAATCTATAGTCCGGTTTTTCAGTCCTTTTATTTGGGTTCTTAATCAATCCACCCATTGGCTATTACGATTGTTTGGGATTGAATACACGGGTCAAAGTTGGCGACCGCCTGTGACACCGGAAGAGTTACAATTAATTATCTCTACAGAACGAGAATCTACGGGTTTAGAAAATGCTGAACGAGAACTTTTAAATAATGTCTTTGAATTTGGGGATATTACTGCTGAAGACATTATGATTCCTCGTACTAGCATTATTGGTATCCCCATAACTGCGAGTTTTCAAACCTTACTTCAGGAAATAGCCACCACTGGACACTCTCGCTATCCTATTATTGGCGAATCTTTAGACGACATTCGCGGTATAGTTTACTTTCAAGATCTAGCACAACCTTTGGCGTTAGGAAAAATCACACCAGAAACACAAATCCAGCCTTGGATGCGTCCACCTCGATTTGTACCAGAACAAACGCTTTTAAGTGAACTTTTGCCAATGATGCAGCAAGAGAAACCCGCTATGGTGATGGTGGTGAATGAATTTGGGGGAACTGTGGGACTGGTAACTATTCAAGATATTATTGCAGAAATTATTGGTCATGCTGGCGGACTTGACAGTACCAATGATTTACTGATTCAAATGGTAGACAAACAGACATTTTTGGTACAAGCGCAAATTAATTTAGAAGAAGTTAATCAAATCTTACATCTCAATTTACCTTTAATTAGAGAATATCAAACTTTGGGCGGATTTTTGCTTTATCAATGCCAAAAAATCCCCAACAAAGGTGAGATATTTCATTATGACAATCTTGAATTTACTGTTATCTCTGTCATTGGTCCGCGTCTTCACCAAATCCAAATTAGAATTTTAGCTTAACCGAAAGATATTATTGGATATTGGTTATAATGTAGTATTAAGAATTATAAATATTCTTTGCTAATTAAAAACTACAGAGATGTTTATAATTGATACATTTTTCCGAATTCAGAATGCTTGCGCCAACAGAAAACACAAGAGAAAAATATTCTTCATTTTGACTCGGTGACTCCTGACTGGGCGCAGGCCCTGCGCCCCTACCTCCTAAATTCTTACATACATTTTAACGGTAGCACTCCCTATGAATAATGATAAAGCAGTGATGAATTGGCAAGAACTCACCGCATCTAATGTAGTGGTGAATACAAACTCCAATTTCTTGGCAGAAATTGTTCAAGAAACTTTTGCTTTAACCCGTCGTCTATTTATTCAACTCCAACGTCGTCCCTCTAGCCTGATAGCTGGGATTATTCAGCCTGTTATGTGGTTAGTTCTGTTTGGGGCTTTATTCCAAAATGCTCCCAAAGGTTTGTTTGGTAGTACGACAAATTACGGACAATTTTTAGCAGCAGGTGTAATAGTATTTACTGCTTTTGCTGGGGCGTTAAATGCCGGCTTACCTGTGATGTTTGATAGAGAATTTGGCTTTTTAAATCGCTTGCTGGTTGCACCTCTAGCTTCCCGCTTTTCAATTGTTTTTGCTTCTGCTATTTTTATTATTAGCCAAAGTTTACTCCAAGCAGCGGTAATTGTGGCAGCAGCGGCATTTTTAGGGGCTGGTTTACCTGATATTACAGGATTATGTGCGATCGCTCTCATTGTCTTTCTCCTAGCTTTAGGTGTCACCGCTATTTCTTTAGGTTTAGCCTTTGCATTACCCGGACACATTGAACTTATCGCCGTAATTTTTGTGACTAACCTTCCATTATTATTTGCCAGCACAGCCTTAGCACCTTTATCCTTTATGCCCGGTTGGTTGCAGGTTATCGCCACACTCAATCCTCTCAGCTATGCAATTGAACCCATTCGCTATTTGTATTTACACAGCAGTTGGGGATTAAATGATATCGTTATGCACGCCTTTTGGGGTGATGTTACCTTTGGGGTAGCGTTGTTAGTATTACTCGGTTTTGCAATAGTGGCTTTATTGAGTATTCAACCTCAACTACGTCGCAGTCTTGCTTAAAAATATATAAGGGGCAATTTCATGAAAAGTCCATTTTTACCAGTTCGCAAAATTATTGTTGCCACTATCGCCGGCATGAGTTTCGCTTCTCTATTAGGAGTATCACCCACTTTAGCTGATCCTAATCAACCTTTTGGGACTTTGGAAAGCGATCGCAATAGCAATACTTTATCTGGTAACGGCTCAGATTTCAACCCCCTCAGTCTCATGCACACATTGCAAATGAGCAATACCCAATGGAATGCGGAACAACAAAATCAACAGTTAGATCCAGCCATAGCCGCATTTAAGGCAGAACAACAGAAACTACTTCAACCTCAACTACAACAAAATCCAGGCACTTCTGCCATTATCCCTGGACAAAATCTCTTTCCTTTACAGATTTTACCATCATCAGGTAAATTACCCGTTAAATAGGAAATACTGGGCGCAGACCCTGCGCCCCTACGGAGTTAATGATTAAAGTCCCAGTTTTGCTAAAACATCACTAGCTTGGGTAGTAGTGTTAACAGCAGTATCAACATCAATGATTTTGCCATCACCATCAATGATGTAGGTAACACGCTTGGCGTAACCACCACCATCAACATCATAAGCTGTAATGATGCTTTTGTTGGTATCAACTAATAAAGGGAAATTCAGATTATATTTGGAAGTAAATGCTTGGTGGGCTACTTCATCATCAGCACTCACACCTAAGACGACGATACCTTTACTTGTATAGTCTGACTGAGCATCGCGGAAACTGCAAGCTTGTTTTGTGCAACCTGGCGTGTCATCTTTGGGATAAAAGTAGAGAACCACTGTTTTACCAGCAAAATCAGACAATGAAACTGGATTGCCGTTAGTGTCTGTAGTGGTAAATGCAGGTGCGTCTGTACCAACTGCTAGAGGCATAATTCACCTTATCCTGTTTAAAAAATATTCATGCAATCAAGATTTTACATTGACACTCTCCGGTCTAAAGACGCGGAGATTCTATAGAGAGTTTCAGTCTATATCCCTCAGTTATCCCAGGTTCAGGCATTGCCTTAAATATTTGGGTTCTTGCCCTGATTTCGTTTGCCCTGGCGGGCGAAATCATATCTGACAAGCGTAACTTTCCGAGAGTCCCTCGGTAGCTTTTTATGTCTTTAGTGACAATATAGTTGTATCACGAATATGGATTAAAATCAATGCAGGATTTATCCTGCCTCTAGCCTTCATCCCTTGTCTAAAGCCCAAATGTGGCTTCCTGAGTCACCCACATTTTCAAGGGTTTTCGGCGTTCTTCCTTATAATTTACAATATTTAAATAACTTGCTTACCGAATATTCTGCCAAAGAGGTATTTATTTTCAAAGCATTGACAAAAAGCCCAACTTAGAGTAATAAAAATGCCTACTGTGGATTCCTCAAACCTTAAACCTTTAGTTTATACTAGCAAAGCCCTAGAAAGAGCCGAGCGATCGCTAATCTGTTCGCCCTTCAACCTCAATTTGTTTATAGCCATGACTAGCCAAAGTATCCAACTCGGTGCTATAGCAATGGAGAAAGGAACTCAGCAAAATTACACCAAGCAACCCTTATCAGAATTGACCTGTGAAAACGCTTTAGCCTGGTTAATTGATGTAGGAGTATTGCGGCGAGAAGTTGATGGACAGGGCATTACAGACAGTTTTCGCCTAACTCCCTTGGGTCATCAATTGATTGTCAAGTTAAAAGATCAGAAATTTCGTAATCCTTCCCTGAGCGATCGCTACAATGATTTTATGACTCGTTGGTTACGTTTACCCTTTTGAAATACACCTCGTTCCTAGTCTCCGGCTAGGAATGCCAATGTTGAGGCTCTGCCTCATGTGTCTCTCATGTTAATAGTCACAAAACCGCCCTGACCCTTCCTCCTCTAAGAAAGAAACATAGAAAAAAATAACAATTTATTTACAGATGCACTACTGAATCTCAACATACTAAAATATAGTTAAAAATGAAATCAATCATGGTAGTGGGAACAACATCCCACGCAGGGAAATCACTCATAACCACAGCTATTTGTCGGATTCTTTCCCGGCGCGGGTTGCGAGTATCTCCCTTTAAAGGTCAAAATATGGCTTTAAACGCCTATGTTACCGCCAGTGGTGGCGAAATAGGCTATGCTCAAGCAGTGCAAGCTTGGGCAGCGGGAATAGCCCCCCTAGTAGAAATGAACCCAATTTTACTAAAACCTCAAGGGGATATGACATCCCAAATTATCCTCAAAGGTAAAGCCATAGGTAAAGTCAGCGCCACAGATTATTACGAACAATATTTTGAGATTGGTTGGCAAACCATCAAAGAATGTCTACAATACCTATCTACAGAGTTTGATGCCCTCGTTTGTGAAGGTGCTGGTAGTCCCGCCGAAATTAATCTCAAACACAAAGACCTCACGAATATGCGGGTGGCAAAACACTTGAATGCACCCACACTTTTAGTAGTTGATATTGATAGAGGCGGAGCATTTGCTCATGTTATTGGCACATTAGAACTATTAGATCCAGACGAACGCGCCTTAATTAAAGGAGTTGTCATTAACAAATTTCGAGGACAGCGCTCAATTCTCGAACCCGGAATTAAATGGTTAGAAGAACGCACAGGGATACCTGTTGTCGGCGTGATTCCCTATTTAGAACAGGTTTTCCCAGCGGAAGACTCCCTAGATTTACTAGAACGCAAACCCGCAAAAGCTAATTCTGAACTAAATATTGCGGTGATTCGTTTACCCAGAATTGCCAATTTCACAGATTTTGACCCCTTGGAATCAGAACCATCAGTCACAGTCAAATATTTACATCCTAAGCAAAGTTTAGGACATCCAGATGCAGTAATTATCCCAGGAACAAAAACCACCATTGCCGATTTAATTACCTTGCAAAAAAGCGGTATGGCGGAAGCAATTCAAAACTATGCAGCTTCTGGTGGCACGGTTTTAGGCATTTGTGGCGGGTTTCAAATGTTGGGACAATCTATAGCTGATCCAGAAGGCATGGAAGGGCAAGTTGGTAAATATCCAGGGTTAAGTTTATTACCCATGAAAACAGTAATTACTGGACAAAAAACTGCCCGTCAGCGTCAAGTTACCTCCAATTATCCCCAAGCGGGTTTACCTGTGACTGGGTTTGAAATTCACCAAGGGCGCTCGCGCATAGAAAACCCAGCAGATCAAAAATCCTGTCAGCCTCTATTTGATGATGCTAATTTAGGGTTAGTAGATAGTTGTCAATCAGTTTGGGGAACTTATCTACATGGAATTTTCGATAATGGTCCTTGGCGACGGGCTTGGGTAAATCGTCTCCGGCAACAACGGGGTTTGAAATCTTTACCCACAGGTGTAGCTAACTACAAAGAACAGCGGGAGCAAATGTTAGATTCTTTAGCTACTCAAATTGAAGAGCATTTAGACTTAACACCGTTTATATAGATTAAGATGTTTTTCATTTCATCGAATTTGAGTTAAATCAATAAAAAGTTAAATTACCCCCCTTCTATTTTTATAAATGGGGGGTAATTTTTGATTCGTACTTAATTAAGTTTGGCAACGGGGGATTTAAAACCCTAAACTTTGTTAAAGTCTCAGTTACATATATGTCACATACGTGACTCTAAGGATGTGTCATAAAAAGATTATTTATAACTGAAAGATCACGGTTGTGTTTATAAATAACACATCCTAGCATTATATACATATTTAACCTGTTTGGATAAGAATTTGTAAAGGTTTAGCATTGCTCAACAGTGTCAAATACCTTCAAGCCAGGGAATTAATTCCCTGTCTAATAGCTCAAGTCGGTTGAAACCGACTATTTTGGCAGTATTTATTCTATAAATAGGATAATTTTTGATTTTGATTTAATCACAGTGCGTTTCAACGCACTTTAGCTATTAGACCGGAACTTCAGTTCCGGGCGGGTGTGAAAGCTAACTAGACTTCAGCCAGGGAATAAATTCCCTGTTTAAAAGCTAAACTCGGTTAAAACCGACTACTTTGGCATAAATAGGATAATTTTTGATTTTGAGTTAACTAGAGTGCGTTTTAACGCACTTTAGCTTTGAGACCGGAACTTCAGTTCCGGGCGGGAATGTTGCAGCCAAACAAATAAGCTATCCCTAAGTTGACACGAAAAAAAGAGATTTATGGTATTGACAAACAATTTTAGAAATGTTATCATGCAGTAGACGAGGAAGAACTATCTTGCAATTATCCAATTATAAAACTACAAGATCCCCGACTTCTTCAAGAAGTCGGGGATTTGATTCCAAATTAAACCTTACAGCATGGGAACAAACTGAGACTTATCAGGGACTTCCGCGTACTCAGCCACAATTTGCCGAAGTTCGTCACCATTAATGGTTTCTTTCTCAATCAACAAATCAACCAAACGGTCGGCGAGACTACGATGATCACGCATGATCTTCTTAGCGTTGGTATAGCATTCTTCCACAATCATTCTGACTTGACCATCAATGCGACAAGCGATCGCTTCAGAATACTCAGAACGGGTTGTCCAGTCACGACCGAGGAACACTTCACCCTGTTGGCTTTCCAAAGATAAAGGACCTAAATCAGACATCCCAAATCGAGTTACCATTTGTCGTGCCATTCCTGACAACTGCTGTAGATCTCCACCCGCACCGGTGGTGACTTCCGCTGATCCAAAAACTACCTCTTCAGCAGCCCGACCACCCAAAGCCCCGGTAATTCTGGCTTTTAGCTGAGAACGGCTAATTAGACCTTGTTCCTCATTAGGTGTAAACCAAGTTAAACCCTGAGCTTGTCCTCTGGGAATCAGAGTCACTTTTTGCACGGGGTCATGGTCTTTGAGTAAAGTTCCGACCAAAGCATGGCCGATTTCATGGTAAGCAATCAGACGCTTACTCTTGCTGTCTATCAAGGGAGTACCTTCCATACCAGCAACTACCCGATCAACAGCATCATCAATTTCTAGTAAAGTGATGCCTTCTTTGCGTCTTCTCGCTGTGAGAATCGCCGCTTCGTTGAGGAGGTTAGCTAAATCTGCACCGGTAAATCCAGGAGTCCGCCGAGCGATCGCGTCTAAAGATACGCTAGAGTCTAACTTCTTATTTCTAGCATGAACTTGTAGTACTTCCAAACGACCTTTCATGTCTGGTGCATCTACAGTTACTTGTCTATCAAAACGACCAGGACGCAACAAAGCAGCATCTAGGACATCAGGACGGTTAGTAGCAGCAATAATAATAATGCCAGTATTGCCTTCAAACCCATCCATTTCTGTTAATAATTGGTTGAGGGTTTGTTCCCGTTCATCATTCCCACCACCAATACCCGCACCCCGTTGACGACCCACAGCGTCAATTTCATCAATAAAGATGATACAGGGAGCATTATCTTTGGCTTTTTTAAACAAGTCACGGACACGGGAAGCACCCACACCCACAAACATTTCCACAAATTCCGAACCGGAGATAGAGAAGAAAGGTACACCAGCTTCACCAGCGATCGCTTTTGCCAGTAAAGTTTTACCAGTTCCTGGAGGTCCAACCAATAGTACACCCTTGGGAATGCGAGCGCCCACAGCAGTAAATTTCTCAGGTTGTTTGAGGAAAGTAACAACTTCTTGTAATTCTTCCTTCGCTTCTTCAATTCCCGCTACATCGTCAAACTTCACCCCTGTTTTCGCTTCCATTTGGAAACGAGCGCGGGATTTACCGAAATTCATCGCTTGTCCAGGACCACCGGGAAGATTATTAGAGCGCCGGAACAAAAAGAACAAGCCAGTAATCAATAAAACTGGGAAAACTAAATTACCCAAAAGTCCCCAGATTGCCCCATCATTTCGCATCGGATGAGCATCAAAACTAACTTGCTTCTCCCGCAGCTTTTGGATTAATTCCGGGGCATTCACTGGCAAATCTACCCGCCAGCGTTGGGTGCGGTTTTCGATGTCTTGGTCATTAGCTTCAATAATTGCTGTTCTACCACCATCGTATAGGTCTACATTGGTGACACGATCTGCATCCAAATATTCCAAAAAGCGCCCATAGGTCATGCGGGTACTGGCAGCGTTTTTACCTGTCTCCGCAGGAGCGCCTGCAAAAGCGCCTTGCCAGAAGAAAAAGCCGATTACCAAAGCCAACACTGACCAGAGTGCTACGACTCTCCAAGAGAATTTCATCTTTAATTTGCCTCTAGATACTAATATGACTGCTTTTGTAACGGATGTTCATAAATCCATTTTGTAATTTGAGCCATAAAACGTCGGTTTGCTTATGGCCGATTCATGAAGTTTGTCTAGAATCTTAATTAAATTTAACCTAATTCTCATACTAATACCAATTAAAAATTAAAAATTAAAAGTTAAATATTCCCAAAATCTGACACAGTAAGGATTTGGGGCTAATTTATATTTTGCTATCCCTAATACTAATTTTATGCTGGACTGCAAAGGACTACCAAATTCATTTATATTATTCATGCTTTAAAGCTCAATACAATGCAAAGGTTACGGAGAATAAACCACGAAGAAACGAAGAAGCGAAGGTAAGAGTTTTAGAGAGATTTTTCCTGATGGGCGATAGTGTAGCATATTAATTCTGTGTATTTTTGGAGGGATTGTCCGAAAAATTATTGGTGTTACCGTAGTTTACACAGAAAACATCTGTTCCAGGCACTTTCTTATAAAAATATGGCGATACATTTTGTGCATGAAGTTTTATGGGATAAGGGATTCAGAATTAACACCCTAGTGATAGTGTCATCGCTGATCTTGTAACTAAGTAGGTTGGCGTTAAAAATTCTCGTTATGACAAGGGAACAGGGAAGAGGTTTTGGGCAACTTTACTTTTCGTTACATATTTCGGTTTTTTTCCATTCACCTACTTAATCATCGTTTAAAATATAGTAGACTTCTTGTGGAAATTGCTATGAAAGCAGAGTTAACAGCCATCATTGAGAGAGCAACGGAAGGAGGATACTGGGCAATTTGTCCAGAAATTTCTGGTGCTAATGGTCAAGGTGAAACCATTGAGGAAGCGAAAGAAAACTTGAAACTTGCTATTCAATTGATTATTGAAGATCCTATGGCAGATATCCGCAGGGGAATCACAGAAGATGCGATAGAAGAGACTATATTTAATTCCATGAAACGTAAAGAATTAGAAAAAAAGTTAAGATAAGCAGGTTGTTACCTAAAACGAGAAGGTGGTTCTCATTCTTTATGGATTAATCCTCAAACAGGTGTCATTGAGGCTTTACCAAGACATATAGAAATTAAGGAATTTTTAGCCCAGAAAATTCTTAAAAACTTAAATGCCAAATAAGTAGGTGAACACAATAAAACCAATCTGTGTGAAGAAAAGTAAAATCGCCCAAAACCTCTTCACTCTGTTCAACCTTCTTCCATGATTGGATTAGGTTGGTTAGCTTATGTACGGATTGATTACACCTTGATTTTTTGGATCAACAACAATTTTTACCAAATGCCATCAGAAAGTTTAAGGGGAAGAATTTCGGTTCTATCTGCCATAATTAATTTTTCCGGTTAATTTTTGTGTAACGGGTTTTCTTGTCACAAGGTGGACTGAGCATAACACGCAAGACATAAACGCATGATATCATGGCTGTGCGCCCCCTCAAATCCCATAGGCGATCGCTCATAATTAGTATAACTCCCCACTCAAAACAAACTCAACTGCTTTCCCACACCACCTTGAGGCTCAACAACCGAAAGTAACTCATCTCGTTCTAGCCCCCTCATCGCTTGCGGGGAGGGGGGTTGGGGGTGGGATTCTTGTTCCAGGTTTGATGACAATTTGCTTTAATCCCACTCGTTGCGTATCCTTGCGGGAGCAAATCCCATATTTAAGCATAATACTGGGATACAGACTGGAAACATCAATTTTGGCAATGTGTTTGTGTAAACCTGGTACTGAAATTACCAATTTTTAACGCCAACCTACTTAGACATCTCCGAAAAATATTGTAGAGCCGAGAATCCCTAGCCATGTAACATCTCTACAAGGGTTTCAAGTCACGGACATTTAATTCTCACAAGATGTCTAATGATTTACTTACCTTCCGTAATTTTCAATGTATAAGGTAGGGATTCATCTTCCTTGTAAGAACCAATCCAAATTTGATAAGTACCCGGTAGCCATTCCCCAACAATACCGGGGTTTTTACCGTTAAAGTCATCATTGCACCAAGTTCCACCAGGTCCTTTAATAATCATGGTGGTGTCCGCCGGACTTGCGACTACTAATTTCAGATAGTCAAATTTACTGGTAAGTTTCAAGGTATGGTCTGGTACTTCATCCATAAATCCTTGACAAGGGCCAGTTGGTGGTGTTTCTGCTTTTCCTGCTATTTTGCTTCCTTGTACTGAACCACCACTCATTCCCCTTACTGTCAAGGGGTCTGGAGAAAATGGATGTTGAATAGTCACATCTCCAAAAATCGGCGCGGCTGTTTGAGCATGAGCCACTGGAATAAATCCGGCTGTAACCCAGAGTACAACTATGATTCCTGTAGGAAAAGCTGTTTTTGACATTGCAATTATAGAAGAGTGCTAAATACCTTTGAAGACATGAATTTACGGTCTCAAGTTCCTTTAGATAAAAGACTTGAGTACCGCCGGGAGAATTTAAAATTCCAGAAAATTCTGACCCAATACCCGGAAATTAATTATTGCTAATTGCTTGATTTAAGCGGGATTTATCTAAACCAATCTGATTAAATAGTAACCAAGACTGAATTAAATCTGGTCCATGTACATCCCCAGTTAATGCGGCTCTGAGCGATCGCATCACTAAGCCTTTTTTCACCTTTTCTGATTTCACAACCTGCTTAATAATATCCTGGGCGACATCAGCAGTTAACTCTGGTTGACTTTCTAAAGCTGCAATAATTACTTGTAGCACAGTCTTCACCCCTGCTTGCTGTAATTGTTGACTGCCTTCCTCAGTCAATTCTACCCCCTCAGTAAAAAATACCTTGGTCATGTCCACAGCATCCACCAACCGAGTCAAACTAGCAGCAATTAACCCCACTAGCTGCTCTAACCAAGTCCGTTCTCTCCCACCATTAAATTGAAACCCAGCTTTTGACCAGAAGGGAATAACTAAATCTGTCAGCTTATCAACTGGCATATTATGGAGATATTGGCTATTTAACCAATCCAACTTATCCCAGTCAAATTTAGCACCAGCTTTATTTACCCGCTCAAAGCCAAAATCCTTAGCTGCTGATTCTAAATCGAATATTTCTTGAGTAGAATCCGCTGGCGACCAGCCCAGCAAAGTCATATAATTAACTAAACCTTCCGCAGTAAAGCCCATTTCCTGAAAGTCACAAATGGAAGTTACTCCATCCCGCTTCGATAATTTGCGCCCTTCTTGATTCAAAATCAAAGGTGTATGAGCAAATTCGGGAATCTTCGCCCCCAAAGCTTCATACAACAAAATCTGTTTAGCAGTATTGGCGATATGGTCTTCACCACGAATGACATGAGTAATCTGCATATCAATGTCATCCACAACCACCACAAAATTATATAGTGGTTGACCTGTACCATCACTAGCAGCGCGAGCAATCACCATATCACCACCCAAATCGCTACCCCGCCAACTCATTTTCCCCCGGACTAAATCATTCCAGACAATTTCTCGGCTATCATCTATTTGGAAACGAATCACGGAAGAACGCCCTTGAGCTTCAAACTCAGCCCGTTGTTCTGGGGTGAGGTGACGGTGACGGTTATCATAGCGGGGTGCTTCCCCTCTGGCTTTTTGCCCTTCTCTCAAAGCATCTAATTCCTCAGATGTGGTGTAGCAGCGGTAAGCTAATCCTTGGTCTAGTAATTTTTGCACCGCTTCCTTGTAAAGATGTAGGCGTTGAGATTGAAAAAATGGACCTTCATCCCAATTCAATCCTAGCCAGCGTAGTCCATCCAGAATATTATCTGTGTATTCTGGACGCGATCGCTCTAAATCAGTATCTTCGATTCTTAAAATAAACTTGCCATCATGGTGACGAGCAAACAAATAATTAAATACAGCCGTTCTCGCTGTACCAATATGTAGATTTCCGGTAGGACTCGGAGCTATGCGAACTCTGACAGTCACAGTTAATTCTCTCTTTTACAAATCATGATTACACATACTGAAATTAGAGCCTATGGGTTTCCCTTATCAACTCTTTATCTCATATTCAGTATTTTAGAGACTTCCAAGAAATAAATTATCCTAAGAAACGAACCACAGAGGCACAGAGTACACAGAGAGAGAATTTCTGCATCAGTTTTGGGACATTTTTTTATTTGGAAGTCTCTTAGAACGGGACTGACGGGGCTCGAACCCGCAACTTCCGCCGTGACAGGGCGGTGCTCTAACCAATTGAACTACAGTCCCTTGCGTTTTGCTTAACTTGCACTCTCACTATTATGCCCAGTCTTTTTATATTTGTCAAGTAGTTTGAGAAAAGATTTTTTTTAGAGGCAATTAGAGAATTCCACAAAAAGAAATGCCCAATGTCATTCTGTTCACGCAGCGTGTCAGAGGCATTACAAAACGAAGTGTAGTGAAGAATCTCTTGAGATGCTTCGTTTCCCTATGGCTAACGCCACGCTCCGCGAACGCTACACTCAGCATGGCAAAACAGGATCATTTATTTTGTGGCTTACTCTAAGGGACTTCCAATTAAAAAAATATCCAAAAATTTCTTGTGGTGCGGGCATCTTGCCCGCTAATCATCAAGGACGGGCAGGATGCCCATCCCACAAAATTGGGTAATTTATTTTTTGGTGTTCCCTAAGAGACTTCCCATTAAAAAAATATCCCAAAATTTCTTGTGGTGGGGGCTGAAAAGCCCGCTAATAATACAAGGTTCAAAGGCTCTCCCCGTTGCGGGGAGAGGTTTACCAGAGGGGTTTCATATTTGGTTAAACTATGAACCGTTTTCAGTATATTTATACGTAATGGGACAGAATTAATTACACAATTGATTTTTCTGTTCCCAGTTAAGAGTTAAGAGTTCCCTCTCTCAACGAGTGAATTTAATTTTGTCCGACTACTTACAGTGCCTAAATCCTACAAGTTCATGATTTTAACTGCTTTAGTATCTCTAATTTTATATATTCATATTGCTGCTTTAACAAGCTTTTGCTAGTTCCGAATTCCGTAGAAGCTTTCATGCTCTGACTTTGTTGCACCCAATTCTTCAGATTTTGTGTTTGTAAGGGAGAAATACTAATACTGAACATATTAGTACAGCAATGTGAAGGTTCTAAGGTAAAGAAAAGTAAGGAATAGGACTCATTTTCCGCCAATGACCACACCAATTTGAGATTTTGGGAATTTTGCATATCTAAGTAACATGGTAGCCACTTAGGGGTAAGGTCATGGTCGTAAAGTAGTGTTATCCATAACAACATCGGATGGGGATGTGTAATAAAAATAAATCGAGTGTAGCGTGTAGTATAGGCATAATTTTGAATTTCTAATTCTGGTAACATTATCCATAAAGAAGCTGTAGATACTTTTTTTTCACTAATGAGTTGAGGAAAAACAATTTTTTGAGTTGGCTTATTTTGAGGCCAAATAAATTGTTGATCAAGTATGATTTTGGTTTGAGATAATTCAGAATTTCCCAAACCTGAATTTAAAGATGCTTGCTCCAAGGATTGTTCTATTTTATCCAGACCCTGGAGAATTTCCGTCATATTTTGGGGACGTTGACCTGGCTTTTTAGCTAAACAACTAATAATTAAATCATCGAGTTGCTGTGGAACTTGGAGACTGGGTTTTATATCTGATATATGTTTTGGTGATTCAAATAAATGTACTTGATACCAAGCCCCAAATCCTTCCGCTGCTGGTTGCCAAGGTTTTTGCCCTGTCAACATTTCAAACATGACTACACCTAAACTATAAATATCAGAACGACTATCTATATCTCCACCGTCTAATTGTTCAGGAGAACAGTATGCTAAAGTTCCATAACATTTTTCATTGGTGATCATTGATTCTGTACTATTAAGAAATTTGGCGATGCCAAAATCCAATATTTTAACTAATTTACCTAAGATGGGATCTGGAGTAACAATAATATTAGCTGGTTTAATATCTCTATGAACTAATGGCTGAATTTTTCCATCAATATTGACACCTTGATGAGCGCACTTTAAGCCTAAACAAATTTGCCGAGTTAGATTGAGAAACATGGGGATAGACAGAGGAATTAATTCCTTCAAACTTTGTCCAGATAAATATTCCATGACATAATATGGGTTGCCATTAGTAGTTACACCATAATCATAAGCATGAACAATATGCACACTTTTTTGGCTTAAAGCCGCACTGAGAAGAGCTTCACGGTTAAAGCTTTCCTGTCTTTGAGTATCAATAACAGTTTGAGATAAAAACTTAATGGCTACTGGTGTTCCTCCCAGCAGCATATCTTCTGCTAGAAATACCTCACCCATGCCACCTCTTTCAATTAATGTTTTAATTTGATAACGGTTGGCTACCAACTCCTGATTTTGTGGAGGCAGGTATGGACTATTATTCACGTTAATAACCTCTACAGTCACTGAGAAGCGCACACTCACCCGTTCGCGCAAGCGTGCCGCAAGGCATAGGGGAGTGTGTGGAGTATGTCACAAGTTAGGTATTCTAAAGCGGCGTAATAATTTGGTTAGTGGAGATTCAATTTTCAGCTTAAAGGCTAAAATTTGAGTTTGTTGTAGTCCATTAAAATTATTATCGCTGATTAAAATTAGTGATGGTTGCCCGTCGGGGAGTTTTGCACCTAAGGTTAATCCCTCAATATTATCTAATGATACATCTAAAGTTCGTAAATCTAAGAGGAGTTTTTTTGCTGCTGGCTGGATTTTATCAGGGTCAATTTCGGTAATGCTCTCTAAGCTATGGATGTCTGTGGCCTTATTTAGGGAAACCTGAAACAGAAAAACTGTAAATCCCAAACCTGTAAAACTTCTTTCTATACTGAGAAAGTTTCCTGCATTATCGATCGCTACTAAATCAGGTAAGCCACTGGCAAATTTACCTGTAGGATTAAACAAGGGTGTCACTGGTTGTGTTTGGTAGAGAAATTCCTGTTCTGGCTGTTTGGTTAAGAGGTTATATTGCAAAATGCGGCAAGATGTACCAACACCTGATTGGGCTGCTGTACCATCTTGAATTAAGGCGTTTTCAGTGGCTGTAAATAGAAGTTTTTGATTCGGTGTAATGGTGAGACTTTCAAAGGCTAAGTTGTTGCGAATGCCTTTTTGCTTTTGAGAATCTGGCAAAAATTTATCCAGTATGGGTAAGGTATTAATTATTTTTCCAGAAGCTAGTGCAAACTCTTTAATAAAGGGATTGATGAGTCTGTCTACATCACCTTCTGAGGAAACAAATATGGTATCTTTATTAGTGAGGGCAACTCCTTCTGTATCAGTAGTATTGAGGAGGAATGGTTGATTATTATTATCTAATAAGTTCGTTACACCTACGGGAACAACTCCATTATTATTTAGTTTACCTTTACTCAGATCAATTGTTAAAGTATAAAAACGAGGTGGTGCTTCTTGCCCTCTGTCATCAGATATTGCGTAGTACAAGTTATTTTTGGCATCATAAGTAATTCCCGATAAACCGCCAACTTCGGTTTTTTGGAAAGTTAAACCTGTGGGTAAGGTAGCTTGACCAATAAATTCTATGCTGTTGATGATGAAAGAAGCGGAAGCGAAATTATTAACCAGAAAACTAATCAGAATTAGTGAAGTTGCCAAGATAAGAATCAGGAATGGTTTCCGAAATTTTGGAAGATGCAACATAGAATAATAGTAGGGGCGCAGGGCCTGCGCCCAGTTAGAAATTAGGAAGAAGAAAGAAGTTTTATGTACTTGTGAAAAAACTGACTAGCCAATCTTTGACAGTACGGGTGGCGCGACAGTCATCTTCGTTGTAGTCTTGGATGATTGTTAATAAAGTGCGATCGCCTGTTTCTAACCACTTATCATACCAGTAAATACATTTAGCACCATTGGCTTCTTGTTCACGCCATTCAAACCCCAGCCAACGGGCAATAGTTTTTAACGCATAACTATCTATTGGTAAAGCCACACTTTGAATTAATTGTTCATAAATATCAACAAACCGATTCAGGAGAGGATGAATTTGAGCATGAGGTGTGCGGTACAGTTTTCCCAGGCGTTTGACTGTATCCACTTCATAAGCACAAAAATGATAAATTGGTGCTTGGGGATATTGATTCACTAAATTTAAAAATTGTTGCCAAATTAGAGGTTCTTGTTCTGGTTGTTCCGCCAAAAAAGCATAAAACTGTTCAGTATTAGCAACTCTATCCACAACTAAAACACCTAAAAGATAATTTAAATTTAAATCTGGCTGGGCTTCAATATCAAAATAAAGTTCAATCGGGGCTGTAAAAGTCAGATATTCTAAAGAAAAGGAATCAGCCAGAATCAAGGGTTGTTTGGTGAATACAGATTGGGCTTGGACAACTAATTTAGCTGCCACATTACCATCAAATCCTGTTAAGTTTTCTAAGGTGCTAGGATGGGTCTGTGCCAGTGCTTCTAAAGTAGTGATGTCCAAATTTTGCAGTTGAGTGTAGCGAATCGGTGTTACACCTGGCAACAGAGACAGATGTTCTTGAGATCTCGCTTTCGCATAACAATAATTATACCAGGGACAAAGATTACATTTCTGCCGAGAAATAAAAATTTCCGGTGCTTCCACCGACTCAATAACTTGAATATATTCCTCTAAAATATCCAGCATTTGTGGTGTCCATTTGTCCAAATCCACCACATAAGTTTTATCTTTATCTCGCAATATCAGCCCAGCCTGACTCAGAATCACATCCTGAACCATAGCTAAAACTTGGGCGTGAAAAGCAATAACTACCTGATATTCTTGCTTAGGACGCTTACCCAATTCAATATTAACCGGGACATAGTTCCAATTTCCAAAACGGGATTTCCCCGGCTGTTTCACAAGCAAATCTGGGCGACTCAGCAAAGTATATTTTTCATAATAGGTAGTTAATATTACACCACGACGAATATAACTCACTCCTTGCTGCATCAGTTCTAGAGTTGATGCTGCTCCTGCTTGCCAATCACTCGCAACATAATCCGGTTCGGAATAACTTAACTTTCTGACTATCCGCTGATGATGAAGGCTTTTGTCCTTCTGCACCTTCAGCATTAACTCATTGGGAATCTCTCGCTGAAGATAATCACCATGAACATCTAAAAAAGGTCGTCGCTGACAGCGTTGAAATTGTAGTAAAAGTTGAGCATTGATTAACATCCTTTTAAGCTAACAATAATTCAGAAATTACAGGACAGTTAAGAATTGCATTGTTCAGCCAAATAGTGTAAGTAGGTTGGCGTTGAAAATTGTCGTTATAGCAAGGCAATAGGCAATAGGCAAGAGTAAAGAAGTTTTCAGCGATTTTACGTTTCTTTACACAGTTTGGTTTTATTGCGTTCACCTACTTAGTTCTGGTTTTTCATGAGTGATTATCACCAACACATTATGTCCCACCGGAGTAACCAGCACAGAAGGTTCGACATTTTAGTATAAAACATCACTGTTGGCGATATTTTTCAACACCATATTACCAGCCCAATTAATAATGTCTTGTATTTTCCCAGCTTACATGATTTTCCTCGGTTTTGGCTAATTTAACCTTCCGCGCCTCAAAGGCGGCATTAAAACCATCATCCTTATTGCCATAGAAATAAAGTGTAAATCGTTTTTTGTGGATTTTTGCAACTCTTAATCATTTATCTGCTCATTTCTGGGCTAGATATTGCTACACTGAATTTCATACAAAATCATAATTGTTGTCCCTTGCACCTTGTGAGAGCATAAGGATCAGCTTTCTGGTGTCATCAAGAAAAGAAAGATAAAAGAGCAAATCAAAACATGGTAGACTCCCTCAAAAAACCAAGCTCTGACGAAATTCGTTCTGGAGTTAAGTCCCCGGCGAAAGAAACCCTTTTAACACCAAGGTTTTACACAACCGATTTCGATGAAATGGCGCAGATGGATCTTTCCGTCAATGAAGAGGAATTAGAAGCTATTATTGCAGAATTCCGCATTGACTACAACCGCCATCACTTTGTTCGGGATGCTCAGTTTGAAAAATCTTGGGACTCTATTGACGGAGAAACTCGCAAATTGTTCGTTGAATTTCTCGAACGTTCTTGCACAGCAGAATTTTCCGGCTTCTTGCTATACAAAGAACTCGGCCGTCGCCTAAAGGATAAAAGCCCCCTTTTAGCTGAAGGCTTTAACCTGATGTCACGGGATGAAGCCCGTCATGCTGGGTTCTTGAACAAAGCTATGTCAGACTTTAATCTTTCTTTAGATTTAGGATTTTTGACTAAGAGCCGTAGTTATACGTTCTTTAAGCCCAAATTCATATTCTACGCGACCTATCTTTCTGAAAAGATTGGTTATTGGCGTTATATCACCATTTATCGTCATTTAGAAGCCCATCCTGAAGATCAAATTTATCCAATTTTCAACTTTTTTGAGAACTGGTGTCAGGATGAAAACCGTCACGGTGATTTCTTTGATGCGGTTATGAGAGCGCAGCCACAAATGTTGAATGACTGGAGAGCTAAACTATGGAGTCGCTTCTTCCTGTTGTCAGTGTTTGCAACTATGTATCTCAATGATATTCAACGCAAAGATTTCTATGCTTCCTTGGGCTTGGATGCGCGTGATTATGATATTCATGTAATCAAGAAGACTAATGAAACCGCTGGTAGAGTCTTCCCAGTTATTTTGGATGTTGAAAACCCAGCGTTTTATCAGCGTTTAGATGTTTGCGTCAAGAATAACGAAAAATTGGCAGCAATTTCTAGCTCTAATACTCCTAAATTCCTGCAATTCTTCCAAAAATTCCCAATCTATTTGTCTCATGGTTGGCAGTTATTACAATTATATCTGATGAAGCCTATTGATGCGGCTTCTGCTCACGGACAAGCTCGTTAATTTGAGTTTATTTTTTGAGGAGGTGGTTTTGTCTTGGACAAAACCACCTTTTTTTATCATTGATTTTTGAAAGTAGGGGCAAACCCCCCGTTGTTGCCCAAGAATCAGGGTAGGCACGGGGGCGCTACCCCTACATCAAATCCAAATCTTTTATATAATAAGTTTTACTTATCATGCACAAAAATTTTAGATATCAATTACCGTTTCTGCTGACATTTTGTTTATTTACTAATTTATTACCTGCGGTGGGTGCGGTTGTCTGTCCAACGGATGTTAAAGAATTAAAAGTAGCTGGGTATTATGATAGGGATGGTAGTAACGGACGTAGCGGTAGAGATGGACGCAGTGGGACAAGCCAGATAATAAACGCTGATGGTTCGGCGGTTAATCTTGACTTATCTGGGAAAGATGGTGAAGATGGCGAGGATGGTGAACCGGGTTTTCGTCCTAGTTGTCGGAATTATCAGGAAGAAGGACGAGATAATGTTAATGCCCCCAATGGTGGTGATGGTGGTAGCGGTGGTTCTGGTGGCAATGGTGGTCAGGGTGGCGATCTGACGGTCTATTATACGAATTTGGCAGATTTAAGGAAAATTGCCGTTCGGGCTGTTGGTGGCGAAGGTGGACGGGGTGGAAGAGGTGCTAGAGGTGCGGTGGGTTGTTCCTGTCGTCAACGACGTTGGGAGAGGGAAAGTTGTACAGGAAGATCTGGTACTCTCAATCGTCAATGTACTCAAAAGGTTTATCGGTGTTACGATGGACGCGATGGCAGTGATGGTAGAGATGGGCGTGATGGTAAACCGGGCAGGTTAGGAATTTTAAGTATAGTTAATGGCAAAGAAGTTTTAGCAGATGATAAACCAACTGCGGAAATTGCGGTTTCTCAATTGGCAAATCAACAATTTAATCTTTCTAAAAATAAGTGGCAAATTCGTCAAGGGGCAAAGTCTTTACTTGCCATTGGTTCTGTAATTGCTGATGAATATCGAGAGTTTGAACGGCGTTTGGACGGAAGTTTTAAATTAGTTTGGTCAGAAAAACAGGCTATTAATAATTTTGCTAATCAATCTGTAAAACTCTCTTTAAATGATAATCAAGAAATAGATATTGCTTTTCCTGAAAATCTCTGGGTTGATGGTACTGCTAAAACTACGGGAGGTTTGACGGAGTACACTGTAAATCATGCTATTTTTCAGGAAGATGTGATTAGGTTAGCTGTGGCTGAATTTGCTAATTCGGGACAAAATCTCAGTTTCAGAATAGTTGATTTAGCTGGTAAATCTGATGTGATTAATACTCGGTTTAAAGTGAAATATCGAGCGCGAGATAATTTTGATGATGCTTTTAATCCTCAAATTTTATATGAAGGGGAAGTTCCTGCGGAGTTAGTAAGTCGTAGTTATAATAATTTTACTCTGGCTTTAGGTAAGTTAAAAATTCCTAGTCAAGCTTTAAATCCAGGTGTAAAGGTTGATGTTGAAGTTGTGGCAATTCGTTCTTTAGGTGGACGTTCTATACAGCAAAAAATTAGTTGGCAAGGGGTAATTCGTAAGCGATGATAAGATTTAGATCCCCGACTTCTTAGAGAAGTCGGGGATCTTGTTATCCATAATTATTTTCCCATGTTGCGTTTGAGTTTTTCTAATTCATCTTGGGTTTCCCAACGGCGAAATGTATTTTCTAGGTCATCAAAATTACTATTATAATTAGTAGCTGTATTCCAGCCATGAGTTTCAGTTTCTAATCTTTGTTGGGTTTGTGCTTTGGTTCTTGCTGTTTGTAATTCGGCTGCTTTGATTTGTACTTCTTGACGACGTTGTTGAATTTTGCGAAGTAGTTCTTGGGATTGACTAATGCGTTCTTTTATACCTTGCATTTGTCCCCACATCTGATTTCCTTCTCGCAGTAGTGCTGCTTCTCGTTCTTGGGCTGGGGTGGCTAAGTCTTGTCTACCTGCGGCTTGGGCTTTTTCAATACGGATATGCCATTTTTGAATTTCTTGGGCTGTGGAGAGGATTTCATCTTGCGATCGCTTCTCTTGCAATTGTAACTCGGCAATTAATTTTAATGTATCTTCTTCTTGTTCCCGCAGTTGTTCTAATAGTGCTTCTAACTCTAAATGAGGGTTATTTCGCAAGAATTCTTCTAAACGACTTTCTAAAAACCGACTTAAATCATCAAATAAACTCACTGTTAATACTCCAAAGATTAGATATATGTTTATTTATAACAGGGAACGGGGGGTGGGGGGAGTGGGGGGGGGTAGGGGAGTAGGGGAGTAGGGGAAGTGGGGGGAGTGGGGGGAGTAGGGGGAGTAGGGGGAGTGGGGGAGGTAGGGGGAGTAGGGGAAGTAGGGGAGAAATTTCATTCTTCATTCTTCATTCTTCATTCTTCTGATAGCGTAGCGTGGCGTTAGCCATACTTCTGAATGGGCGCAGGCCCTGCGCCCCTACCTCCTGAACTCCTGTTAAATGGGTGTTACCCAATATTTGATTCCTTGGACAATTTTTTGTTGTAATCCAAATTTGGGTAAATCATCTTCACTCCAGCCTAAATAAGTCCAATGGGGAAGATCACTAACTACAGTTTGAAACCAGCCATTTTCATTTAAAGCCTGTCTTTGGGCTGATGTTGATACTTGTAAATCAATTGCTAATCCCCACAGATGTTGTGATGTGCCAGGGGGGGCAACTAATCCGAGAATTTTTGTTTCTTTTCCGGCTTTTACTTGTGCTAATGTTTCGCTATTTGCGTATTTATTCCAAAATCTTAAATTGGTGGCAAAATTGCGAAGACAATCTCCAGCGTAACCTGATTTTAAAGGAATGGTTGCTAAACTTTTGGCTTGATTTAAAGCGGTGGCGGCTGTTTTTTGTAAATAACATTCTTGTGTGTCATTTACTAAAGCTATATTAATTGCATCCTGAAAAGATTGGGTTGCTGATTCGTTATCTAAAATCACTTTTTGTGGTAGGTTAATTCCTGGCTTTTGATTAATAAATACTGTCCCATAAGTACGCAGTAAAGTATATTCAAAAGTATCAATTTGGGGAATTGTGGGGATTTTTTTGGCGATTACTGCTAAGAAACGCTGTTGATCATCTAATTGCTGATTGGGAATAAATTGTGTATTTACAGATGTTGTTGGGCTATGACAAGGTATGTCGGAGTTAGTTATACAGTCTGCCGTGATTTGAGGGGTTTGTGTTGGCTGACTTTGGGAAATTTTGTGGATAGAGACTAAGCTAACACTAACAAAAATAATTATAGTCACAAATGCTGCTATTTTCAGAACTAGTTTCATGAAAATATTACTTATTTTGAAAATTTCGATTTCATCATATCGCAAAATCCAGTCATTTTTTTGTATTATTAGGTTAATTACTTTCGTGTTTAATCATTTTTATCAAGATAATGAATTTTAAAAACTCTCGCATTCAAACCTTAGTTATTTATGGAATACTAGGAGCGATCGCCCTGGTGATGCTATTTCCATTATTATGGCTGATCAGTACAGCCTTAAAATCACCAACGGAAAATATCTGGCAGTCACCACCGCAATTATTACCCAATCAACCAACATTAGAAAACTTCTCCAGAGTTTGGCAATCTCTACCTTTTGGAACTTATTTATACAATAGTATATTAGTATCAGTATTAACAGTTGGTTTAAATTTGTTATTTTGTTCCTTAGCGGCTTACCCCTTGGCTAGACTATCATTTGTGGGCAGAAATGGGATTTTTATTGCCATTGTGTCCACAATTATGATTCCCTTCCAAATTGTCATGATTCCTTTATATATTTTAACAGTGCAACTAGGATTGCGAAATAGTTACTTAGGGATAATTTTTCCGAGTTTAGCATCTGCTTTTGGTATATTTTTACTCCGACAAGCTTTGATAAGTGTGCCAAAAGAAATTGAGGAAGCGGCTCGCTTAGATGGCAGTTCTGAGTTAGGATTATGGTGGTGCGTAATGCTACCTGCCATTCGCCCAGCCTTAATTACTTTGGCTATCTTTGTTTTTATTGGTGCTTGGAGTGACTTCTTGTGGCCTTTAATTGTCATTCAGGATGAAAGTTTGTATACTCTACCATTGGGGGTAGCTAAGTTAGCGGGAACATTTTCCTTAGATTGGCGGTTAGTGGCTGCTGGTTCAGTAATTTCTATTACTCCAGTGTTAGTATTATTTTTGTTTTTACAAAAATACATCGTCCCTACTGATACGGGGAGTGGAGTCAAGGGTTAAAAATGCAGATAAAAAAATGGCGTTGCTGATTAAGGGTATGAATTTTAGTCTCACGCAAAGGCGAGGCAGCGCGGTCTTGGGGGTTTCCCCCATGAGCGACTGCCGTAGCAAAGACGCAAAGGTAAGATTTTTAAAGGTTCAATTTGGAAATTTCATACCTCGATTCAGCAATGCCAAAAAAATCATCAAGCTTCTGAACCCCGGATATGGCAATCCTGGGAATATGCAAAAGCTATTTTCAATAATTCTAAGTAGGTGAACACAATAAAACCAAACTGTGTAAAGAAATGTAAAATCGCCCAAACCCTCTTCACTCTTGCCTCTTGCCTTTTGCCTTGCCATAACGACAATTTTCAACACCAACCTACTTACCTCCTGACTCCTAGCATTTAGAAAAATGATCAATTCTCCATTACAGTTATTAGTTTTAAGCAATGGTCATGGGGAAGATATGATTGCTGTGCGGATTATTCAGGCTTTACAACAATTATCTTCTCCACCGGATATTTTTGCTTTACCAATAGTGGGTGAAGGACGTGCTTATCAAAAAATAGATATTCCTCCGATTGGTAAAGTGCGAACTATGCCTTCTGGTGGTTTTATTTATATGGATAGCCGTGAATTAATGCGTGATGTTGGCGGGGGGTTGGTGCAGTTGACTCTTAATCAAATTCAATCTATCCGCCGTTGGGTAAGTTCACAAACTAAGTTAGGTAATCAAAAGGCTGTTCTCGCTGTGGGGGATATTGTTCCTTTGCTGTTTGCAGCGATGAGTGGTGCTGATTATGCTTTTGTGGGGACGGCTAAATCAGAATATTATGTGCGTGACGCAATGGGATTGTTACCGAGGAAATCAAAGTCCGCATGGTGGGAAAATTTTTCTGGTTCGATTTACCATCCTTGGGAAAGGTGGTTGATGAGTCGTGGTCGTTGTCGGGCGGTGTTTCCTAGAGATTCTCTGACTACGGAAATTCTCAAAAAATGGTCAATTCCCGCTGTAGATGTGGGGAATCCCATGATGGATGGGTTACAGACAAGTTTGACTGCACAACAGTTCTATCGTCCTGATGCTGAACTCGAAGAGGTGATTCGTCCTTTTGTTGTGACTCTTTTGCCCGGTTCTCGTGCGCCGGAAGCTTACAATAATTGGGAAATCATCATGATTGCTGTATCAGCACTGATGGCTAGTTTACGACGACCAGATTCTTTATTTGGGGCTGCGGGGACGATGATTTTTTTAGGGGCGATCGCTCCTGGTCTAGATTGTGGTATTTTATCACAAAGTTTACAGATCCAAGGTTGGCGACGGTGTGATCAATCTCCTTTACCAATTTCTGACCCCGACAGTTTGACTTTTCAACAAAAAAATTCTTACTTCATCTTGACCCAACAAGCCTATAATGATTGCTTGTATTTAGGTGATGTGGCGATCGCTATGGCTGGAACAGCAACGGAACAATTCATTGGTTTGGGAAAACCTGCGATCGCTATCCCTGGTAATGGTCCTCAATATAACCCCGGTTTTGCAGAAGCCCAAAGTCGGCTTTTAGGCATATCCCTCACCCTCGTCAACCAACCATCACAAGTTCTCCCGGCTATCCAATCTCTCCTCAAAAATCCTGACATCCTCCATGCGATCGCTGGAAACGGCATTCAACGCATGGGACGTGCAGGTGCAGCACAACGGATTGCAGAATGCTTACAAGAAAGGGTAATTGGTCATTAGTCATTGGTCAGTGGTAATTTTCTTCTTCCTTCTTCCTCCTGAACTCCTGATAGCGCAGCGTGGCGTTAGCCATACTCCTGATAGCGCAGCGTGGCGTTAGCCATACTCCTGAATAGCGCAGCGTGGCGTTAGCCATACTCCTGACTGGGCGCAGGCCCTGCGCCCCTACCTCATGACTCCTTTCCTAAACCACCAAACCGGAACGTAAAGCCCGAACTGCTGCTTGGGTACGATCATCAGCACAGAGTTTATTTAAAATATTGCGAACATGAGTTTTGACCGTACCTACAGTAATATATAACTTCTCGGCGATTTGTCCATTGCTGCAACCAGCCACAATCAATGCCAGAATTTCCAGTTCCCGTTGGGTGAGGGGGTAAGTTTCTAAAACTTGTTCATATTCTGTTTCTAGGGCTTCAATTTTGACAGTTTTCGGCTTATCCAATGATTGATGATCACCGGGGACACCTTGGCGCATTTTCCGTAATACTATATTAGCGATCGCCGGATCAATCCAAGAGTTACCATGAAACGTTGCTTGTACAGCCTCAATAAATTTATTAACACTTGTATCCTTCATATAATAAGAATCTGCGCCGGCGGCAAAGGCTGCCAAAACCACATTTTCTGAATTATTCATCGTCAAAATCAATATTTTGGTCTGCGATTGTCCTGTTTCCGCCTGATAACGTCTAAACTTGCGCGTCAGTTCAATCCCATCCATATCGGGTAAACCGATATCTATCACAGCCACATCCGGTTTAGTTGTTTCTAGCAGTTTTAGTCCCAGATTCGCACTAGCCGCCTCACCTACCACCTTAAAACCGCCATGCAACTGCAATTCAGTTTTCAGTCCCATGCGCGTTAAATCATGATCTTCAATTAATAGAATGCTAATGTCACTCATTATTTATTACACCCGTGATAATCAGATGACTTCTGAAGGAAGTATTACCAATAGCAAAAAGTAGGAGAAAAAGCTGATTTTTAAGAATTGTATCTAATTTATCCACCCCTCAGCATATATGATCTGTGAAACAATGAACATCTATCAATAGGAATAGTAAATAATTGATTTTTGAATTTTCATAGCTGTAAAAATCTAGCTAAAGATATATAGATATTTCCCGCAAAACAAATGAAATTATTGAGACAAATCAGAAAAATTACAGTTATGGTACTATTACGAAATTTACAATGGATTCAACACAGCAGTTAGCGAATATGCGAGTATTACTATTATCACACTATGCTATCAGACACAAAAAAAAACTTCTAACCCTGATATCTACGTTAAAAACGTAAGTAGGTGAACACAATAAAACCAAACTGTGTAAAGAAATGTAAAATCGCCTAAACCCTCTTCACTCTTGCCTCTTGCCTTTTGCCTTGCCATAACGACAATTTTCAACGCCAACCTACTTATTTATATGTGTGACGCAAATAATTTTTCACCTGACAATTATTACCAATATTTAGATAAAAACACTTAAGCCAATGGTACATAATGTTTCCATGCAACTCTCACTAATGGGTGAGGACAGTTAATGAATTACTAATTTACAATGTTTTTAAGTGGATAAAGTATTTCTTTTACCTGGAAATAAATCTGCTCATTCACCAGAAAATCGTGTTCATTATTTGTATAATCTAGAAACTGTAAAAATAGAAATGCTGAATATAAATCTGTATTTGACAGCCAGAAGAAAAACCGATGGAAGAGAATCTGAAAATCTTAGTTGTAGACGATGATCAGACTAATGGCTCAATAGTAAGTCTAGCTCTGACCCAAACAGCTATTAGCATGGAAATTGATGAAGTTAAAGATGGGAATCATGCCTTTTTTGCCCTCATCAATAATCACTATGATTGCGTATTTTTTAACTATCACTTACCAAATCAAGATAGTTTCACATTAATCCATAAATTACAATCTTCAGGGATTAAAGTTCCGCTAGTAATTCTCATAGATTCAGACAATGAACAAATAGCCAGAGAGTTGCTAAAATTAGGTGCTAGTGAGTATTTTCTTAAGTCTAGATTATCACCAGAAACCATAGCTCAAATCTTACGCAGTACCATCCGTATACATCATGCTGAAATGCGGCTAGATTTAGCAAACCAAGAGCTTAAAGAAAGTCGTGAACAGCTAGTTTTACAGCAAAAAGAATTAACAGCACAACAGCAACATATTAAATACCAAAACTTTAAACTCTTAGAAATATCTAGCTTCAAATCACTATTTTTAGCCACCATATCCCATGAACTAAGAACTCCCATGAATGCAATTATTGGGTTTTCACAAATTCTCTTACGTCCCAAATTTGGTCAGTTGACAAATCAACAACTAGACATGGTAGAGAAAATTCTCAATAATGGCAAAGATTTACTGCTAAAAATTAATGAAATTCTGGATTTTTCTCAACTAGAATCCGGGAAATTAGAACTAAAGCCAGAAATATTGGATTTATCAAAAGTTGTGAGTCATGCGGTTACAAAAATTCGTCCCTTAGCTGAAGCCAAAAATTTATCTTTGCTAGTTAAAATAGACCTAGAAAATACATTAGTATTTAATGATGCAGTACGGTTACAACAAATTGTCATCAATTTACTTTCCAATGCTGTAAAGTTTACTGAGGCTGGGACTATTTGGGTAGAAATCCAAGAAACAACTCAAAATCAAGTTATAATAACCGTGAAGGATACAGGGATTGGTATTGCTTCTCAAGATTTTCAAAAAATTTTTGCAGCATTTCACCAAATTGATCAAGGTATTGGTCGTAAATATTCAGGTACAGGGTTAGGTTTAGCTATTATTGATTCACTGGTAGACATCATGGGAGGAAAAATAGATATCGAAAGTCAGTTAGGGGTAGGTTCAATATTTAAAATAAAATTACCACGAAAAATAAATTTAGCACCAGATTTAGGGAGTGTAGTTTTTAGTCCTCATCAAAATCCTTTTCATTCTGTATATTCTCCTCATAAAGCTTCAATCAATTATCCCCACTTAAAATTGTAGATTACCAAGAACTTAAATATGTCTAACTTGAAAGAATTCCGAATTTTGTGCGTTGATGATGTCCCAGATAATCTGACTTTAATGCGGACAATCTTAGAAAGCGAAGGCTATGAAATTGATTCAGCAATGGATGGTAAAATAGCCTTAGAAAAAGTCATTAAGTCACCACCGGATTTGATTATCTTAGATGTGATGATGCCAGAAATAAATGGTTATGAAGTTACACAACGGATTCGGAATAATCCTGAAATCAACTATATTCCGATTTTACTACTGACAGCCCGTATTGAAGCTAGCGTAGTTGAAGGTTTAGATATCGGTGCTGATGATTTTCTTCGCAAACCCTTTGAGATTGAAGAATTATTAGCCAGAGTGCGATCGCTCTTAAGATTAAAGCACAGTATTGACGAACAACGCAAAATGACCCTCCAGCGAGAAGACTTTGTTTCTCGTCTTACCCATGATTTACGTACTCCCCTAGTAGCTGCTAATCGAGTGCACAGGAACAATGGATATTTTAGATGTCGTTCCCACCAAACTGCATCAACGCACCCCATTAATTATTGGTAGTAAAGAAAACGTAGCCAAAGTCATGTCTTTTATTAAAACAGATAACTAGACAAAGCTCTAATTAATTAAAAAATCAAACCTCATGTTCTAGACTGAACAAATAAAAGAAAAATAGTCGGTTTTAACCGACTTTAGCTATCAGACAGGGAATTTATTCCCTGGATTCTGGATTCTAAATTCTGGATTCTGAATTCTAATTATGTACCCTATATACCTGCAATAAGCTATCCGTGTCTTTTCTGTGTCATTCATGAACTCTTTAAAAGGCAAAGTCAAGCTATTCTCACCTGTAGGGGGAATTGGGGCAATTGGCAAAGATCACAAACCTCAACCCCCGGTCCAAAATCCCAAATCTAAAATCTAAAATCCTATGGTCAGTTTGTTAGAAAATCCATTGCGTGCCGGTCTACAACAGCAAGGGATGCCCGAACCACAAATAATTGTCATCTTTGGCGCGTCTGGAGACTTAACTTGGCGGAAACTAGTCCCAGCATTATACAAATTGCGGAGAGAAAGACGGATTCCCGCAGAAACCACCATTGTGGGCGTAGCCCGTCGGGAATGGAGTCATGAATACTTCCGTGAGCAGATGCAAAAAGGCATGGAAGAAGCTCACGCTAGTGTAGAACTAGGTGAACTCTGGCAAGACTTTTCTCAAGGTTTATTTTACTGCCCAGGGAACATAGACGACCCAGCCGGCTACCAAAAACTCAAAACCCTATTGGCTGAACTAGACGAAAAACGGGGAACACGCGGAAACCGGATGTTCTACCTTTCCGTCGCGCCCAACTTCTTCCCCGAAGCTATCAAACAACTAGGACTAGGGGGAATGCTAGACGACCCCGAAAAACATCGTTTAGTCATCGAAAAACCCTTTGGACGCGATTTAGCCTCCGCCCAAAACCTCAACCAAGTAGTCCAAAAGTTTTGTAAAGAAAACCAAGTTTATCGCATTGACCACTACTTAGGTAAAGAAACAGTCCAAAACTTGCTGGTTTTCCGCTTTGCTAATGCCATTTTTGAACCTTTGTGGAATCGGCAATTTGTTGACCACGTACAAATCACTGTAGCTGAAACCGTAGGTGTGGAAGACCGGGCTGGCTATTATGAAACCGCCGGCGCACTCCGGGATATGTTACAAAACCACCTAATGCAGCTTTACTGTTTAACGGCAATGGAAGCACCCAACGCTATGGATGCTGATAGTATCCGTACAGAAAAAGTCAAGGTGCTACGAGCTACCCGTTTGGCTGATGTTCATGATTTATCAAAATCAGCTATTCGTGGTCAGTACAGCGCTGGCTGGATGAAAGGACAACAGGTGGAAGGGTATCGAAATGAACCAGGAGTTAATCCTGAATCCACCACTCCCACCTATGTGGCGATGAAGTTTTTAGTAGATAATTGGCGTTGGAAAGGTGTTCCTTTCTACCTGAGAACTGGCAAGCGGATGCCCAAAAAAGTTAGTGAAATTGCCATTCACTTCCGCGAAGTTCCCTCCAGAATGTTCCCCTCCGCATCCCAGCAAGCTAACCCCAACGTTTTGACCATGCGGATACAACCCAATGAAGGGATTTCCCTCCGGTTTGATGTAAAAATGCCCGGTGGTGATTTCCGCACCCGTTCCGTAGATATGGATTTCAGCTATGGTTCTTTTGGAATTACAGCTACTTCTGATGCTTATGATCGTCTCTTCCTTGATTGTATGATGGGCGACCAAACTTTATTTACACGGGCGGACGAAGTAGAAGCGGCTTGGCAAGTGGTTACACCTGCTTTATCTGTATGGGATTTACCCGCAGATCCTACTACAGTGCCTCAGTATGAAGCAGGTACTTGGGAACCAGAAGAGGCAGAATTATTAATTAACCAAGACGGTCGCCGCTGGCGCAGACTTTAATTAGTCATTGGTCATTAGTCATTGGTCATTGGTAAAACAACTGACAACTGACAACTGACAACGAACAACTGACAACGAACAACGAACAACTGACAACTGACAAATATGATTTCCCAAGCACCAACAATTTATTCTTTGCAAGCCCCCAAGGATGTTTCCCTCACCGAAATTGAAGCAGAACTTACTAAAGTTTGGCAAAGTTACGGTATTCAGGGAGAAGACGGTGGTTTACCCGCTGCTACCCGCGCTACAACATTTACTTTGGTGGTTTACGAACCTGAAGAAACCCAGTATTTATTAACTGCAACAGGTTTTTACAAGGGTCCTATTGATGGCATTCTCGGACCTCAAACTAAAACAGCATTGCAGGAATTACAAAAAAAGCACCATCTCTCAGAAACTGGTAGTGCAACACCAGAAACTCTCACTGCTTTGCGGCAAGAATATTTCCAAAAGCAGCACACCGGACCAAATGGAGATAGTCATGGTGCCGCTATGGGCTATACTTTCAGTCCTACGAGTCCCACCATTGCGGACGAAATTGCCATCCGTAACCCCTGCCGGATCATTGCTTTATGTCCTGTGGCTGGGGATGATGAAGGGGTAAAGGCTCAAGTTTCTGCCTATTGCCCAATTCAAAAGCAGTCTTCTAGCACTCTTGTTTGCTGTGAATATATTACACTCACTGGTACTGCTTCGGCATTAGAACGCATTGGGGGCATGATTCCCGCTTTATTAATCGGTGGTTTACCTAAGTTCCTCTGGTGGAAAGCTACACCGGATGCGGCTAACCCTTTGTTTAAACGATTAGCCGCAGTTTGCAATAATGTCATTGTTGATTCTTGCAACTTTAATACACCAGAAGATGATTTACTCAGCTTGCAAAAGTTAGTAGAATCTGGTGTACCTTTGGCTGATTTGAATTGGCGGCGGTTATCTGCGTGGCAGGAGTTGACAGCACAAGCTTATGATGCGCCTAATCGTCGGGCTGCTCTTAGAGAAATTGATCGTGTCAATATTGATTATGAAAAAGGCAATGCTGCTCAAGCCTTATTGTATTTGGGTTGGTTAGCTAATCGCTTAGAATGGCAACCAGTTGGCTATAAACAGGAAAACGGTGATTATGACATCACTTATGTGCAATTCCTGTCTCAAGACCAAAAACACATAGAAGTTGAGTTGGCAGGTGTTCCCATTGCTGATATTGGGGAAATTGTCGGCGATTTAATTGGTTTGCGGTTGAGTTCTACTAATATTCAAGCTAATTGCGGAACTGTGATTTGCTCGGAAACTGGCGGCTGTATGCGAATGGAAACTCATGGTGGCGCTCAGTCGTCTGGTTTGTTCCAACAGGTTACTTCTCTTTCGGAACAAAAGGCAGAGGCTTTGTTGAGTCAACAGGTGCAACGCTGGGGACGTGAGGCTTTATTTGAGGACAGTCTAATTGCAATTGGTAACACGATTAAGTTAGGAAAATAGTTAATGGTAATGGGTAATGGGTAATGGGTAATGGGTAATGGGTAATGGGTAATACTCTTGCCTGTTCCCTGTTCCCTGTTCCCTGTTCCCTATTTTCAACATTAAAAAACCCGGCTAAACCGGGCAGATGTACTATTTGTCAAGTGTTAGCTAATGATAATTATTGGTTGATTTCACAAGTTAAAGGGCAAGCTGCATAAACAGTGGTTTGAGTTTTTTCAGCTTCGTCATGTAACCAATTTAACCATTTTATTTGCTTAGGATGAATACCTTTAGCTGTTAGCACTCCAGCAGCAATTAATACTGCCATGACATTAAACGTTACTAAGCCACCTGCCACAATTAACACGGCACTAGCAGGCATCACGGATTGTAAAACAATAGATAACAAGCAACCTACTGTAGCCATTAATACAACCAACGGAAAACCAACAACTAACAAGCACACTGCCAACGTAAATGTCCAGATTAAAAAGCTTCTCATCATTAACAAGGAGTGGGTCCGAACTAGATTAGAGCTTTGAGCCGAAACCATGACTTTTCCTCCTAAATACACAGCAAGTTTAAATTTCAGTTTTTTATCACTCGAAAGCGAATTAACTGATTTTGTTTCAGTGAAATTTAGTATATAAAACCTTGGCTTCAAAATGAGCATTTCTTTACTAAAGTTTACAGTTGATTTTTTCTAGTTATGAATGAGAATTCACATATACCCACAGGTAGGGGAAAGAGTTCTGGTATATGCCTTGAGAGATATGGACTAACGGTAGATGAGAAGCAGATATTGATCCCCGCAATCTGATCGCTCAGATGCTTAACATTTCTTATGGAAAACGATATTATTTCTCATAATTTATCAGGAGGTGATAAAAAATAGGCTGTAGGTAATGGGTAATTCTGAATTTTCCTCGCTTTCACTCCTCTCGCCACCCTTAATTACTTGATATTATTAGTTACTGATATATTACGTAAATCTTACGGAAGAGCAAGGATAATCAGTATGTGTTAAAAAATATGTATATTGGTAAATAACCTACTAAAAAGACTGCATAACAGAGGCAGAGGCAGGGACAGGGAGCAGGGGGAAAATATTTTCTACTGACAACTGACAACTGACAACTGACAACTGACGAACAAGCAATTACTAATTAACAAAAGTGAAGATATATGACAGAATCACAAACATTTAGAATGCCGCCACCTTTACCAAAAGCAAAAGTACAGCCTCCGGTGGCAAATTTAGAAATGAACGCACCAGCGCCACCAATAATTACTACACCACCACCAATATTTTCCAATTCTAATGGGTTAACGAATGAACCTGTAGGACGTACCTTGGCGCAGCTTGTTCAGGAAGCCTTTGATGAGGGTTACTCTGATATTCACTTGGGAGTGGGTGAAATTCCCCGCTTCCGCAGCCGAGGGGAAATTCTGACGACAAGTTATCCCGAAGTTGATAAACCGACTTTTATGCGTTGGTTGCGGGAGATTCTCTCTGATTCTGAAATTCAAAGGTTTCAAGAACATTTAGAATTTGATGGGGCGACTCAGTACGATTTTGCCCGTGTGCGGATTAATGTGTTTGATTCCCTGCGTGGTTATGCAATGGTACTGCGGTTAATTCCTCTCAAAATTCTATCTATGGAGCAGTTGCGCCTACCACCGGTGTTTAGAGATATTTGTCATCATCACAAGGGTTTAGTTTTGGTGACAGGTCCTACTGGTTCGGGTAAGTCTACGACAATGGCAGCGATGGTTGATTATATCAATCGGGAGATGGCTAAACATATTATTACGATTGAAGACCCGGTGGAATTTGTCCACCAAAGCCGTAAGTCTTTGGTTAAACAGCGGGAGGTGGGAATGCACACTCGCAAGTTTGATAATGCTTTGAAAGCAGCTTTGCGGGAAGATCCAGATTTAATTCTGGTGGGGGAAATGCGGGATAAGGAAACGGTGAATACGGCACTGAAGGCGGCACAAACAGGTCACTTGGTGATGGGAACTCTGCACACAAATAGTGCGGTAAAAACTATTGAACGGATTCTCAATTTGTATTCGGGTGAAGAACAGGAAGCTATGCGAATAGCGGTTGCGGAATCTTTAGTAGCGGTGATTGCTCAAGGCTTGTGCCGAACTACAGATGGTAAACGGGCGGCTTTCCACGATATTCTCATTAATACTGAGGCTGTTAAGGAATGGGTGAAGGATGGCAAGTATGATGAGATTGCGGAGTTAATGAAACAAGCTGGTTTTGATGGCATGGTGACAATGAATCAGTCATTGCTCGATCTTTACCAAGAAGGTCGGATTACCGAGGAAACGGCACTAGAAATGTCGCCAACTCCTAACGAAATGGCTCAATTCCTCCGAGGTCGTGTTTAATTGGTAATGGGTAATGACCAATGACCAATGACCAATGACCAATCACTAATGACTAAGTTGAATGTAGACAAACTTTCTAAACCCCAGTTGTTCAAGGGTATTGCCTTGTTTACGCCTGGGGGGGATTTGATATATTGTATTGACCCTAGTAAGCAAGGACGATGGCATTTAAATTTATGTGCGGCTTTGCAGGAAATTCTCGATTTACCGGAGCCGCCACATTTTTTAGTGCCTTGCTATACTGCAACTATTGATCACTGGTTAAATCCTCGGACTCAACAAGTGCAAATTTTTGCCGAAGCTTATCCGGCGGTGATTAGGCATCAGGCTGTGTTGAATGCGATTTTTGGGACGGGAGATTTGGTGTGGCAATCAGCACCTTGGCAGGATGGTTTATGCGATCGCTTGGTATTATCAACTTATCGGTCGACATTTCCTCAGCTTTGGCAAGATCATGATTTAATTGTGCGGTTAGATTTGGCTGATTCTCCCTCGCAATACCAGCTACCAGTTGTCAATAGACAACCTGTGCTACAAAATATTCAAGGAGCGCCAGGCTTTGTTTTGCGTTTGTTTGTGGCTGGTCATAGTGCGACTACAGAAAAAATTTTACAGAACTTGCACGAATCCTTAGAGCGATCGCTAGGATATCCTTATACTCTCAAAGTTATTGATGTCCTCACAAATCCAGAACAGGCAGAAATAGATCAAGTTTCTGCTACTCCTACTTTAGTTAAGGTTTGGCCCCATCCAATTCGGCGGATGGTTGGTAACTTAGATAACATGGATAAATTATTACAAATGTTAGCAGGACAATAGACAACCGGTGACAAAGAATGTATAAACTCAAAAAAAAGTTATAATTTATAGAATACTCTTGATTAATGTCTTATGCTAACTACATACACCGCAAAATATACCAAAATAAATAGTGGATATATGGGACAATTGATTGAATGGCAAGAAGTCATTACTGAGGGAGAAACACTAGAAATGTGCAGAACTATGTTACAAGATGCACTCAAAGAAATGATTCTTGCCTATCATCAACAAAATAAAGAAATTCCCACAGGAAACTCTTTACTGGAACAAATTCCTGTAGAAGTTTGATTATGTCAGTAAAACGAAAAGATTTAATTAAGTATTTGGAAGAAAATGGATTTTATTTATTGCGAGAAGGTGGCAATCATTCTATTTATACTAAAGCCATAGGAATAGAGATAGCGCGACCTAGTAGTCTGTCAAGAACTAATTGACGGGTAAATAAATTTTTCCTCTTCCTTCTTCCTTCTTCCTTCGCGCTCTTTGCGTCCTAATGCCTACGGCACGCTCCGCGAACGTGGTTCATTTCTTCTTTATCCGTCAAAATTTCTTTGACAGACTACTAGTAATCGCTATTTACGAAGTTTGATCTTTAATATTAAAAATAAGGAATTTCTGTGATTATGAACCTTACTTGGTTAGATAGTAATAGTTGGTTAATTGAAATTGGTGAACAACGAATACTTATTGACCCTTGGTTAATTGGTGATTTAACCTTTAATAACTTAGATTGGTTATTTAAAGGTTCTCGTTCTCAGGATCGGTCAATACCAGATAATATAAATTTAATTTTGCTTTCTCAAGGTTTAGAAGATCATGCACACCCACCCACCCTAAAGCAGCTTAACAAAAATATCCCAGTTGTCGCTTCCCCCAATGCTGCCAAAGTTGTCAAACAACTGGGTTATCAACAAATAATTAGCCTCAATCATGGCGAAACCTTTACCTTAAATCAGCAAGTAGAAATCAAAGCTTTTCCTGGTTCTCCCATTGGACCCACCCTATTAGAAAACGGCTATCTGCTCAAAGATTTAGTAAATAATTCCACACTTTATTATGAACCTCATGGCTATCATTCCCCTCAACTCAAAGAAATAGCACCCATTGACGTAGTAATCACTCCAATCATTGATTTGAGCTTACCCTTACTCGGTCCGATTATCAAAGGGATGAATAGCGCCCTAGAAGTAGCAAAATCCGTAAAACCTCAATTTATCCTCCCTACCGCAGCCGGAGGGGATATTTTGTTTGCAGGAATATTAGTAAAATTCTTGCAAGAAAAGGGAACTGTGGCAGAATTTCGCGCATTGCTAGGGAAAAACAATTTAACAACCCAGGTAATTGCCCCTAAACCCGGTGAAAAAGTTATGGTTTAATTGAAACCAATGATAGTTTGAGGATGTTATAATCTGCGATTTAAAGGCTTGATGTAAATATATCTACATCAAGTTTTCTGAATATCTGTGTGATTAACTATGGCAAAAATTCGTGTTTCCCTAGCCTTGAGTATAGCAACCTTAGCCAGTGGTTTCTTGTTAGCCGCTTGCGAAAATCCCAATCCCCCATCATCTACTGGAAGTAGTACCACTTCCCCAAGTGCTACCACTACAACCAGTGATACTAAAGGATTGAAAATTGGTAGTTTATTACCCACAACAGGTGACTTAGCTTCCATTGGACAACAAATGGTTGGTTCAGTTCCCTTATTAGTAGACACAGTTAACGCTTGTGGGGGTGTTAACGGTGAAAAAGTCACTTTAGTACAAGTAGACGACCAAACAGATCCTAAAGCCGGTGCTGCGGGAATGACCAAATTAGCAACCTTAGATAAGGTAGCTGGTGTAGTCGGTTCTTTTGCTAGTAGCGTTTCCACTGCGGCGGTTTCTGTTGCTGTACCCAATAAAGTCATGCTGATTTCTCCTGGTAGCACCAGCCCCGTATTTACCGACAAAGCTAAAAAAGGTGACTTTAAGGGCTTTTGGGCGCGAACTGCTCCCCCTGATACCTATCAAGCATTAGCTTTAGCTCAACTTGCTAAGAAAAAAGGTTTTAAAAGAGTTTCCACAGTAGTTATTAACAATGACTATGGCGTGGGGTTTGAAAAAGCATTTGTAGATACTTTTGAAAAATTGGGCGGAACAGTAGTTAATAAAGATAAGCCTGTGCGCTATGATCCCAAATCCCAAACATTTGATACAGAAGCAACTGCGGCTTTTGCTGGGAAACCAGATGCGGTTTTAGGCGTATTATATGCGGAAACAGGGAGTTTATTTCTCAAAGCTGCTTATCAACAAGGTGTCACGAAAGGCGTACAAATTTTACTCACGGACGGCGTAAAATCTTCTACTTTCCCTGACCAAGTTGGCAAAGGTAGTGACGGCAAGTATATTTTATCGGGGGCTATTGGGACAGTTCCTGGTTCTAGTGGTCCAGGTTTGGAAAACTTTAATAAACTTTGGCAAGAGAAAAAAGGCGGTTCTCCTGGAGAATACGCACCTCAATCTTGGGACGCTGCGGCTTTGTTGGTATTAGCCGCTCAAGCTGCGAAGGAAAATACAGGGGTTGCTATTGCTGGTAAAATTCGGGAAGTATCCGCTGGTCAAGGTACACCAGTTAGCGATGTTTGTGAAGGATTGAAGCTACTTAAAGAAGGGAAACAAATTAATTATCAAGGCGCAAGCGGTGATGTAGATGTTGACGCTAATGGTGATGTCATTGGTACTTATGATGTCTGGACTGTGGGCGATGATGGCAAAATCAAGGTGATTGATAAGGTGAGTCCTAAGTAGGGGATGTAGGGGATGTAGGGGATGTGGTGGATGTGGGGGATGTAGGGGATGTGGTGGATGTGGGGGATGTAGGGGATGTGGGGGATGTGGGGGATGTGGGGGATGTAGGGGATGTGGGGGATGTAGGGGATGTAGGGGATGTAGGGGATGTAGGGGATGTAGGGGATGTAGGGGATGTAGGGGCAGGGGGAGAAATTTCCCTCTTCTTTCTTCTTTCTTCTTTCTTCTTTCTTCTTTCTTCTTTCTTCTTTCTTCTTTCTTCTTTCTTCTTTCTTCTTTCTGAACTCCTGACTCCTGACTCCTGACTCCTGAGAAAGGGCGCAGGCCCTGCGCCCCTACTCGCTTCTAAAAACCAGTAAAGTTATAACCGACTCCTAATAAAATTCCCACATCAGTTTTATCAAAAAATCCAGCGTTGACGGCGGCTGTGGCGGTTAATCTGCTATTGAGAGGTACGTCTATACCACCAGTGACTAGCAAAGCAGCTTCAGTGTTAGACTTATCACCTGTTTTAATAGCTGCACCTAGTCCAATATAAGGAGCTATGGGTAAAGGTTCTGTAAATGGATCTGGTGATTTAAAAGCAAAGTCGTAAGTAATAGGAGTAAGAAATGTTGTATCTGTTCCTAATATTACTGATGGTCTAACTGATAAGGTTTTGGTCAGACCAATTTTACTGATAACAGTGAAATTACCATCACTCAAAGCTGAAAAGCTACCGGATGCACCAACGTTGAGACCAACACCAATATAGCTACTACCACCACGAGTGGCTCTACCTATGCCAATCGGACTTTGTGCTATTTGATTGGATGGTTCTGTTTTTTCGGTAGCTTGTGTAGAACCAGAATTGAGCATAACTGATGAAGTTTCTACAGTTCCTGGTACGGGTGTGATTGTCCGACTGGCTATTTCTTCTGTAGCAACGGTGGATATTGATGTTTGCTTGGTGGGAAGAACAATTGTTCCTGGTTCGACTGTCTGAGCATTTACGGAAAGTCCGCTACCTAAAACTACCAAAGCTGCAAGACTTGGTAAGGCTAAACAAGTTTTACGAAAAATAATATTACTCATGTTCACTCCTCAATAAATTAAGATTGATACCTATCTAAGTAGGTAAACAAAATAAAAATGAGGGGTATTGCGTTTTGTAAAATGGCTGAAACTCAATCAGAATATTGCATTGAGACAACTTTACATACCGTTACATACCTTTAAATTTTCCTGTTTACCTACTTAGATATCATCTCAAGTTAACAAATTTTGTTAATACTCACCATCTAACACCAAAAATCAAAATTCGGATCTTGATTTTGTTTAATTAACTAAGCTGCGTAAAAAATTTACATCAAAAGCCAAGAGAATTTTCCTCCTGACTCCTGCTGTACCTTATGAAATATCTAGCAATTGTCTCAAGAGCATTTGATCGTCTAGTTTAGCTTTTAAGCGCCCTTTTTCCACATCACGAATCCAGCTTTGGCTTTTTTCCATCAACTTGGCTAGTTCCCTTTGGGAGAGGTTCATTTTTTTTCGTCCTTCCATAACCTCTTCCCCTAGCAAATTACCTGTTTGTTGATGATTGCTTTTTGCTTTAGTGGAGCGACGTTGTTTTTTATCTGATTCTGAACGATTTTCCCAATCGGTCGGGAGTTCAAAAGATAAAATGCGTGCGTTCAGAAGTAAATTCCATTTACCACGTGGTCCGCTGTCTGTGAGGCGATTTTCACCACTACCATCATTAATCCAAAATTCTAACGCTTCCTCTGGATCTTCCGGTATATCTACTAATTTTGCCCACAGGGGCTGAATTTCCGGGGGATAGGTAACAGGATCAAATAATGGCTTGACTCCATAATGATTGAGAACTTCTAAATCATTTTCATAGGCTTTAAGTAGGCGTTTCCGTTCTTCCCTGTGTCTGGAAGCTTGGGTCACTTTTTCCTCACCATAAGCAACGCGCAGCAAGGTAGGAATAGTGATGCGTTGTTCTCTCCCCATTTTTGTTTTAAACAATAACCAAAGCATAAGTCTAACAGCACCTTCGTGTTGTTGCCACAGACTCATAACTGTGGTGAGTAAAGTTTTGGGAAGACTGCCATATTGATAAAATGTGGTTCGTTCTTTGCATCCTTGTCTGTTGAAGAAATGTTTAGTCCAAATCCCAGCTTTAATTGTAAATGTCAGTCCCACTAAATATTTACAACCTTGATCATCTTCTTGAAAATGGTGTTGGGTATCTGTCAAATTCCATAAATAACTATCTTTAATGGAAAAACTGGGAACTCTACCTTGTTGTGGCCAGTCAATAGAAACCATGAGAGAACAAGTCTGAGAGACGATATTTTTAATTAAACCGAGTTTGGCACTTTTGCTGAGGTCTTTACGTTTTTCTAAGCCCAAATACTGTTCAATTTGTCGTTCATCAATGGTAAATTCTTCTTCCCAAGGTTGATCTAAGGCTGTAATTTGAGCGGCGAAAATAAGATGAATACAAGCAGCCCGGATGTCTAAATAATCAATTGCTTGTGAATTATTAGCACGGTTGTTAACTGGAAATAGGTCTTGAAGATGAAAGGAAATTGTTCCTCGTCCTTGATTAACTGAGCGACTGTAATGTAAGTTACCTTCCTCATCTTTTTCCCATTGTAAAGATGTTCGTTGTGCTAGTAAATTACAAGCTTCCCAGATAACTATGGCTGAAGCAAAGGGGTTATTCTTACCATTAGAAAATAAATCTGGACTGGTAACATCTCGTGGTTCAATTTTACATCTTCCTTTTTTGGCGTGTACAGGAATAGGCGCATTTGTGGGACAGGCAATTACACATTGTGGTTGTGAATAATAGCCATCACAATTATTACAAAGGGCAGGATCAACCCAATATTCATCATCTTTGATTTTAATTGCACCCGTAGGACATAGGGGTCGGCAGTTGTCACATCCCACGCAACTGTGGTTAGGAATTATATGCGGCATAGTCCGTCTTCCTACTTTAATCGTTGAGATGTTTGGCTCAAGTCTCCCCTTAATGTGTCCTTTTGATTCATAACTCGCTACCAAATTACCTCTATAACAAGAAGATATGTTTCTCGCCTGATTAATTACTCATAGGGTGAATGAAGCCAGATTTTGTAGCTATTTATATTTTGCAAAGTTGGGCTTCATTGCTTCTTCATTAACTATACTTTTCATAAAGATTTCAATAAGATTGTTCAGTATGAGCTTGGCAGGATTTCTTAATATTTACCTGGATATTTACTGTCATAATGTTTATTTTGGGCTATATAAAATATGTAAAATGTTTTTGAAGAACATCTTATAGCCGTAGGTTGGATTGTTCGCGTCAGCCTTACGGAGTAATGGAACAAAACTCAACAAGGTGGCGAAAATGTTGGGTTTCCTTTGTCAACCCAACCTACGTGATTTAGGATGTGAAGAAAATAGTTCAAAAATAGAGGAAATGATTTTTTTAAGTTTGTATTTACTAATACTGTTAGTAGAATATTTTTATCTAATTAGAAAATATTTGCAAATAGGAGGTTAATGAAGCTAATAATAATGGGTGCTAATTGATTATTATTCTTATTGAATGGGGTATTTTTAGACGCATTAATTGATATTTATTGAGAAAATAACTTTAAACAAAATTCTGGAAACCTTTAATTAATCAGCTTTTTATCCAAGCACACTAGATAAATTTATCAATAAGTAATATCATTTAATAGTTTAAAATAAGCAAAAATAAATAATATTATTTAGCAGGTCATCAAAATTTGATAAAAAAGTTAACTTTTGTGATTGAAAAAATGAAATATCAGGCTAGTATGAAGATTAAAGGATTAACTAACATCTAGCTAAAATTGCTGAGGTTTTATTCATGGCTACATTAACAGGATTGACCTTTGGAGGTACTGCTTGGACTCCTAAATTTGCCCAAGAAATAGATAAAGAGAAATGTATCGGTTGTGGCAGATGTATGAAAGTTTGTGGTCATAAAGTTTTGGGCTTAATGCCTTTAAACGAAGAAGGTGAATTTGTAGAAGATGAAGATGAGGAAGAAGTAGAACGGAAAGTAATGGTTGTTACTAACCCAGAAAACTGTATTGGCTGTGAAGCTTGTTCTCGAATTTGTTCTAAAAATTGTTATAGTCATGTAACACTAGACAAATAACATCTTTGGTAATGTTTAACGATGTGATGTCCTGCAAAACATCGGTTATTTTGGTTAAGTCTATAGGCAAGGTAATTAGAGGGGAATCTTAATATTTACCGTAGTCGGTTAAAAGGTTTGCAGTAAACAGAAACGTAAATCGTAAGTTGCTATCATCTAAAAAAATCATACTTGCTAATATTTTTTCTGCTGCTATTTGATTTATGAAAATATCAACCTCTTAGATCCTCGATTTCTTCAAGAAGTCGGGGATTTTGTGGTTATCAATATGAAAAAATATGGAAGTTTACCGATTTTTGATTAGATACAAGTTAGAACAGTAATAGTGAAAATATCAAAGATAATTTTGTCCTCAGAAAATAATTCTGTGGCTACCAAAGTCTATCTTTACTGACCGAAAAATTTCAGATTTTGGATTGGGAATTTTCGGGACAGGTTCCCCGCCTCTTCAGGGCGGAATTAATCAAAAACCACCAATCTAAAATCCTCAAGCTCTACACTCGTCTGGTGGAGTCAATCCAAAATCTGTTGACTCTGGTTTTACTACTATTTACAAAGCAGGTAGCATTTATGCAAAAAGTTCCTGTTTCGCTGTGGACACTGTTAGCTGGGATGATAATAGCCCCTATCAGTATCTGGGTTGGTCAAAATCATCATTTATTACCGGAAGCAGCATCGCAACAAGCGCCTTTGGTGGATGGTTTTTTCAATATCATGTTAACAATTGCGGTTGCTCTTTTCTTAATTGTTGAAGGGACGATTCTGCTGTTTCTAGTTATCTATAGACGACGCAAAGGAGATAACTCTGATGGTACACCTGTAGAAGGTAACTTGAGTTTAGAAATTTTTTGGACGGCAATTCCTACGGTAATTGTGATTGCTTTAGGTATTTATAGTGTTGATATTTATAACCAAATGGGTGGTTTTGGTGTGGGTAGTCATCCTCACCATGAGTCAGCAGGTGCTATGAATGTTAGTCAAACAGCTAATATTGGGATTGGTGAAAATCCGCAAACCAAAAATAAACCGGCTGATTTGGTTGTAGATGTTAAGGGTATACAGTTTGCGTGGTTATTTAATTACCCTGTAAGTGGTATTTCTGCTGGAGAATTGCACGTTCCTGTTGGTGCTGATGTGCAATTGAATTTATCCGCAGATGATGTGATTCATTCTTTTTGGGTTCCCCAATTTCGTCTGAAACAAGATGCTATTCCTGGAGTTCCTACACAACTGCGATTTACAGCTACAAAAACTGGTACTTATCCGGTAGTTTGTGCAGAATTGTGTGGTGGTTATCACGGTTCAATGCGATCGCAAGTAATCGTCCATGAACAAGCAGATTATGATGCTTGGATGAGTGAAAACCAGATTGCCCAAAAGCAAGATATGAATCATGCTGTAGCAGTTAATTTGGAGAATTTATCTCCGTCAGAATTTCTTGACCCCTACATTCACAATTTGGAAGTAAGTCCAGCAGATCTTAAGTCATTAGTTATGAGTCATTAGTAATTATTAGCTAATAACTGAAAACTGACAAAAGACAACTAACAAAAATATGACACAAGTAAATTTTCCAGTTAATCCCCCACCTGATGAAAGCGAATCAACAACCCGGCTGATTACTCATAGTTCTCATCCCCCAGCCTGGAAAGTTCGAGATTATTTCACATTTAATACTGATCACAAAGTTATTGGGATTCAATACTTGGTGACAGCCTTTGCATTCTATCTAATTGGTGGGTTAATGGCGATCGCCCTTCGCGCCGAATTAGCCACACCGGACTCGGACTTTCTTGATCCAAATCTGTACAATGCCTTCATGACAAATCATGGCACAATCATGATTTTCTTGTGGATTGTTCCCAGTGCAATTGGTGGATTTGGTAACTATCTAGTCCCATTAATGATGGGTGCTAGAGATATGGCTTTTCCTAAATTAAATGCGATCGCCTTTTGGTTAAATCCCCCCGCCGGATTATTATTATTAGGTAGTTTTATCTTTGGTGGTTCTCAATCAGGTTGGACAGCTTACCCACCATTAAGTCTAGTTACCGCCAACAACGCCCAAACAATGTGGATTTTAGCGATTGTTTTGGTAGGAACTTCTTCAATTTTAGGTTCACTTAACTTTGTCATCACCATTTTGATGATGAAAGTTCCCAGCATGAAATGGGATCAAGTTCCCCTGTTTTGTTGGGCAATTTTAGCAACTTCTATCCTTGCCCTTTTCTCTACTCCCGTATTAGCAGCCGGTTTAGTTTTGCTGTTATTTGATATTAATTTCGGCACATCCTTCTTCAAACCAGATGCAGGTGGTAACGTCGTTATTTACCAACATTTATTTTGGTTTTATTCCCATCCGGCGGTTTATTTAATGATTCTGCCGATTTTCGGGATTATGTCCGAAATTATTCCCACCCACGCCCGGAAACCGATATTTGGTTATAAAGCGATCGCCTTTTCCACAGTCGCCATTTGTGTCGTTGGTTTATTCGTTTGGGTTCACCATATGTTCACCAGTGGCACACCCGGTTGGATGCGGATGTTCTTCACCATTTCCACACTCATAGTTGCAGTCCCCACAGGTGTGAAAATCTTCGGTTGGGTAGCAACTCTCTGGGGAGGAAAAATCCGTTTCACCAGCGCCATGTTATTCGCCATTGGATTACTTTCCATGTTCGTCATGGGCGGTTTAAGCGGCGTAACCATGGGAACAGCCCCCTTTGACGTTCACGTTCACGACACCTATTATGTAGTCGGTCATTTCCACTACGTCTTATTTGGTGGTTCAGTCTTTGGGATTTACGCAGGTATCTATCACTGGTTTCCCAAAATCACCGGCAGAATGATGAACGAAACCTGGGGACGAGTTCATTTTGTCCTCACCTTCATCGGCACAAACCTCACATTCCTACCCATGCACAAACTAGGGTTACAAGGAATGCCCCGCCGAGTTGCCATGTATGACCCCCAATTTACCAGCTTAAACCAGCTTTGCACCATTGGCGCAATCCTTTTGGGTATTTCTGTCATTCCCTTCGCCTTAAACGCCATTTTCAGTTGGAAAAACGGTGAACTCGCAGGTGATAACCCCTGGGAAAGTTTAACTTTAGAATGGACAACCTCTTCCCCACCCATCATTGAAAACTGGGAAGTTCTACCCGTTGTTACTCATGGACCTTATGACTATGGTCATGATAAATCATCGCTAACAGATTAAAACGCAGAGGTACGCAGAGGTTTTTTGAGGATAATTCTTTCTATCTTTGCGCCTTTGCGCCTTTGCGTGAGACTAGAAAAAATTTACTAGGAATAATAATATGACTGCGATTACACCAATTGAACATCATAGCGACGGGCATGAAGAACATCCAGATTTACGAGTGTGGGGATTAATCACATTTCTCGCTTCTGAATCATTAATGTTTGGTGGATTTTTTGCCACCTATTTGTTTTTTAAAGGGACAACCGCAGTTTGGCCACCAGCAGGAACAGAAGTAGAATTATTTATCCCAGCCATTAACACGATCATCCTCGTTTCTAGTAGTTTTGTCATTCACTTTGGTGATATGGCAATTAAAAGAAATAGTGTGGGTTGGATGCGGTTTTGGTATTTTATCACCGCAATTATGGGGGCTGTATTCCTAGCTGGTCAGGTTTATGAATACATGAATTTAGGTTATGGATTCACTACTAATGTTTTCTCTAATTGCTTTTATTTAATGACAGGCTTTCACGGTTTGCACGTCTTTATTGGATTGTTATTAATTTTGGGTGTATTATGGCGTTCTTTCCGTCGTGGTCATTATTCTGCCACTAAACATACGGGCATCGAAATGGCGGAAATTTATTGGCACTTTGTGGATATTATTTGGATCATTCTCTTCACATTGGTGTACCTGCTCAATATTTTGTAAATATAGGTAATGAGTAATTCTCAATGATGAATTACTCAAATCCTGAAAACCTTGATTTAGACATTTTCCTAATCCTGTAAATCCTTAAATCCTGGATATCCTGATTCACACATTTTCCTTATGCAAAAATTTGTGATCCTTTCAAGTTTAGACTATTAAATTGTGGAGATAAAACTAAATCATCACCGGAGAAAATCCCAATCTCATGATAAATTTTGTTAATTAACTCTAAAACCAATATGCTTTGGGTTTGGGGGTCAATAATCCAATATTCAGGAATACCACAATCTTGATATTGTAGACGTTTGGCAATAAAATCTCTATCTCTTTGTAATTCCCCAGGACTAACAACTTCAACAACCAATAAAGGTGGTAGCATTGATAGGCGAATAGTGTTCCGATTTGCTAATTGTTGAATATGCTCTTCTCGAATAATAGTCAGGTCAGGATAACGGTTTCTCGGTTCTCCTCTGACTTCCAACTCTAAACCATGTCCTCGCACTCTATCAATCCCTATTAACAATGCAAAGATTAAGAAAAGACGATTGGCAATTTGCACATTAATTCCTGATTCTGGTGGCATTTCTATTAACTCTCCATTAAATAATTCATAAAGTTTGTCCGTACCATCATCATAAGATAAATATTCTTCAAAGCTTTGAAATTGATGTTTAACTTGTAGCATCAGAGTTACTCCATCTATTGCCGTAGTTAGTTAGATTTTAACACTATTTATTTCTCTCTACGTCTCTGCACGAAATTAAATGTAATTCACTCAGAACTTACGCAACTGGCATATTCGTAGGGTGCATCAGATTGCATAAATCCTGCAAATAAATAGATTGTTGGTATCTGACGCACCCTACAACAGATTTTTGGTGTGACACTTCTATCACTTCTATCACTTACCAGAAAATTTTAGACCTTCACATTAGCAATAGTCCCCATTTTGCTATAATCGTGATCACTTCAATGTAATCGGTTACAACATGATGATTACCACAGTTGAGGTAATGAGGAAAATATAGAATAGTGAAAAAATTAGCTATTTTTGTAGAGGGTAAAACAGAACAGATTTTTGTCGCAAAGTTGCTGAGAGAAATTGCTGGAAAATTTCAGATTTCCATAGAGATTAAATCTCGGCAAGGAATTAACTTTGATAAAGTAATAATGAAAATATAGTTCTTGCTGTTATGGAAGTGGAATCATGGTTTTTAGCAGAATATAATCACTTTCTCAAAATAGATCCAGGTTTGACTCCAGAGCAAATTCAATCAATTTTTGGATTTAATCCTCAAACTGATGATATGGAACAAAGACCTCATCCTGCTGATGATCTGAAACAGATTTATAACTATGCAGGAAAAGGTTATAACAAAAGCGAGAAACAAATCAATAGACTTGCATCTAATTTAGATTACGAGTTTCTATATATGTACCTTGCTAATAGCGTTCCTAGTTTGGGAGAATTTGTCGGATATATTGATAAATTGGCGTTGCTGATTAAGGGTATGAATTTTAGTCTCACGCAAAGGCGCAAAGACGCACTGAGGTTTGAGTTTTAAAGGTTCAATTTGGGAATTTCATACCTCAATTCAGCAACGCCGATAAATTCATGATTTCTTCATGAATATGATATATGAATAAATGTATTTATGTTAATAGTCTAAAAATATACAACAATATCTTCATATCACAAATTTTTATCTACCCAATGGAGGAATCAAGACGTACCCAATAAATATTAAATAATTAAACATTCCGATCACCTGACGAACTTTAACAGTATATCCCTTTGTTTGCACTATACAAACAAGGGATTTTTTTATGCAAATTCGTAAATGATACCAATTGTAGATGATAATCATCAATTTATATGTCTTAGGGGGGACTGGATTAAACCCGAATAAATATTAAATATTAAATAGCCCGATTACCCTACCGGACTTTAGCTCCAAATCCTCTCTTGTCATTATCCGATAAGAGAGGTTTTATTCACTTTTTATCAGCTTACTCAGAAATTTGCTAATTTTCATTAACCGAAAATTATTCATTTTTAGAATTGATATATTACCAAAATTTGTCTACATATTAAAAATAATGCCCCGACCATAATAAATATTAATGTTATTTTTCCCCCAGGAACTAGGGTTTGATAGTTACCATTAGCAAATTCTGGTGTTTGACTTTGTTTCCAACTCATTAATGCTGGCATAATTCCTCCGAGAATGGAAACACTAAATGCTCCCGTGTATTCTAAAGCATGAAAAAAGATATTAGGATTAAATGTTCCTAAACTCAGAGGTGGAAGCAACACTAAGGAATAAAGAGGTAAACGAGAAATTTCGCTTTTGGTAATGATGGAAATATCTTGAAAAAAGTCTGCTAAACCATAGGTAATACCTATAAATGATGTCACAATTGCAAATTCAGAAAAAATTGATAATAAGACAGCAAACCATTCTCCTAATTGACCAGTTCGCAGAATTTGCAGTGGATCAAATACGCTCTCATTTGCGAAATTATGGGATAAAATATCTGGAGTCATACAGCCTAAAATAACAGCATTCCAAGCTAAAAACATGAATAAGGGAATTAATGAACCAATAATCATAGATTGGCGAATTTTATTAATGTCTCCTTCTAATTGAGTTACAACCAGTGGAATAATACTGTGAAAGAACATTGCTACATATATAATAGCAATAGCATTACCAATAGATTGCCAATTTTGTACTAGAAGTTGAGAGTTTTGAAATTGCATTCCTCCTAATATTAATAAACCCAAAAAAGTAATTAATAAAATAATAATAAATATACCATTTATTCTTTCTATCAATCTATCTTTACCCCAATACATTAGGCTACCAAATACGAGAAAAAAACTGACTGTTCCTACCCACTGAGGTGAAATATGCTCTAATTCCCAAACTTTATCAACTGTGGTTGTTAAAATTTTGCCACCTTCAGTCATATATGCCACTAACAGGGCATAGTGGTTAAATACATAGGCAATTCCGGCAATTCTCGCTCCTGGTTTACCGAGAATCTTTTCTATGATTGCTAATAAACCTATATGAGAAATACCCTCAAATCTCATCACATTTAAAGTCAATTCTGCAATTAATAAACCGGAGGTTAAAGTATACAGCCATACAGTAATAAGTAGGATTGTGGATGGTATAATCCCCGATGGTAAAGTTACAGCAGGTAATCCAATAATCCCCGCCCCAATGGTAGTTCCGACAATTAAAGCTGTATTTCCTAAAACACTACCGGGTTGATGTTGAAATTTATGATTATCAAATTTTAGATGGGAAAATAATCGCGTTACTGTTTGTTCTTTTTTATTCATAAGTGCAGGTAATTAGTGTTATTGAGATTATTTATATCCCCGACTTCTTGAAGAAGTCGGGGATATTGTCTTGTGGTTAATTAAACAAATTTTTTGGTAAACTCACATATTAAGTCTACTCTACCTTTACGTAACATGGCTGGATCTAATCTTTCCGTGGTATTACAAGTCATTAGTATGACTAATTTCTGTTGCATTTGAATACCAGATTCGTCAATTATGCTTTGGTATAATGTCCCATCTAATAAGGCTAAAATATGCTCGGTTTTGTTGTTATATTGTGCTACTTCTGAAGCTCGATCTTGAGCTAAATTATCAGCTTCGTTGATGATAATACAAATCTTTTCTAAATATGTTGGCGGCACAAAGTTAGTGATGGCATCATGATCTAAAATGAAAATTACATATCCTAAAGGGACAAGAATTTCTTTAGCAACACTTTGTGTCCATGCTGTTTTCCCTGTACCTGGTGCGCCATGTACTACAACGGCTAATTGATTTTGATCTAAAATTGTTTGTTGAACTATGTCAGTAAAATCTTGAATATCTTGGGGAAATGTCGGTAATGAATACTGACTATGAACTTTCCCAACACGACTTTGATATCCACTCAGCATGACTGCTAGATCATAGGTGGCTTTATTAATTAATGGCTTGATATTTTTAGCCATTAAAGTATAATTTCTTCTGCCTCTTTCATAAGCTTCAATTTGTAACCAAATATCATGTTCTGACCAGTAGGCATAAACTGTATTAACCACATCTAGTCTTTCCCAGTTTACAAATTTTTCAACGGGGAAATAAAAGTCTCGTTCTGAGTAATATTGAGTGATAACATCAGGACGTTCTAATAGTTTTAAAACTCGTAAGACGGTTATTTCTTGGAGAAGATTCAGGACGTAATCAATAGGAATACTGTTGCGACTGACAAATTGGACTAGGGGTGTTTCTGTGGTTAAAAAGTCTTTATGGCGCTGTTCTGGGGTGAGCATATCTGGTGTAATATAATTCCAATATTTTTGGAATTCACCACGGGTGTAATCTGAAGCTAAATTTAAAATATTTGCCCACCAAGCATATTCTTTTCTCGCTAAAGCATCAGCATAATAACTGGCTAAATTAATACTTTTTTGGGTTAATTCTTGAGTGTCATGGAATAGAATTTTACCGAAGTATTCCCAATCAAAATCTCTGTGAAATGGTCGCCAACCACTAGATAACAAGTGTTGAAAGTTCTTATTGGTGTTATTACTTTCGTTGGTTCGGAAATAGTCAAAATCCATAGTCAAATTATTCTCTGTTGAAACAGGCAATGATGCACAACTTTTTAATCACACTTATAAAGTAGATGCCGAAAACCCTTGAAGATGCGTTCGACTTAGGAGAACGCATCTGGGCTTCAGACAAGGGATGAAGGCTAGTTGCTTTCCTTTATCCGGATATAGACTGAAACTCTCTATAGAATCTCCACGTCTTTAGACCGGAGAGTGTCAAGTAACATACTATAGCATTACACCAAAAGGTTTTGCTGCTTAATGCTGATGGCGTAGCCTGTCCTTAGAGGTTGTTGGAAAAGTATTAGATGAAACCGATAATCTCCAGAAACCTAATGCCTATTGCATATCGCTGGATAATTTAGGTCAATTTGCCTAAATTGCGAGAAGATTTAAAGTAGCTAGTTTATACAAAAAGTCAGGGTTGAAATTGCTAAATATTATTCCACTCCTATTGCTACTTGTCCAAGTACCGGCAACGGCGATTTTGCTTTCCCGGTTGCTGAAGGGTCCTAGACGTGATCCAGCTTTAACACCACAACAGCCAACACCGGAACTTTTAGGAAGTGTGAGCGTGGTTGTACCGACGTTAAATGAGGCTTTGCGGATTTGTCCGCTTTTGGCTGGTTTGACTCGCCAAAGTTATGAGGTTCGGGAAGTTATTGTGGTTGATAGTCGCTCTCAAGATGGTACTCCCGATTTGGTAAAAGCGGCAGCAGCGACTGACCCACGCTTTCGGGTGATGACGGATGATCCTTTACCTTCTGGGTGGGTGGGTCGTCCTTGGGCGTTGCATAATGGTTTTTTGTTCAGTTCTGAGGGGAGTGAGTGGTTTTTGGGTATGGATGCAGATATCCAACCTGATGCTGGTTTGGTGGCGAGTTTGGTGCAAACGGCGATCGCTAAAGGTTATGATTTGGTATCTTTATCACCGCAGTTTATTCTCAAGTATCCGGGGGAATGTTGGTTACAACCGGCTTTGTTAATGACGTTGTTGTATAGATTTGATCCGACGGGGATTTATACTGAACAACCGGAACGGGTGATGGCTAATGGTCAGTGTTTTTTGTGTCGTCGGTCTGTGTTAAAGGCTGTGGATGGTTACAGCAGCGCGAAGGGTTCTTTTTGTGATGATGTGACTTTGGCGCGGAATATTGCCGCGAAGGGCTTTAAGGTGGGCTTTTTGGATGGGGCTAAGGTGCTAAGGGTGAGGATGTATGAGGGGGCGTGGGAAACTTGGAACGAATGGGGGCGCAGCCTTGATTTGAAGGATGCTGCTTCTCCCGCTCAGATTTGGGGGGATTTATGGGTATTGTCGGCGGTGCAGGGTTTACCTATTTTGATTTTACTGGGTTATTTGTCGCTGCCTTCTTTGGTGCTTTCACTGCCGGCGCTGCTGTTGTTAGGATTGAATATATTTTTGGTGGTGATTCGCTTTGCTTTATTATTAGCGATCGCTCCCTCCTATGATCGCAAAGATGCCACTGGTGGTTGGTTATTCTGGCTTTCTCCGTTGGCTGACCCTTTAGCGGTGCTACGCATCTTTTTATCTGCATTTCACACTCCTAAGCAATGGCGCGGGCGGAAATATGGGGATTAAGGCTATTTAGGGCGGTGACTGAGGGTATCGCTCTTTATTCCAGTTTGTCTTGTGGGGAGAGCGATCTTAATCATGAGAAAATATCTTGGTTCTTAGGGACTTCCAATTAAAAAAATACCCAAAAATTTCTTGTGGTGCGGGACGAATTGCCCGCTAATCATCAAGGACGGGCAGGATGCCCATCCCACAAAATTGGGTAATTTATTTTTTGGTGTTCCCTTAAAGAACACAGGCTATTTTGACACTCTCCGGTCTAAAGACGCGGAGATTCTATAGAGAGTTTCAGTCTATATCCCTCAGTTATCCCAGTTTCAGGCACTGCCTTAAATATTTGGGTTCTTGCCCTGATTTCGTTGGCCCTGGCGGGCGAAATCATATCTGACAAGCGTAACTTTCCGAGAGTCCCTCGGTAGCTTTTTATGTCTTTAGTGACAATATAGTTGTATCACGAATATGGATTAAAATCAATGCAGGATTTATCCTGCCTCTAGTACAAAACGGCGTAAATAAACCAACCATTCTAAATCCTCCAAAAGCCTATACTGTCTTCATTTTGACTTTTGACTTTTGACTTTTGACTTCCGCCTTGCGGTACTAGCCTTCATCCCTTGTCTAAAGCCCAAATGTGGCTTCCTGAGTCACCCACATTTTCAAGGGTTTTCGGCGTTCTTCCTTATAATTAGTGTATCTGTAAATTCTCTACATTTATTTGCTCTATGGATTTTAAATCCTTAATAAAGGAGATAATCATCATGAAAACATCAATCACCATTAATCCAGCGTATGAAGAGATAATTAACTTTCTCGCTGCTGGCATAACATCTCAAAGTTTAGTTAAATTTCAAGTATCGGAAACAGTAAAAGAAAGAGTATCTGATTTAATTTTTCGGGAAAAAACTGATGGAATTTCTCCAGAGGAGAAATCAGAATTAGATCATTATTTGATTCTAGAACATTTATTAAGACTAGCAAAAGCTAGGGCTTATGATTTTATTAACGAGAAGGCTTAAAATTAAATTATGGAGCGTCCTTATTTAAATCTAGAACTTCGCCGTTTAGTTACAGAAAGAGCGGATAATTTATGTGAATATTGCCTGATTTCTGAACATGATACCATTTTAGGCTGTGCCATTGATCATATTATTAGTATCAAACATGGTGGCTCATCAAATATAGATAATCTGGCTTATTGTTGTGTCTATTGTAATCGTTTTAAAGGAAGTGATATCGGTTCAATTATTTTAGATAAAAAATAATTTGTGCGTTTTTATCATCCTCGTTGGGATAATTGGGGGGAACATTTTAAACTGAATAATTCTACTATTGAATCTCTCACAAATATAGGACAAGTGACGGCTAGAATTTTAGGATTTAATGATCAACCTCGTTTATTAGAACGTCAATTACTTATTGATAATAAAAAATATCCTTCTCTCTCAGCAATTAAAAGAATGAATGCTTAATGCAATGTCTTCCAAATTATGGGAAATGCGATAATTATGCAGATGGTAAAATGAGTCGCTGGATCACTAATTCTGGATTGTCTAAGGAGGATTTATGAGGATATTGCGGATTTGTTGTTAGGATTGAATATATTTTTGGTGGTGATTCGCTTTGCCTTATTATTAGCGATCGCTCCCTCCTATGATCGGAAAGATGCCACTGGTGGTTGGTTATTCTGGCTTTCTCTTTTGGCTGACCCTTTAGCGGGGCTACGCATCTTTTTATCTGCATTTCACACTCCTAAGCAATGGCGCGGGCGGAAATATGGGGATGATGTCGGCTAGAAAACCAGGTGATTAATAGAAAAATTCCCCTTGTGTCTGGGTACAGGCTAAAATTTTCAGTAAAAGCGTTTATTTTGGAATGAGGGGAACTTATGGCGATTAAAAAAGGAAATATGGTGCGGGCTATTCGGGAAAAGCTAGAAAATAGTCTAGAAGCTCAAGCTAGTGATTCCCGTTTACCTAGTTACTTGTTTGAAACCCAAGGGGAAATTGTGGATATTAAGGGTGATTATGCTTTGGTCAAGTTTGGACAAGTGCCAACGCCCAATATTTGGTTAAAGTTGTCACAGTTAGAAGAGTTTGCCTAATTTAGATGTCTGATAGAAATAGATATCTCCAAAAAAGTAGAGACGTTCCATGGAACGTCTCTACAAGGGTTCTGGAAAACGCAGATTTAATTTTCACCAGATAGTTAATTTTCCTCGTCAGCGGGGTCGCCATAGGGATCTTCACTGGCGGGACGAACATTGCCAAAGTTGCCTTGGTCGGCGGGGTCGCCGTATGGGTCTTCACTGGCGGGACGAACATTACCAAAGTTGCCTTGGTTGGCGGGGTCGCCATAGGGGTCTTCACTAGCGGGACGAACATCACCAAAATTTGCTTCGTTTAGATCATCACGAGGTGGACGGATTTCTTCTTGATCTCGTTTATCGCCTAACCCTACTAAAAAATCTTTCGCCTTTTGCAAAAAGTCGTTAACCATGATCTGTCTCCTTATTGTGTTGCTTCTGGTAGTTGAGTGAGATCCCGACCTGTGGTGCGTCCGTTATAGCCTTGGAATTCACTATACTTTTGCGCTTCTGATTCGGGAACACGAATACCATCTGGGGGAGGAGTTACCCAGTGAGCGCGGTTTTGCTCATCACGGTAATATACGCGCCCATTTTTGGAGAGATAATATTTGCCTTTTGCTCCTGTTCCTTGAGCGTTTTTTTGTTTGTTGTAGAGATAGTAAAGAGCGGCTGCTCCCCCTAAAAGTGCCACTTTCTGACCTGTGGATAATCCTTTTTTGGCTTCGGGTTGATTTACTAAAGAGCGATCGCTCATGTTTCTACCTGCTGTATCATCAACAGGTGGTGGTACTGATGCGTTTCGAGAACCACCGCCACAGCCTGTTAATAAAAGAACTGAGAGTAATGTAGACATCAGTATTGCTTGCACGCGTAAACCGAGTTTACGCTCTTTATATATAGTCTTCATTCTTATTCCTATTATTTACAACTCTTTAATCTCCGTACAGACACAAAGGCAGATTTGAGCTTTTGTTTTTTCGTACCTAGAAAAGGATGGGTATAGTATTTGTATGTAATCATGAACTATTTTTGTCGGTCTTCCATCTTGCTGCTGATATAAGCGACTCTAATTTCTTACCTCTGCGGAAATATGCAATTAGAGACTTCTTACTCAAAAAATATCCCCATCCTGAGTATAAATGTAGGGGTTTAGCTCATGCTTTACCCTTACCTGTTCAGGGTATTTGCGGCATAAGTCATAAATATTGATTTTTGTCTTATTTACATCAAAATAGTTAATATTATTTGAATTTTGTCCAAGTAACAAATAAAATACTTATAATATTTTTTAGTTAAGTAGGATACTGAATATGAACGCCCAAGCCCAAAATTTACAGACTTTATATGCTAAAACTCGCTTGCTGCTTGCGTTGTGGGATTTAGGAGCAAATGAACAGGAAGTGAAAAAAGGTTTGCTGACGAAGCGGATAGTGGCTAAGGGTCAGAAAATGGCGGACTATAAGGGGATTTTAGAGGATTTGCAGGGACAGGGGGCTGTTACTGTTTCCAAGACTGGTTATACTCTCATGTCACCAATAGGTTTAGATGTGTTGGGTGTGGGTTTGCGTAGTGGTGAGTTTAAGTTTGAGGGAACTATTGTAGGGACTTGGGCGGCTAATGCGTAAAACTATTGATATGATACAAAATACTTGGAGTACATAGTAACTTAGAGAACAAACCGTATTTTATATGATGCAGGAAATTAAATTTATTAAAGGACAAATTTTCCATCGAGAAGAGGATGAATATGTTGAATTTAAGTCAATCGAGTCTCAAAAACCTATTAAGAAAATTGTAGATTATGCAGAGCAATATATAACAGGATTTCTCAATGCCTCAGTTGAGGGGGATATTTATGTAGGTATAAATGATTCAGGAGAAATTGTAGGTATTACTCTTAATAGAAGTCAGATAGATGAACTTAAAAAAGGTATAACTGATAAACTCAGAAATTTAGAACCCAAAATTGCTCCAAGTTATTATAAGATTCCTATACATGATGTTTATAATGAAGAAGGTAAACTAATAAAAGATTTGTATATTGTACAATTACATACTGTAAAAGTGGAAAACGATGATCTATATAGAACATCAGAACGCGAATATTGGATGTATAAAACAGGAGGAGGTAGTATTTATCTCAAAAAAGAATCAAGCTGTTTTAAACTCGATGGTGAAGAAATTAAAAAAGAGTTTAAAATACGTGAACAGACGCATTTAAGAAAAGAATTGGAAAAAATTGATACTAGACTTTTGCAAGAACCAGAGAATATTCATCTTTTAAAAGAAAAAGCTAAAATAGCGGAATATTTGTCTGATGTAGAGATGATGAGTAACACTTATAATAAGATATTGAGTTTAAAACCGAGTAGTTCCAAAACACGAATTGCTTATGCGTCTGCATATAAAAATCTTGGTAATTTAGAAGTAGCATTATCAATCATAAATGATGCTGTAGCACTAGATAAAACTAATCAAGATTATTTAAAAATACAAGGAAAAATACTTTTTATTTCGGATAGAGCAAGTGAAGCAATTCAAGCTTATCAAGAAGCATTACAAATTAATCCAAATGACTATAGTATTCTAACTCAAATAGGTATTACACTGCGAGAACTAGGTAAATACAAAGAGTCTCTTTATTTTTTGAATTGCGCTTTATTAAAAGCTCCTAATTATAGAGCAGCGAAATATGAAAAGAAAAAAACGTACTCCAAGATGTTTCAGGGAGGTATAGAAATTAATAAAACTTACTAAGAGGGTGTTTTAAAAGTATTAGATGAAACCGATAATCTCCAGAAACCTAACCCCCCTTCCCTACGAGGGAATGGGAGTTTCAAAGCCTCTCCCCGATGCGGGGAGAGGTTTGGAGAGGGGTTTATTTATACATTAAAAACTTTTCAAACATCCTCTAAGAAAATCATAACCCTCTTTTTTTGGAATACTTGTAGAAATACTGTATAGATTATGTTACGATATCAAGGATACCTGCTTAATGGGCATTTATTTCCGTTGACGATACTGCAACGGTGTATTTTTAAGTTAGCCTTACGCAAACCAAGCGTGCTACAGTGATTTGCCACTGTATAAATAAGCGTGAATGTCCATAGCAGGTATTATTTTAATTTTTTAATAAAACTAGTAATAATTTGTGAGTAAAAATCTTTCCCACTCTATCTTGCTATATGATAGTTGCGAAGAACTATCCAAAAAATTTAAAGAATTAAAGTCTCCACGAGATGTTGCTAGACTCTTAGAAGTTCCCTTTGGGGATTTAAACTATTATCTTTACAGAAAATCAGAAGATTCACGATATAAAACTTTTATAGTTCCTAAAAAATCTGGTGGTTCTAGAACTATTTATTCTCCTCATAAATCATTATCAATTATCCAGAGAAAATTAAGTCAGGTTTTATATGCTGTTTATCGTCCTAGAGCCTCTGTTCATGGATTTGCTGTTCAAAGAAGTATAATTAGTAATGCTAAAGCTCATACCAAGAAGAAATTTATTCTCAATTTAGATATCAAAGATTTTTTTGATTCCATCAACTTTGGTAGAGTTAGAGGTGTATTTATTGGAAAACCTTACGAATTAAATGATCAAGTTGCCACTATATTAGCTCAAATTTGCTGTTTTGATAATAAGTTGCCACAAGGAGCGCGAACTTCACCAATTATTTCCAATCTTATTTGTGCAAAAATGGATAGTGAATTGCAGAGATTTGCAGAAAAATATGGTTTCTTTTATACGAGATATGCTGATGATATAACATTTTCCATAACACGAGAAGAGTTACCAACTGAATTGGTTGCTTGTTATAAGAAAGGATTACCTAAAGTAGTTTTAGGAACTGAATTACGCTCAATTATAGAAACAAATGGATTTGAGATAAATGAAGCAAAAGTTAGACTGGCTTATAAAACTCAAAAACAGGAAGTTACTGGTTTAATAGTAAATAATAAATCTGTAAATGTTAATCGTAAATATATACGTAATATTTATGGGACTTTTCATGCTTGGGAAAAATACGGTTTAGAAAAAGCATTGGAAATTTATAAATCAAAATATGCTAAAAAATCAATATTACCAGAAAAGGACATACCGCACTTTTTAGACTCTTTGCGGGGAAAAATTGAATTCATAGGAAGTGTAAGAGGTAAAGATGATAATTTATATCAAAAACTACTAACAATTTTTAACGATTTAAAAAGTAAAGAAACTAATGCAGAAAATATAGAGAAATAATGAAATTTATTTAAAAATTCGATCAAGTTATCAACCTTTTTTAGTATAAATTGGAAAAAATATCGCTTTTACTACTTACGCGACTTATCAGTAAATTAAAAATAACTCTTTTCTCTCTTCTTTTCTTTCTTCCCTTCGCGCTCTTCGTTGCTTCGTGGTTTATTTCCCCAAAATCATTCATCCCAAAGTCAAAACACCAGCTTGAAAATTCACCACTAAAGGCAAAAACTCCAACCACTCTGAACCCAATAAAATTTCCGTTAATTCATCTCCAGCATAAACAGGAATTTCATACTCTTGGTTATCCAATATCACCTTACCCAAATATCTTTCAAACGTGATTTCACCCTGAGCAGTTCGCAGAATTTCTTTATCTACATAATCCCAATTAAGTCCATCTAAATCTTGTGTATTAATAGCCATAAAGCCTGTGAAACCACTATCAAATAAAGCATCCACAGGCAAACTTAAACCATCATTAGCAACCAACTCAATTTCAAAAAATAGCTGCTTTTTTTCACCAAATTTACCCTCTATCATATTCTCCCAGTTGCTCCAGATTCATTCAAACAAAAAACGCAATGATCAGCATTTGGGTATTTATCACGGGCTTTTTGATGTGCAATTTCTTTATCTTGATCAATTAAATAATCACCACTATTTAACTCAATAGCAATATACCAACCATAATGTTCTTTGATCAACTCAGGACGTACACGCTCAAAAATTGTTCGATAACGTTGATACTCTGCCTCATTTTCAGCTTTACGTCTAGCCAATTCTTCCGGTGATAAAGTCAGTTCCGGGAAAATCCTTCCTCTTCTTGCTGGTTGTTTTGGTGTTAGTTGAGTCATGTTTTTAAACCCCATTTCTACTATGATAATAATATCAAAAAAATCATCCTAAAGTCAAAATATCAGCTTGAAAATTCACCACCAAAGGCAAAAACTCCAACCACGCTGAACCCAATAAAATTTCCGTTAATTCATCTCCAGCATAAACAGGAATTTCATACTCTTGATTATCCAAAATCACTTTACCTGAATAGATATCAAATCTTGACTCTCCCTGTGCAGTGCGTAAACGTTGCTTGCGTATAAATGACCAATTCAATCCTTCTAAATCTTGTTTATTAATAGCCATAAAGCCTGTGAATCCAGTATTAAATAAAGCATCTACAGGCAGATTTAAGCCTTCAGCAGTAATTAATTCAATTTCAAAGAAAAGCTGCCCCTCATCACCAAAATAACCCTGTATCATATTCTTCCTGTTACCCCTGTTTCATTGATGCGAAATAGAAAATGTATCACATTAGGATGTTTCTCCCGTGATTTTTTACTAGCGACTTCCATATCCTGATCAATGAAATAATCACCGCTATCTGGTTCTACAGCAATATACGAGTTATAATGTTCTTTCATCAATTCAGGCAGTAATCTTTGAAAAATTGCCCAACAACGTTGATAAAATTGTTCATCTTCTGCTTTACGTTTAGCCAATTCTTCCGGTGATAAAGTCAATTCAGGGAAAATTCTTCCTCTTCTTGCTGGTTGTTTTGGTGTTAGTTGAGTCATGTTTTTAAACCCCATTTCTACTATGATAATAATATCAAAAAAATTATCCTTAACTCAAAACACCAGCAGAAAAACCATCTTTATGAACCTTTCATTATCAGTCCTGATAGAAGCTGCAAAAGCGGGAAAACTCATCAGTTTCCCTACAGATACCGTCCCTGCATTAGCCACCATACCAGTACAAGCAGAATTAATTTATGCTGCGAAACAACGCAGTTTTGATAAACCTTTAATTTTAATGGCTGCCAAAGCTGAAGATTTATGGGATTATGTTCAAGGTAGCCAAAGAGAATATCAAATCTGGCAAAAAATTGTTAATCAATATTGGCCAGGTGCTTTAACTTTAGTTTTACCAGCTAGTGACAAAATTCCCACTGTCATGAATCCTCTTGAACCGACTACTATTGGGATTAGAGTTCCAAATCATCCAGTTGCTCAAATTATTTTGGCGCAAACTGGTCCAATGGCGACAACTAGCGCTAATTTATCAGGACAACCAGCTTTAGAAACCAAAGCAGCTATAGAAGCTCAATTTCCAGAGGTTTTAACATTAGAATCAACAGAATACCAAGGTTTGGGAATACCTTCCACCGTTGCTAAATGGACAGGGAACAATTGGCAGATTTTACGACAAGGTAGTATTAAATTGGATAATTATGAATTTTAGTAACTGGCTATATTTAGGCGCAGGAATAGGATTAGGAATAGGTTTTTGTAAATTATTCCTTCAGTCTAGCAAATCGGCATCTGTTACGGTGGAAAATGCTCCACAACAGCCAGAAAACCCACTTTTGGCAGAATTAGAGCAAACCCAATTAGCCTACTATCAGGCGCGGGAAATGAGCCAATTTCAAGGGGGGTTTTTAGCCAGGATTGGTCATGAATTGCGATCGCCTTTAGGGAGTATGATGGGTTTACATCAACTGATTTTGGCAGATTTGTGTGAAAATCCCCAAGAAGAGCGAGAATTTATCGGACAAGCTTACGAAAAATCTCTGAAATTATTAAAAATAATTGATGAAATTCTCAATGTTTCCAAAATTGAATCTGGTAGAAATAAATTAGATATTCAGGCTTTTCAATTAAGTGAATTTCTCCAGGAAGTTTATGAACTAACTTATTTATTAGCCGTTAACCGCAATTATCCTTTTATTTTATCACCCTCAGATCCAGAAATTCAGATTTTGACAGATTACCATTGGCTCAAACAAGTATTAATCAATTTGATAAATACAACAATTGCTAACATGGAAGAAGGGAATATATATCTTTCTGGCAATTTACAATCTCCAGGTAATTTTGCCAATATTTGGTTAGACGTACCCACTGATACCGTAATCACAAATGAATCTCTGCATTTGATGAAATCAGAACTTCAAACAACTCAAGAAAATATAGATTTGTCACCAGGAATGAAACTTTCACTCAATCAACGTTTGGTAGAATTGATGGGAGGAAAATTAGAAATTTTGCCTTTTCCCACCAACCAGGAAGAAACATCGCAGTTAACTAGACTGCAAATATCCATACCTACAGGGACTCTTGCAAACAAATCTCCTCACTGACAAAAGCATCAAAATTAGATTGATTATTTAAAACCATTGTCGTGGTATTATTGACTCGAAAACCAATCTTTTCATAAAATTCCCGTTGATGCGTTGTCATTAAGTATACACGCTCTACCTTCTGCATTCGGGGATGACTTAAAACCGTTTCCACCAACTTGCTACCCAAACCGTTACCTTGATAATCTGGATGAATGACAACATCCCAAATTGTAGCGCGATAGATGCCATCAGAGGTGGCTCTAGCAAAACCAATTAATAATTCCCTATCCCAGATAGAAATAACAGGTTCACTGTTAGCAAGAGCTATACCCCAATCCTTAATACTACGTCCTTTTGCCCAAAAAGCAGCCAGATTAAACAGTTCTTGGAGTTGGAAAAGATCAATATCCGCAAGGCTTTGGCTAAATTGAATCTGAGAATATTTCATCTATAGACACCTAATGATCGGAGTATCTTCGCTTCTGTTATGGCATATTTTCCTAGAAATTACTAACTTTGTATATGTATATGCAACATTTTAATTAAGGTCAGGATTCAATACAATACTGCTAAGATTCTACGGGTAGGGGTAAAGCAAAAGCTAATATGTGTCAAATTAAGCTCAAATCCCTACCACATCTCGTTCCCAGTCTCTGACTGGGAACGAGATGATGCAACTACCTTGTCCGCTGAGGGAAAGTTAACGCTTGGGGAGAGAACCACCTCTGGTTTAAATACCGCAAGGGGTTTAAGTTAAGTGGACTCGTTGAACTAAGAATCTCAGTGGCTAAAGACAGTGAGAGTGTCAATCGCCAAACACACCAGCAAAAAAGTCCAAAGTCTCCTTCAATGCTTTGATGAAAACATCAATTTCTTCACGAGTATTGTAAAAAGATAAACTTGCTCGTGCAGTTCCTGATAAACTCAAGTAACGGTGTAATGGTTGCGTGCAATGATGTCCAGAACGAATTGCTACACCTTCTTGATCTAACAATGTTGCTAAATCATTAGCGTGAACACCTTCTGCCGTAAAAGCTGCTAATGCGGCTCTCCCTTCCCCTTCAGCATTGGGTTTTGGTCCGTAGATTCTAATTTGGGGTATTTGTGCTAATTGCGCGAACAAATAAGCAGTTAATTCCGCTTCATAAGCATGGATTTTATCCATACCAATATTAGTAAGATAATCTATCGCTGCACCAAGGGCGATCGCTTCCCCAATAGCCGGAGTACCCGCTTCAAATTTATGGGGTAATTCTGCATAGGTGGAATGGTCTAAAAATACCTCTGCAATCATCTCACCACCACCGAAAAATGGCGGCATTGCTTCTAGTAATTCCAGCTTACCATATAAGAAACCAATGCCAGTGGGAGCGCACATTTTATGTCCAGAAGCCACCAACCAATCACAGTCAAGTGATTGAACATCAATGGGAGTATGGGGGACACTTTGACAAGCATCAAGTAAGAATTTCGCACCATATTTGTGAGCAATTTCGGCTATTTCTTTAACTGGATTTATGCAACCCAAAGTATTAGAAATATGCACGATAGACACTAGTTTTGTTTTGTCAGAAATCAAGTTTTTAAACTGTTCCAAATCAAAAGTTTCTGCCGGTGTTAATTCGACAAACTTCAAAACCGCGCCTGTTTTTTGAGCCACAAATTGCCAAGGAACAATATTACTATGGTGTTCCATAACCGAGAAAATTATTTCATCTCCTGGCTGTAAATTGTTCATTCCCCAACTGTAAGCGACTAGGTTAATGGCTTCAGTTGCATTGCGGGTGTAAACAATTTCTTGGCGTGATTTAGCATTAATGAATTTAGCAATTTTATCACGCGCACCCTCATAAGCATCAGTAGCTTTTCCACTGAGAAAATGTGCGCCACGATGAACATTAGAATTATATTGTTCATAATAATCACGCCAAGCATTTAACACGAACAAAGGCTTTTGAGAAGTAGCTGCATTATCGAGATAAACCAGGGGTTTACCGTGGACTTCCTGATGTAAAATGGGGAAGTCAGAACGAACTTTATCAGCGAGAGATTTGGTAGAAGTGATGGTCATGTTGAAGAAGAAGTTCAGGAGTTTAGATGTTCAGAATAATAACTAGAATTTAGGAGTATTGCAGAATTTAAGAAGAACGAACCACAGAGGCACAGAGGACACAGAGAAAGAAAGTTTTAGAGCTTTTTGTGTTAGTAGGTGCGGGGTTTACTCACCTTTTTTAGGGGTGAGTTCCCGAAGTTTTATCATTTATTGGTGAGACTTGTAACAGTTTTCAACAAACTCTCACGCAAAGAAGGAACAGGGATAAAGTTAATAATTTCCATTGCGAAACCATTAACTAATAATTTGCGAGCATTATTTTCATCAATGCCGCGACTTTGCAGGTAGAATATTTGATCATCTTCCAACTGACTGACAGTAGCACCATGAGCGCATTTAACATTATCAGCAGTGATTTCCAATTGAGGTTTGGTGTCAATTCTGGACTTAGATGATAATAGCAAATTGCGATTTAATTGAGATGCGTTAGTTAATTGCGCCAGTTTAGGAACAAATATTTTACCATTGAAGACACCATGAGCGCGATCGCCTATGATGCACTTATGTAACTGTTTGCTCACACCATGTGGATGATTTAAAGACAAAGCACTGTGAGTATCAGCCAATTGATTATCAGCAATCACAGTCAAACCATTCAGCGTCGTTTCCGTTTGTTCACCAGTTTGCAAAATCTCCAAATTGTGACGAGAGATTTTCCCCCCAACCGTCACCGCATTACAATTATAACGACTATATCGCGCCTGAGTAACAGCAGTTTTCCCAACATGAAAAGCCGCTGCACCTTCCCGCACAACCCTATTATGACTCACCTGAGCATTTTCATTTACCCAGATTTCCGTTACCCCATTAGTAAAATAGACTTCCTTCTCTGTGTTCTCCGTGTCTCTGTGGTTCGTATATTCCTCAATCAAACCCACCTGAGAATTACTTTCAGCTACCACTAAAACACGAGGTTGGGAAATAGTTGGAGACTCACCAGAAACAGAAACAAAAAGTAAATGAATAGGAGTTTCCACAACCACATTTTTAGCAACCCATACCACCGCGACATCATTTAGAGCCGCAGTATTTAAAGCCGTAAAAACTTCTTTAGCACCTTCAGCTTGCGCTAAATATTCCTGAACAACTTCACCAGGTAAAACATCCAAATTACCAACTTTCAAACCAGCAGGTAAATCTTCAGTATTAGATAAATCAGGTGCATAAACACCATTTACAAAAACTAACCGCTGAGAAACTTCAGGTAAAATCATGGATTGTAGAGACGTTCCATGGAACGTCTCTACATTATTATTGAATGTTACCTGTTTGAGAGGTGATAAATCAGTAAATCGCCATTCTTCCTCGCGGGTATTGGGGATAACAGAATGACGCACCCAATTAACAGCACCGTCGCGCAAATCCTGTAACCAACCATCTGATTTTTTGGTAGTTACCCGACTTAATAAACCACTTAAAAAAGCATCTCTATCTAATAGATTTTGTTGTAGAGACGTTTCATGAAACGTCTCTACATTAATTGGAATAGACATTACACACCCACTCCCAAAGCTTCTTCTAGAACCCAATCATAACCGCGAGATTCCAACTCAAGAGCCAACTCCTTACCACCACTTCTAATAATTTGTCCCTGCGCCATAACGTGAACAAAATCAGGGACAATATAATCTAAAAGACGCTGATAGTGAGTAATCATAATCGTCGCATTTTCAGCATTAGTTAACTGATTAACACCATTAGCGACAATTTTCAGAGCATCAATATCCAAACCAGAATCAGTTTCATCCAAAATCGCTAACTTTGGTTCTAAAATTGCCATTTGCAGAATTTCATTCCGCTTCTTTTCCCCACCGGAGAAACCCTCATTCACACTGCGGTTCAGAAAAGAAGAATTCATCTTCACAACATCCAACTTTTCCTCAACCAAATCATCAAAATCGAAAGCGTCAACCTCTTCTAAACCTTGAGCCTTCCGACGAGAATTATAAGCCACCCGTAAAAAATCCAAATTACTCACACCAGGAATTTCCAGAGGATATTGAAAAGCTAAAAACACACCACTCCTAGCCCTGTCTGCGGCTTCCATATCCAAAAGATTTTGTCCCTGGAAAATCACCTCACCACCAGTAACAGTATAAGCTGGATGTCCCGCTAACACCTTAGAAAACGTACTCTTCCCAGAACCATTTGGACCCATAATCGCGTGAACTTCCCCAGCGCGAACCTCCAAATTCAACCCCTTCAAAATCTGAGTTCCATCAACATCAGCCGTCAAATCCTTAACCGACAAAATCAAATCACTATTCTCAACAATCATCTTCTCTTCCTCTCTTTCTCTGCGTACTCTGTGCCTCTGTGGTTCGTTTTCTTAACCCACACTACCCTCTAGTTTCAGACTCAACAACTTATCAGCCTCAACAGCAAACTCCATAGGAAGCTGATTAAAAACATCCTTACAGAAACCGCTAATCATCATCGAAATAGCATCTTCCGAAGAAATACCCCGTTGAGCAAAAAAGAATAATTGATCTTCACCAATTTTAGAAGTAGAAGCCTCATGTTCAACCTTACCCGTATTATTCTGAACTTGAATATAAGGAAAAGTATTAGCTTGAGCATTATCACCAATTAACATCGAATCACATTGAGAATAATTTCTCGCACCCTTAGCAGTGGGATTAATCTTCACCAAACCCCGGTAACTATTGCTAGATTTACCAGCAGAAATACCTTTAGAAATAATTGTACTGCGGGTATTTTTCCCCACGTGAATCATCTTACTTCCAGTATCAGCTTGCTGCATATTATTTGTTAATGCAACCGAGTAAAATTCACCCACAGAATTATCACCAATCAAAACACAACTAGGATATTTCCAAGTAATAGCAGAACCTGTTTCTACTTGAGTCCAAGAGATCTTAGAATTGACACCTTGACATAAACCACGTTTCGTCACAAAGTTGTAAATTCCGCCTTTCCCATTAACATCACCAGCGTACCAGTTCTGCACAGTAGAATATTTAATTTCCGCATTATCTAAAGCCACCAATTCTACAACCGCCGCGTGTAATTGGTTGCTGTCGTACATGGGGGCTGTACAACCTTCTAAATAAGAAACATAACTTCCTTCTTCGGCGACAATTAAAGTCCGTTCAAATTGTCCTGTATCTCCGGTATTAATGCGGAAATATGTAGACAATTCCATTGGACATTTTAAGCCTTTGGGAATATAAACAAAAGAACCATCACTAAACACAGCCGCATTTAAAGCTGCAAAATAATTATCAGCAATGGGAACAACGCTACCCAAATATTTTTTAATCAGTTCTGGGTGTTCTTGTAAAGCTTCCGAAAAAGAACAGAAAATTACGCCATCTTTGGCAAGTTTTTCTTTATATGTAGTCGCAACAGAAACACTATCGAAAATCGCATCAACAGCAACGTTACTTAATCGCTTTTGTTCATTTAAAGGAATACCTAATTTTGCAAAGGTTTCCAATAAAGTCGGATCAACTTCGTCTAAACTGTTGAGTTTGGCTTTCTTTTGTTTCGGTGCGGAATAATAAATAATATCCTGATAATTAATAGGCGGATATTGGACATGAGACCAAGTTGGTTCTGTCATTTTCAGCCATTGATGATATGCTCGGAGACGATATTCCAGCATAAATTCCGGCTCATTCTTTTTGGCGGAAATTAGGCGGACAACATCTTCGCTTAACCCACGAGGAATAGTATCGGCTTCAATATCGGTAACAAAGCCGTACTTGTAAGGTTGGTTGACTAAGGTGGTGACGGATGCGCTCATCGTTTCTCTTATGTTCTCTTTAAAGGACGGGCGACGGGCTGCACAAAGCTAATTCCCGTTTTCTGTTACCAATTCCTAACAGGACTGCTAGAATAGGTTTAACGACTAAAACAATTCGGCTGTTGTTTAATCTATTTTCATTGTACGATAGATTAACAACAACAATGTTGTTTAAGTTAAATTTTCAGAAAAAAAAGTTTTTTATTTTGGGACGTTTGCGAAGCGTCTAGTAGAGAAGATGGCGACTACCCAGCAGACCTCAACTAAGCAGGATATCCTAGAGTATCTATTGAAACACTCACAAGCAACGGCTGTTGAATTGGCTAACTTTTTGGATGTGAGTCCCCAAGCGATTCGCCGTCATTTAAAGGATTTAGAGACGGAGGAGTTAGTTCTATATTCGGTATCAGAACAGCCGAGTATGGGCAGACCCCAGCACGTTTATCATTTGAGTCGGGGGGGAAGATCACATTTGCAAAAAAGTGCTAACCGCTTAGGTGATGGTTATGGTGAGTTTGCGGTTTCTCTCTTGGATACCTTAGCGGAAACTGTGGGACGTGACCAAGTAAAGTCTATTTTACGGAAACAGTGGGAACGTAAAGCCCAAGAATATCATGAACGGGTGGGTAATGGTTCTTTGCAGGAACGGGTCGCCAATTTGATAGAATTGCGAAAAGCTGAAGGTTTTATGGCGGAGTTTCACGCTGTGGAATCAGATGCTAGTGGTGCGGAAAGATTCATTTTTGTGGAACATACCTGCGCTATTTCTGATGTTGCGGAATCTTTTCCCAGTGTTTGTGGTCATGAATTGGAGATGTTTGCGGCTATTTTACCAGATTGTACTGTGGAACGGACTCACTGGTTAATTCATGGTGAACATCGTTGTGGTTATTTGGTGGAAAAAAGTTAGGTGGGGGTTATTTGTGTGCTTCTATACCCACCCGGAAATCAATTTCCGGGATAATGGCTTAATTACGTTAAAATGTACTTATGTTAACTAAATAAATTGTTACTTTACAAAACCATTAACAATATCTAAACTAAATAAAGATTTTTATTATTTTTCAGCTATATATTTTGCATCCACAACAGATTAAGGAACAACTCAAATTATTAATTGAGGAAGCATCAACCATAGATCCCAGTTTAGCAATTAGGTTAAATCAGATTAATAACTGGATTAAAGATGTTAAACCTGGTACATTAATGTCTAAACGTTTCGTTCTTTTGTTTTTACAACAATTTATTCGAGATACAGAAATTAGACTTGATATAAAACGTTTAACTTCTGAAGCAGAAAGACAAGACGTTTATGAATTAATGACACCTCCTGAAAGATACTGGTATGGTGAATTGTTTCCTAGATGGTTAAGTAAAAATGACCCCAAATTTCATATTTGGAGAAAAAAATTAATGTCTGGTGAGTTTAATCAGGAGGATGAAAAATTAATTAATTTGATTGCTGATGTGATTAAACGGAATGGTGGTCAAGCCTTACAACGCTATATTATAGACTTATCTATGGCAAGTGATATAATAGTTAGTAGTATTCAAGAACAACCCCTTTGTATTCAACTAACTAGCCAATCTCAAGAATTTACACAAGCAAAATCTGATGATTGGGAAAATACTTTGATTTCTTGGGGAATAGCAAGAGGATTATTTTTAAGTTTTAATCCTGGTGAAAGTGATTTTATCAATCAAATAGTTAATTTAGCACTAGATAAGAGTAATAATCTGAATAATGGTATTTATCAAAAAATAAATTTATAGTGTTTGGTTAGTTTGATTATGTATAGCAAAAATTCTCACAGAGGTAATTATGATTAACCAAGAAATTACTGAACGTCAAAAAAGACTAGAACAATTTTTACAGCATTTAGAATCAGCCCGTCAATTAGAAGATGATATTATGAAATATGGGTTAGAAGCGGCTGATTTATATTTTGAAGATATAGATGGTGATTGGTTAGAAACTTGGGGTGATGATGACGATGAACCGGGTTATATTGAGAAACTTACTACTTTCTTAGAAAGTGATGATGTGGTTGCGGTGGAGGTAAGAAAACGTTTACAGAATAAATCTCATGATGAAATTATTGGTGGTTTGGAATATTGTTTGAGTCAATTAACGGAGAAAGATCGGATTTTTGCAGCTAAGGATTTTTTAGTTGGTAATGTTGTGGTTTCTGGAAGTAGTCGCGGTTCTAGTAATAGTGATGTTGATGAGGTTGAGTTGTTGGAGTTAGCGGAAGATTTGATGGAGAAGTTGAGGGAAATTTTGGGGTAATTTTTATTTAATCAAGGTGCAGTAAATATGGCTAAGGGATTTGGAAAGAAACAAAAACAAGGTAAATTAAAGCGCAGAGATTATTTAGATTTTTTGCCTAAAGTCTTATGGTCAATTAGAGAGAATAAATTTGATATAACTATAAAACTTATAGAGGAGAATTTAGAAAAAATAGATCATAATTTTCCATCTATATTCAGAGATTGGGCAACAGAAACCCTGTCAAAACCAGAAAAAGATAAAGCTTATGAAAGAGCTTTAGATATCTATAACTTCTGCAAAATAATACAAGACATTATAGAAATTGAACCCGTAAAAAAATCTATATATATTGAAATTGCTATTGTTGGTTATGAAATCGCACTCCCAGTTTTTAATCAGGATTCATTTCCTGAAATAAGGGCTGAAATAGAATATTATTTGGGTAATGCTTACTGTGATCGGATAAGCGGTGGTGATTGGGTACAAAATCTAGAGAAGGCAATTGAGTCATTTGAAAATGCTTCACAATTTTACTATCATGAAGGTTTTCTAGAAATTTGGGCTGACATCCAAAATAGTTTAGCAACTGCTTATTCTGATTATGCTAAATGGGTGAATTTTAATAAGGAAGAATATTTGGAACTAGCAATTTTATGTTGTAAAAATGCTTTACAGGTTTATTTACGAAATATTTACCCAGAAGATTGGGCAATGGTTCTAACTAATTTAGGTGCTGCCTATCGTGTACGGATACAAGGAGATCCAACAGAAAATTTAAAGAAGGCAATCTGCTGTTATAATGCGGCTTTACAAGAACATACTTATGAAAAATTCCTTGAAGATTGGGCTGGTTTACAAAACAATCTTGGCAATGCTTACCGTGAGCTTCTGGAAGGGGAACGGGAAAAAAATTTAGACCTATCACTTTATCATTTGAATGAATCTTTAAAAGTTTATACTCGTGAATCAACACCACAAGATTGGGCAATGGCTCAACATAGTTTAGCTCTCACTTACTATGAACAAGGACAGATTGATAAAGCAGTTGATTGTTTCCGCTTATCGCTAGAAATTTATACACACACTACTTTACCTAAAGATTGTCTCGAATGTGGATGCGATTTAGGTAATATTGCATTTACAACGAAATGGTGGGAAGAAGCCATCTATGGATATGCTAAAGCTGTTGATGCGGTAGAACAAAACCGCACATGGTCAACTACTGAATCACGCCGTCAGGAAATTTTAGAAACATACATTAGTATTTATCACAAGATAGTACAAGCTTGTATCAATGCTGGACAAATAGATAAAGCCTTTGAATACTCTGAACGATCTCGTTCCAAACGTTTGGTAGACTTAATGGCAAGTTCTCACCTTTCCCAAAGTGAAAATATACCCCCAAAAGTCCAAGAATTATTACAAAAATACGAAGAATTACAACAACAAATTGATATAGAACGCCAAAATAATAAATCAGAAAATAATCGCAGTGAAACCCGTGCCATTTGGCAAGTATATAATGAAAAAATCGCATCATTAGAAACTGCAAAACAAGAAATTTGGGAACAACTCAGAAGAGAAGATCCCATTTTAGCAGGTGAAATTCAAGTTAAACCTCTGAGTTTATCAGAAGTTCAGCAATTAATTGATAATCCCAAAACTGCTATTCTCAGTTTCTACACTACCAACTCTGATACCCATATTTTTATCATTACCCAAAAGGAAATTGATCTGCTTACCTGTATAGGAGAAGGTTTAGAAACATTACAAAACTGGATTGCACAAAATTGGTCATTAAACTATATCCATCATCCTGAAAAATGGGAAAATGACATGGAACATTTTCTCCATGAACTTGCTGAGAGATTACAACTATCAAAAATTATTAATCAATATCTTCAAGACATAGAAGAATTAATTATAGAACCTCATTTATTATTACATCAAATACCTTTTGCTGCTTTACCTACAGGAGAATATCAAGAATATTTAGTAGATAGATTTTTGATTCGTTATACTCCTAGTTGTCAAATTTTAGATTTTTGTCATCAAAACCACAAGAAGAAATACTTAAATTTAGATTCTGAGGATTTCCAATATGGTACAGTTGCAGATACCTTAGATAATAAGCCTCGACTTTCTATACCTTGTTCTAGATGTGAAGAGGAAGAAATTGCTAAAATGTATAATATTCCATCAGAGAAAAGATTAATAGGTAGTAGTCAAGCTACCGTTAAAAATTTCCGAAAATTAGCTGAAAATGTGCAAACTCTCCACTGCTGTCACCATGCTATATCTTGTTTATATAATCCTTTAGAATCTCAGTTAAATTTAGGCGATGGTAGTATTACTCTAGGTCAATTAATGTCTCCTGGTTGGCGTTTAACCAATCTTTTAGAAGTCTTTCTTTCTTGTTGTGAGACAAATTTAGATAACCCAGATATAACTGATAATTTACTCACACTTGCGACAGGTTTTTTATGTGCTGGTGCGATAAGTGTAATTAGTTCTTTATGGCAAGTGAATGATTTAGCAACTGCGCTATTTTCTGTTTTTTATTATCAACAAAGACAAGATGGTAAAAATCGTCCAGAAGCATTAAAAGCAGCACAAATTAAACTTCGGGAATTAAGCAGAGCAGGTTTAAAAGAAATATCTCAAGTAGCTAAAAATGAGCGTAAACAAGCTAAAAATCAGAAAAAACACTATCCACAAGATTCAGTAGAGTATTTAGAGTGCGATCGCCAACATCAAAAATATGCAAAAATATCAATAGCAATTAATAACATCCAAAAATCAAAAGGAGAATTTCCCTTTGCACATCCCCGTTATTGGTCGGCTTTTATTGCTCAGGGATTACAATAATATCAAGTTAAAAATTGACAACCTTTTGTTATCAACTCCCTTTGATCAATCATTTCCTCTAATTGAAATTGATGATACCTGAGTTCGATGTAAGAAAACCAGCTAAAAATGAGTATTCAAAAGGGTTAGAGGCTTTTCTGGAAAGAGCCTATATTCTCAATAAGCCTTAATTATTGAGAATTAATAGGAAACCAGCCTAGATTTAAGTAAATTTTCATAACAAAATCTAAATTTATATTACGAATACTATTTGAATACAAACTCAAAGTACCTCAGATTAGGGACAATAGAAGAGGTTTAATTAAAGAAAATTAATGATTATAACTCATGGAATTAGAAACTATTTTCTGTGAAATTGATGATTTTTGTACCTATTTTGAGCCAATATTTCAAGCTCAACTTATCCCATCCCAAATAAAAAAAAGAATTAGACCCAGCCGATTATGTCTAAGTGAAATTATGACAATAATTGTGTATTTTCATCGCTCTAGTTACCGCAATTTTAAAGATTATTACCTGAAACATATCTTCAAATATTGCCAAGGTGAATTTCCCAATTTAGTGAGTTATCAAAGATTTGTTGAATTAATGCCAAATGCTTTAATTCCCTTGATGTATTATCTGAATACACGAAAAGGACTCAATACAGGTATAAGTTTTATTGATAGTACCTCTATTCCCATTTGTCATTCTAAAAGAGCCAAGACAAATAAGGTCTTTAAAGATTTAGCTGGCTGGGGGAAAAGTTCTATTTGTTGGTATTTTGGGTTTAAACTTCATTTGATTATTAATGATCAAGGAGAGTTACTTGCGTTTCAAATTACTCCTGGAAATACAGATGACCGAAAACCTGTTCCCACTTTGACTAAGAACTTATTTGGGAAAATATTTGGAGACAAAGGATATATTTCTCAAAAACTCTGGCTTGAACTTTGGTCTAATGGACTCAAATTAATCACTCCTTTCAAGAAAAATATGCGGAATAAGCTCTTGTCCCTGGAGGAGAAATTAATGCTCCGAAAACGCTCTTTAATTGAAACTGTTAATGACCAACTCAAAAATATTTCACAACTTGCTCATTCTCGACATCGAAGTGTTACTAATTTCATGGTTAATGTTGTTGCTGCAATAATAGCTTATACTTGGCAACCTAAAAAACCTTCTTTAAGATTTGATGAAAATGAAATTGAAACCTTACCAGTTTTATTAGCTTAATTACCAATTAAATATCAATATTACCTAATAGTAAATACATTTCAAAAAATTAATTTTTTGAGAACTTTTTGGCGTGGGCTTTAATTCTCAATAACCAATACTTATTGACAGAACTGTTGCTGTTACGTACTTTTAGACTTTTTATTTACATCGAACTCAGGTGATGATAGTGATATAATAGAATAATTAAAACTGCGAGGTGAATTTTTATGGTAACTCTAGCACCTACTCACAGCGACACTCACACCAATAGCGTCATTCTCCATCATATTTCCTGGCAGACATTTGAACGAATTTTATTAGAAACAGGTGATGATCGCCATAACAGATTTACTTATAATCAGGGAATCTTAGAAATTATGACTCCATTAATGCCCCATGAACATAATAAAAGATTGATAGAAAAAATAATTGATACTTTAGTTGAAGAATTAAATCTCAATGTCAAAAGCACTGGTTCATTAACTTGCAAAAGAGAAGATTTAGCTAGAGGTGTAGAACCTGATTCCAGTTTCTATATTCAAAATGAACCAATCATGAGAAATAAAACCAGTTTAGATTTAACTCAAGATCCTCCACCTGATTTAGTCATAGAAGTTGATTATGCTAGTTCTTCTATTGATAAATTACCGATTTATTTAGCTTTAGGTGTTCCTGAAGTTTGGCGTTATGATGAACCTGTGATGCAAATTTATAGTTTATCTGAGGATAAATATATTCCTTGCAATGGTTCACCAACCTTTGCGAATTTACCTTTAAATACAGAAATCCCTCAGTTTTTAGCTTCTAGTTTACAAGTGGGTGAGGTGTCAATGATTAAGAATTTTCGGAGTTGGTTAAAAACACAAATTTCCTGATTAAATTAAGAAGTCGGGGATCTGGGTATTATGTTTTTTAAGGTTGAGTTACTTATTGCTGGGCTTTTATTGCTCAGATGTTACAATAATTTGATTTAATGGTAGAAAGGCAATTAAACAGAATTTTGAATTTTTATGGATATCTCACCTAATCAATCATCAACCCAATTTTTATCTTCAGAAGAATCCGCTCAAGTTGACGCGGCTTTGTTATCTTCTCCTGAAAAGTTTTTAAGTAGATTGACAATTTCTTCTTTGCGGATTTTACAACATATTGCTCAGGAATATGATGTTTCTATTGAGGAATTGACGACAAAGCAAATTATTACCTGGTTTGAGATTGATGCCAAAATTAGAAGAGAAAAAGGGATTGAGGAAGCGTTTTTGAAGTGGTAAGTTGTGTTTTGCAGTAATCTTTTCACTGTTCAACGCCAATATAAAGTATTGGGGGTTGACAATTGATTTAAAATTTGCTATGATGGTTCCGATAAGGAAGAACTATCTTGTAATAAATACCATAAGAAATCGCGTGTTTGGTAGACAGCGATGTTTTAGAGAGCAAAATTAAACCTTACTAACAAGTAAATAACTATTACTGCGTGTATCAACTAATTTTGTATAAGAGTTGAAATAACAATATGGCAATCTCTGATACCCTGCAAGAATCAAAGCTTTCGCGTCTAGGTCGTTGGTTGAGTAGTTTCCGTGGCGATTTGACGGGAGGATTAACAGCAGCAGTAGTAGCATTACCTTTGGCTTTAGCTTTTGCTGTAGCCAGTGGAGTCGAACCAAAAGCGGGACTCTATACTGCTATTGTTGCGGGAATTGTGGCGGCCATTTTTGGCGGTTCTCCAGTCCAGATTACCGGACCAACGGGGGCAATGGCCGTGGTTTTGGTGGGAATTGTTGCTAAATACGGGATTGAGAAAGTTTGGATTGCTGGAGTAATGGCTGGTATGATCCAAATTGCTTTGGGTGTAGCCAAACTCGGACAGCTAGTGAAGTTTATTCCCTACCCAGTGACAGCAGGTTTTACTAATGGGATTGCTGTTATTATTTTTTGTGGTCAATTAAATAATTTCTTTGGTTTAAAACTACCCCGAAGTGAACATTTTTTGCCGGGAGTTTGGCAAAGTTTAACTCATGTAGAAGCTTTAAATTGGGCAGCAGTGGGACTGGCAATTGTGGTAATTGTCACTACAGTTTTGTGGCCGAAGATTAATAATACCATACCCGGTTCTTTAGTGGGGTTGGTGTTAGCAACGGGAATAGCTACTTATTTCCATTTGAATATTCCCACAATTGGCGCGATTCCCCAATCTTTACCCATGCCCCAAGGGATTCCCCACTGGAATGATTTTAGTGTAATTCGAGAACTAATTAATCCAGCTTTGGCTTTAGCCGCATTGGGAAGTATTGAATCTTTATTATCAGCGGTTGTAGCTGACGGTATGACGGTCAGTGAGAAACATAATAGCGATCGCGAATTAATTGGTCAAGGGTTAGCAAATATCATTGTCCCATTTTTTGCTGGTATTCCTGCCACAGGGGCAATTGCGCGAACTGCTGTTAATGTCCGTTCTGGTGGAAAAACCCGACTATCTGGAGTAATTCACGGCGCTGCATTAGCCATGATTGTGCTAACTTTAGCACCCCTAGCGGCACAGATTCCCCTAGCGGCATTAGCGGGAATCCTGATGGTAGTTAGTGTGCGAATGATTGAATGGGAAGCCATTGGCTTGTTAATGCGGGCTACCTATTCCGACTTTGCGGTGATGATTCTGACTTGGTTGGTGACAATCTTATTTGACTTAGTTCTCGCTGTCGAGGTAGGATTAATTGCTGCCGGCGCTTTGTTCATCAAACGCATGAGTGATTTAAGTTTAGTGAAGATTCCCGAAACCGAAGTATTCCCCCCCGGAACTTCGCTAGAATTAGGGAAAGAAATTGCTGTTTATCGAGTAGATGGTCCGGTATTTTTTGGGGCTGCGGAGAGATTTGCTACCTTTATTCGAGATGAACCAGAAGTCAAATATTTAATTCTGCGGTTGCGGTTTGTGCCAAATATGGATACAACTGGGTTAGTGGCTTTAGAGGATATTTACCACGACTTAGAACGCCATAATTGTCGTTTAATTCTCACAGGTTTACAACCGGAAGTTAAACAACTGCTAGAACGTTCGGGATTATTAAAAACTATTGGTTTGTCCAATTGTTTTGAAACAACCACAGATGCTATTTATTCTATCTCTCCTCAAATTATAGAATATTCGCAACCAGGAGCAATTGATTTGAAATCAAAAGAATTAATGGAATTAAATGACTAATTCAGAGGGAACAGGGAACGGGCAACAGGGAACAGGAAAAACTCATGTTTACAAACATGAGATTGAAATAATGACACTGTTTTCTTCGTGCTACGCATCTTTTAAAAACATCCTTTTTTTGACTGAGCTTTAAACTGGTGCAAATGAGTGTTTCTTATTTGCTCCCTGTTCCCTGTTCCCTGTTCCCTTCTTTTGTAAAACATGAATAAAAATATCAATCAATGTCTTTGTTGTTCTAGTCGTCGTCATTTTCTTAGATCTTTCCTTCCCGCAGCAGTGGGATTTACTGTTCTGCAATCAGCGACACCAGCAAAAGCCACAGTCAATCAATCCCAAGCTTTAGTTCTGAGTTGTATTGACTTCCGGTTTTTGACAGCAGAACAGTCTTTTTTAAGGAATAAAAATCTCACAGATAAATATGATTTAACAGCTTTAGCTGGTGCTTCATTAGCTTTAACAGGATTCCCCCACAAGTCTGACGCTGAAGCATTTTGGGATCAGTTAGACATATCCTATAAACTCCATCATATCAACAAAGTGATTATCATTGATCATCAGGATTGTGGGGCTTATGCAATGATGATTGACCCTAATTTAAGCAAAGATCCAGAACGAGAGTTGCAAGTACATACAGATTATTTAAATCAAGCTTATTCATCAATTTGCGATCGCTATCCTGATCTTAAAGTTGAACTGTATTTTGCAACTCTCAATCAAGGAGAATTCCAACAAATTTTACCAAAACTTTAAAAATGGAACATCTTTAATCCTTTCAATCAAGAATTGTAATTATTAGTTCTAGAGGTGGTACGTGCGCCGGCAACTGCTCCTACTAAAGCAGTAAGTAAACCTAATAAAGAACCAAAAACATAAAACCACAAAGTTCTCGAAGTAGCAGCAGCAACATCACGAGTTTGTTCAGCAGTTAATATCGGTGCATTTGGTGCTATGACATTACCTTGTTGCTGTAGTTGATTAATAACTTGTGCTGCATTATAAGCCACTACTCCAAAAGCACCCCAGACTCCATTTGCTAATAGAAAAGAGCTAAGTGCTAAAGTTGTTGCCCAAAGAATTGCCCCGTTGAGTATTGCTGTATCTCGGTGCATGGGTCCACAAGCACGGGTAGTGATCCAAGCACCAATAAATAGGGATAGTAATAATGCAATTGTTGACCAAATTCCGACATTACTAATAATAGTAGGAGCAACTGTTCTTGGTGCTAAGGATTCAGCAATTCTCCCTGCACCAAGGGCGCTAAAAAATGAACTCAATATTAATTGAGTTGCTAAAGCCACTAACACACCGGAAACTATTGGCCCCCAGCGCACTCTGTCCCGATATTCAGTGACTCTACTAGCTATCAAAGACTCAGAAGGACTTATTTCCTCACCGACTCGATTTACGTATGACATAGCTATTTTCTCCCTTGCTATTGCGGCAAAGTTGCTTATATTTTGGATATTTTTCCTGAAAAATCTTTGGTTTTGAATTTTTTCTTATAGCAGTTATCTTTAGGGTGCAATACAATCGAGTGAGGGAAAACCCCTACAGGCTTTACGATTTGCTGACTGTATCTCACCAAGAGTGCATACCGCTATATCAAATCTTTTTTATGCCCATATTTAAAATTAAATCGCTAATTATAATTCTCAATCTCTATCAATAGAAAGAGTTGTTTACCCTTTCTTTAGTTATAAATTGGCTAGATGAGAAATGTTTGAAAATGGCAAAATTATCAAAATATTAACGAATTTTGACCGCTGTTCCTGTGGCTGTAATTACTAATAAAACACCAGATTGATCAACATTAATTGTCCCAGTATCAACAGCAATACCGACAACAGCATCTGCGCCTAAACGTTGCGCTCTTTGTTCTAATTCCTCCATTGCTTTCCGCTGCCCTTCTTCAAAGAGACGCTCATAGCTGCCAGTGCGTCCACCAACAATATCCCGAATACTCGCTAAAAAATCCCGGAGAAAATTGCTACCATAGACAACTTCTGCTGTAACAATACCTAAGTAGGATTGAATTACAGCACCTTGAATCACATCAGTAGTAGTTAAAAGCATACATTTATGGAGAAATTAGATGACTATAGCCAAATTCAGGGGGAACCCTCGTTCCACACTCCATTATACCTGCAATTTTGTGTAATTTATCAGTATTGGTTGGCGAAAGGATTAATTTATTGTTATATAGGACTCCTATTTGATTTTTGATAGCTTGCGTGGCGTAGCCATACAGAACTCGGTACATACTGAAATCCTTCTTCCCTGTTCCCTGTTCCCTGTTCCCTAACTCAACGGAAAATTCAGGAATCAAACCGGATTCCTATAGTTATGAAGATGTCAAGTAATTTTAATAAATTATTAATATTCTATAAATGTGAATAAATACAGATTACAAAGATCAATATTTTTGTTTTAATGTACTAATAAAAACGGGTTAAGAAAATTTAGGAAAATTTACTATGTACAAAAAAACATCAGTCCTGTTAAGTGCCTTATTATTAGGATGTTTATTTACTAGCACACCTGTAGTAGCAAAAGCTGATGTCCTACTGACACAGGTGAATAATCCAGAGTTGAAAAACTTGATAGATGAGGGGAAAAGACTGGTAGATTCTAAAGATTATAATGGAGCGATCGCTATTTATCAAAAAGCCGCAAAATTAGATCCCAAAAATGAAAGAATTTATGCTGGGATTGGCTACTTATATACTCAACAAGGCAATTTCACCTCCGCTTTAGATGCTTATCGTCGAGCTATTGCCATTAATCCTAATAATAGTGATTTTTACTATGCTGTTGGTTATCTGAAAAGTAGTACAAAAGATAACAAAGGCGCAAAAGAAGCTTACCGTCGGGCTATCCAGTTAAATCGGAATAATCTCAACGCTTATTTAGGATTAGGAGTTGCTCAAACTAGCTTAGGTGATTATAAATCAGCCATGTGGGCTTATGAACAAGCAATTAATTTGGATAAAAATAATCCCCGCACCTATGAGTTAATTGGTTCTATGTTTAAACAACGACGACAAACGACACAAGCAAACAAAGTTTTCAAAAAGGCATTAGATTTATATCAGCAGGGAAATGACGCGGAAGGTGCTGCAAGAATACAAGCAATGCTGCAAGAAATAGGCGGTTAGAATCAATTAAAAACAGGGACATGGTATCAAAATTTTTACCATGTCCCTACTTTTAGGATGGAGGAAAATCTTCAGTGTTACCAAGCTGCTTTACCTTTTTTATATATTTTCCCTGTAAAGGGCTGTACCCCAATCACAGGATAGGCATCATTAGCAGGGGTGAAAATCCGCATGAAGGCTTCAGAAATAAACTGAGCCATATCAGCAAACATTTTGGAGATAGCCATAATACTATAGCCGTTCTATAAAACTTACCCAAAATTACCAAAGTCTAGACACATCTGGACAGCGATAATCTTAGTGTTTATTTCCTGCTTCATCGCGGTCTTAGAATGACTTCCAATCTTGTTTGCCCGCTCCACAGGCAATCTCGGTAGAACTTACCGTTTCTGACCGTAGTTCCTAAAAAGAACCCCTTTTTTTCAATCTTTATAATCGGTGACATTTGTACTTTAATACTGTGATTATCTATTTGCCCATATTCTTCATATATCTTATCTATACTGAAAATTGTCGTTATAGCAAGGCAAGAGGCAGGGGCGCAGGGCTTGCGCCCATTCAGGAGTATGGCTAAGAGGGTGTTTGAAAAGTTATGGTTGATGTATCAAATATTTTTTACCCCACCCTAACCCTCCCCAAAGCATCGGGGAGGGAACTGGATTATGACACCACAAAAAGATCAAAGATTATGAGTAACGAAACCTTACAAGCAAGTCGGGAATGGTGGTCACAAAGATGGTTAGATCTACTAGATTCTTACCGATTTAAAAAGCGATTAGAACGGGCAAGAAATTATTCTCGACAAGGAAATGTTCTCAGTATTAAATTTAAAGCTGCGAAAGTATTAGCGAGAGTACAAGGTAGTGAAGCAGAACCTTATAAGGTTTCTTTATCTCTTGATGCTTTTAGTGATGAAGAATGGGGTTATGTGGTGGAAACTATGTCCCAAAAGGCGATTTTTGCGGCTAAGTTATTAGCGGGAGAAATGCCACAAAATATTGAAGAAGTTTTTATCAGTAATGGTTTATCGTTGTTTCCCTTTACTCTTACTGATGTTCACAGTAAATGTTCTTGTCCTGATAAGGCTGTTCCTTGTAAACATATAGGTGCAGTATATTATCAATTAGGCGATCGCTTTAGTGAAGACCCCTTTGTATTATTTCAACTACGTGGACGCACCAAAGAGCAAATTATCAGCGACTTACGCCAATTACGCAGCACTAAAAATGTCGAGACAATTCAGGAAACATCGGCAATTCAACCAGAAGTTTCTGGAAATAAATATCCCGTTAAAATAGATGATTTTTGGCAATATAATCAGCCGTTAGAATCGTCTTTAGTAGTAATTTCACCTGCGGTTAGTGAAACAGTATTAGATACATTAGGGACAATTCCTTTAGCAAAAGATGAAGAAAATCCAACTAATTTACCTGCTGGTGAATTGGTGATGAAATATTTAAAATCCCTTTATCAAGATGTCAGTCAAAAAGCTTTTTTAGCAGCGATGAATGTAGGGAGATGAATATTTTTAATTATTTCTGATGTACCCATTCCCTAACAGCCTTCCTAATTGACCGTCTACCATTTGCCCGATTTTGTTCAATTATTTTTGGTAAATCCCGAATTTCTAAACTAGGAAATACTGAACTTTTCTCGGATTCTAGATATTCCCCAGCTTGCAAAAGATAGATTTTCAACTCACCAGAATCATAACACCAAATTTCAGAAACTCCCAAACGAGCATAAATAGGAAAACGGTCTAAAGACTTACTCGTAACATCAATTTCTAAAGCTAAGTCAGGAGGTGGATCTTTTTGCAAATCTAAATCTAATCTACCTCTAACTAATGGTTCATTTTGAAAATAAAAGCAATTATCTGCCTCTATTCCTGCCATTTTGCGTTCTTTTTTCCAGGTAGTTGAACCTAAACTTTCATAGTCTAAATCCAACTCTTCAGCGATATCTTTAACTGCATCACTAATTACTTCTTTATATTGTTCGTGTTCTGGTAAAGGGGTCATAATTTCCAAATTTCCATCATCATAAGCCACCCTAGCAGCCCGATTTTCTCCCAAATCTTGGAGAAGACTTTCAAACTGTTGCCAACTGATGTTATGAAGTATGACTCTATCAGCGCGATATTTGGTGATGGTCATTTGTATATCTAAGAATAAAATACAAGTTAATTTAATTATAGCAACTGGTATAGAGGAAAATTAAAAGTAGAATTTATGCAAATGTGATACTAAACATCTCTTTTAGGGTGCGTCAAGGTTGATAACTCAGTAACAATAAACATATTTTCAACATCTGACACACCCTAAATTGTCAACTAGAATTGGTAAGAAATACCAAGAGAAAAAACAGGATAAACACTTAACCAATTCAGATCGCTTTCTTGTTTTTTCCTTTCTGCTTCGATGTTAGTATTAATTTCCTGTTGTAAAGCAGGCGTTGCATCTGGACCAAACCCAGGTGTTAATGATACCTTTGGGGAGCCAGCAAACATTACACCTAAATTTGTGGAGAATCCCCAATGTTTACCAGGCTTCACAGCATTACCCCAACCCAGTCCAATATATGGTGCGACACTATTGGGAAAGGAAACTTTAGAGTTCAATGATGTAAGCACAGTTGTGCTGTTATAGTCTTTGTCATTGATCCTAATGGTCACACCATTCTTGGGTTTCCCAGTTCCTTCCAAATTATTATCTTGAAATACCAAACCTCCGGTCAAATGAAAACCACCATTTTTCCAAGGTAGGTAGTCAATTAAGGTAGACACATTAAATAGGTTGAGGTTAGCCTTATAATCAACATCGGACAAGCTAACATCTCTACTTATACCTAAGCCATTAATGCCTAATTTAGCATTGACATTAGGTGTTATGGACTTAGTGACTGTTGCACCAACACCTAATGTACTAATTTCAGGTGTAATTGCCCAACCGCTAGTTTTTACAGGAGTTTGGCTTGCTTCTTCGGTAGGTTTAGATTCTTCTGGCTGTGGTTTTGATGGAGTAGAACGCTCAGTACAGCGAGAATTTAAAGGATAACTTTTGCAAAATATATCTAAATCCAGTGGTCTTTTTGCCAGTAAATCACCAGCACTATAACTGAAAGTTCCTGGTTGAGGATGAGTTTCAGTTTTTTCAGGAGTGATTGATGTGGCAATAACTTCATTTGTAACTACTGGCTGAGTAATTGGTTCTGCAACAACTTCCTCAGCAATAACAACTTGATTTATTGATGTCCCCATTACCAAACCAGCAGCAACTGTCAATACAGAAGTGCTGAACTTTAGCTTATTCATTACTTGACCCTTAGTAAGATTTATTTGTTACATTGTATATTAGCAGCAATGTTTAATTATTGTAAGTACCTGTGCAAAATTTATTTTAAATTTTTACTCTTGCTTAACAAAGCTTAATGTGTGAACTTACACAGAAAAATACAAAAAAAGCCCTTGCGGTTAGGCAAGAGCTATCAAAAGCATTATATTGTCAGTAATTAAGCCTAGAAAAACCTAGTCAAGGTCAGGCATAAACATTGCTGGTTCTGTTTCACGGTTAATACCCTTCTCAAAACCACCAGCAGCAGCCCGGGCGCGACCTGCGTGCCATAAGTGACCAATGAGGAAGAAGAATCCTAAAACGAAGTGTGAAGTCGCCAACCAAGCACGAGGAGACACATAGTTGAAGGAGTTAATTTCCGTAGCCACACCACCCACAGAGTTCAAAGAACCCAAAGGCGCGTGGGTCATGTATTCAGCGGCGCGACGAGCTTGCCAAGGCTGAATATCATTCTTGATTTTTTCCAAATCAAGACCGTTAGGTCCACGAAGAGGCTCTAACCAAGGACCACGAAAATCCCAGAAGCGCATGGTTTCACCACCGAAGATGATTTCACCAGTAGGAGAGCGCATCAAGTATTTACCTAGACCGGTAGGACCTTGGGCAGAACCGACGTTAGCACCCAAACGTTGGTCACGAATCAAGAAGGTTAAAGCTTGAGCTTGAGAAGCTTCAGGACCAGTAGGACCGTAAAATTCGCTAGGGTAAACGGTGTTGTTAAACCACACCATAACGCAAGCGATGAACCCCATTAAGGAGAGCGCACCTAAGCTATAGGATAGATAAGCTTCACCAGACCAAATGGAGGCACGACGTGACCAAGCAAAAGGCTTGGTGAAGATGTGCCAAATACCACCGGCAATACAAGTTAAACCAATCCAAATGTGACCACCGATAACATCTTCCATGTTATCAACGCTAATAATCCAGCCTTCGCCACCGAAGGGAGCTTTGATTAGATAACCGAAGATGATTGCAGGGTTGAGTGTGGGATTAGTAATCACACGCACATCACCACCACCTGGGGCCCATGTATCATAAACTCCACCGAAGAACATAGCCTTCAGCACCAATAACAACGCACCGCATCCCAGGATGATCAGGTGGAAGCCGATGATGTTGGTCATCTTGTTCTTGTCTTTCCAGTCATAACCAAAGAAGGCAGAATATTCTTCTAAGGTTTCAGGACCACGAACGGCATGATAAATACCGCCAAAGCCTAGAACTGCGGAGGAAATCAGGTGAAGTACACCGACAACGAAGTAGGGGAATGTATCAAAAACTTCACCACCTGGACCAACGCCCCAACCCAGTGTGGCGAGGTGAGGAAGCAGAATCAAGCCTTGTTCATACATAGGCTTCTCTGGGACGAAGTGAGAGACTTCAAACAAAGTCATTGCTCCAGCCCAGAAGACGATTAAACCAGCATGGGCAACGTGTGCGCCAAGTAGTTTACCAGACAAATTGATTAAACGGGCGTTGCCGGACCACCAAGCGAAGCCGCTTGATTCTTGGTCGCGTCCACCACTAATAACTCTATTAGAGAGCGTTACCACGTGGAAGTACCTCCTCTGGGAATACGAACTGTTCGTGGGGTTGATCTTGAGGAGCCATCCAAGCGCGGATACCCTCGTTTAGTAAAATGTTTTTGGTATAGAAAGTTTCAAACTCTGGGTCTTCTGCTGCCCGTAATTCTTGGGAAACGAAGTCATAAGCCCGGAGGTTTAATGCTAAACCAACGATCCCAATGGAACTCATCCACAAGCCTGTCACAGGGACAAACAACATGAAGAAGTGTAACCAACGTTTGTTGGAGAAAGCAACTCCGAAAATCTGTGACCAGAAACGGTTTGCTGTCACCATGGAGTAGGTTTCTTCAGCTTGGGTAGGGTTGAAGGCGCGGAAAGTGTTTGAACCTTCGCCGTCTTCAAATAGGGTGTTTTCTACTGTGGCACCGTGAATGGCACAAAGTAAAGCTCCACCTAAGATTCCCGCTACACCCATCATGTGGAAGGGGTTGAGTGTCCAGTTGTGGAAACCTTGTAGGAATAGGAGGAAACGGAAAATTGCGGCTACTCCAAAGCTAGGTGCAAAGAACCAGCTAGATTGTCCTAAAGGATACATCAGGAACACGCTGACGAATACGGCGATAGGACCGGAGAAAGCAAGGGCGTTATAAGGACGAAGACCGACGAGACGGGCTACTTCAAATTGGCGTAACATGAAGCCAATCAAACCGAATGCGCCATGTAGGGCGACGAAAGGCCACAAACCACCGAGTTGAATCCAACGGGTGAAGTCACCTTGAGCTTCAGGACCCCACAGGAACAACAGGGAATGTCCCATGCTGTTTGCTGGTGTGGATACTGCTACTGTTAAAAAGTTAGCTCCTTCTAAGTAAGAAGATGCTAGTCCGTGGGTGTACCAGGAGGTGACGAAGGTTGTACCGGTTAGCCAACCGCCTAATGCGAGGAAGGCACAGGGGAATAGTAATATTCCTGACCAACCTACGAATACAAAGCGATCGCGCTTTAGCCAGTCGTCTAATACGTCAAACCACCCTCTACTGGGGGCGCGTCCAACTGCGATGGTCATTTACTAAAATCCTCGTTTTTACTAAAATTTCAACGTTTTTTAAGCAGTGTTTCAGCAAGTTTACTGATTTATATCATCTGCCGTGAGGAATTCAACGTTTTTTTTCAATCCTAGCAGCTTTACAGACGCTAAGATTGTGAGAACTGATTGCTTGACAAAGTGATCATTTCTCATAAATTATGACATGATCGGCTACCGTTAACCAGCAATCTAGGTTTTGGTAACGTAATGATTCTTAACTTATCACATTAGTCAGAATTTGGGCTGGATATAGAACAGGAAGTTAAATATTTTCTATCAATATCAGAATTTTAACAATTTGACACAGATTTTCTCATAAATCTTCGTAGGGGCGCAGGGCCTGCGCCCTAAATTCTCTGAATGGCCTGCGCCCTAAATTCTCTGAATGGCCTGCGCCCTAAATTCTCTGAATGGCCTGCGCCCTAAATTCTCTGAATGGCCTGCGCCCTAAATTCTCTGAATGGCCTGCGCCCTAAATTCTCTGAATGGCCTGCGCCCTGAAATCCTGCAAGTTGAGGATAAAATTCATTGTCATCTCTTCGATAACTTGCAATCCAGACTGCTTCAGTGGCAGACTTGAGAAAGATAGTCCAAGGTAGTTTAATGACCGTATCAACAACAATTAATAAAAGCGAGAACATCCTCTCTCAAAAGGTTCTTGGTTCACGTCGGTTTAGTAACTACTGGTGGGCAAGTATTGTGACTATGGGAGCCAGTGGTTTTTTCTTAGCTAGTATTTCTAGTTATCTCAAAGTTAATTTACTCATAGTTACTGATGCAACACAACTAATATTTGTCCCTCAAGGATTGGTGATGGGACTATATGGTGCTGCTGGCTTGCTATTAGCTACATATCTGTGGCTTGTAGTTCTATGGGATTTAGGTGGTGGTTATAATGAGTTCAATCGGGAAACGGGGACATTAAAAATCTTTCGTTGGGGGTTTCCCGGAAAAAATCGTCAAATCCAAATTGACGGCAGGATTTCAGATGTACAATCTGTCAAGATTTTGATTAAGGAAGGTCTGAATCCTCAACGCGCTTTATATCTTCGGGTTAAAGGTAGACGGGATATTCCCCTTACACGAGTAGGTCAACCCTTATCTTTGGCAGATTTGGAAACCCAAGGTGCGGAATTAGCTCGTTTTTTAGGAGTATCTTTAGAAGGACTCTAGGAATTTTGGATTTTGGATTGGTGAACAATAAGAATCAGATCCCCGACTTCTTAGAGAAGTCGGGGATCTGAGGTCAAGTTATTTTCACAATTTAAAATCCAAACTTCAGGAATGGGCAAGAACAAATTAAGATATTTTGATTAATGCAGTCACTAACAATGCGGTTTAAATTTCCACAATTTTTTGTAGTTCTATTGATGATTGGCGCTTTAACTTTGGGAGGATGTGCGAGTAATACAACATCGTCTAGTGCATCCCCAACTGCAACAGCTACCTCAGACACGACTACTAGTGCAAAAACAGTATCAGAAACTATTAGCGAGAGTGTTCCTGGAATCAAAGGTTTACCACGTCTTGAAGGTAAGGCTACGGTGGTGATGACGGTGAAGCGTGGAGAAGTAGTTAATCCCACACAAATTGAGATTGAAATAGATGGGACAAATGCACCAATTACTGGCGGTAATTTTGTGGATTTGGTACAAAAAGGTGTTTATGACGGTTTAGTATTCCATCGTGTTGTGCGCGAACCTCAGCCTTTTGTAGTTCAAGGTGGAGATCCACAAGGTAAAGACCCCAAATTTCCCGAAAGTAGATTGGGAACCGGTGGTTATATTGATCCTCAAACTGGAAATGAGCGTCGGATACCGTTAGAAATTAAACCAAAAGGCGCAAAAGATCCTATTTACAGTAAGACTATTACTGAGAAGCCTGTGTTACAGCACAAGCAAGGAGCGATCGCTATGGCTAGATCACAATCCCCGGATTCTGCTTCTTCTCAATTTTACTTTGCTTTAGCAGATTTATCGTTCTTGGATGGTAACTATGCCGTGTTTGGTAATGTTACTAAAGGTTTTGAGGTAGTTAACAAAATCCAGCAAGGCGATCGCATTGAGTCTGCTAAAGTCACGAAAGGTGCAGAAAATCTGAAAATTCCTCAGTAGTTAGTGGTCAGTTGTCAGTTGTTGATTTGTGATTTTATAAGTATTCTGACTTCTGACTTCTGACTCCTGAGAAAGGGCGCAGGCCCTGCGCCCCTACCTCCTGACTCCTCAGTTATTATATAAAATCTAAAATTGGTTAAAGTTGTTGTTACTGGGATTGGTTTAGTTTCTGCTTTAGGTAAAAGCTTAGAAGATAGTTGGCAAAATTTATTATTAGGAAAAACGGGGATTAAATTACATCAAATATTTCCAGAATTGGGAATATTTCCCCTGGGATTAATTGCTGAAAAACCCTCTTTATTAAATACACTCGCAGAAATAGTTGTTAATTCAGCCCTACAAGATGCCGAATTGGTAGCACCTTTGTTTGATTGTGCTGTAGTAATTGGTTCTAGTCGGGGTTATCAAGCATCTTGGGAGATCATGGCACGACAGATGTATCAGGAAGAGGCAGAATCAAACTTAGACAATTGGTTAAATACTCTACCGCAAATGAATGCGATCGCTATAGCCCAAAAAATAGGCTCAACAGCAGCAGTTTTAGCACCAATGGCTGCTTGTGCAACGGGAATTTGGGCGATCGCTCAGGCTACAATGTTAATTAAAACCGGGCAATACCAACGAGTAATTACAGGGGCAATAGAAGCACCCATAACCCCCCTAACAATTGCCGGATTTAGGCAAATGGGGGCTTTAGCCAAAACAGGTGCTTATCCCTTTGACTTACAGCGAGAAGGCTTGGTACTAGGTGAAGGTGGTGCTATTTTGATTCTTGAATCTGCGGAGTTAGCAGCCCAACGACAAGCTAAAATTTATGGAGAAATATTAGGTTTTGGCTTGACAGCAGACGCATATCATGGAAACTCACCAGAACCATTAGGTAAAAGTGCCATCATAGCCATTAAGCAATGTTTAGAACGTAGTCATATTTCACTCACAGACATAGACTATATTCACACTCATGGTACAGCCACCCAGTTAAATGACCGGATAGAAAGTAAAATTATTCAACACTTATTTTCACCAAAATTAGCGATTAGTTCCACCAAAGGTAGCACAGGTCATACATTAGGAGCATCAGGAGCTTTAGGTGTAGCCTTTTCACTCATGGCATTGCAACAGCAAATTTTGCCCCCCTGCGTAGGACTTCAGCAACCAGAATTTAATTTAAACTTCATCCCTTCAGCACAAGAAAGTAAAATTCAGCAAGTCCTATGTTTTAGCTTTGGTTTTGGTGGACAAAATGCTGTGATAGCTTTAGGGAATTAAGGATCAATCATGAAAGAACTAGAAATACTTAAAAACTTATATTCTCAAGACTTAGAAACCAGAAAAAACTGGTATTCTCATGTAGCAGAAACTTATAATAAATTCAGACCTCGCTATCCACAAGAAATTATTAATGGTGCTGTACAAGCAGCCCAACTTTCCAGCAAAGCTAATATTCTAGAATTAGGTTGTGGACCAGGAAATGCAACTTTAGCATTTGCTCAATTAGGTTTTTCTATGATCTGTCTAGAACCAAATTTAGCAGCTTGTAATTTAGCAAGAAAAAACTGTGAAATGTATCCACAGGTAGAAATACATCAGACAACCTTTGAAGAATGGGAACTAGAACCTGGAAAATTTGATGCTGTTTTAGCAGCAACTTCTTACCATTGGATTAATCCTGAATTTGGTAATCTCAAGATTAATCAAGCTTTACAGAATGATGGGTCTTTAATTTTGCTGTGGAATATGATACCACAACCAGAATATGAAATATATCAAAGTTTCCGAGAAATTTATCAAAAATATGCTCCAACCTTGGATAGATATGAAGATATAGAAACTCAAAAAGAGATAGTACAGTCTTTAGGACAAAAAGCTATTGACTCAGGTAAATTCAAAAATTTAGTTTCCGAACAAGTTGTCTGTAAGGCTAATTATTGTATGGATGACTTTATATTACTTTTAAGCACTTACACTCCATACTTAAAACTAGATATAGAAACTAGAAATTGTTTATTTACAGAATTACGAAGAAAGATTGAAAATAACTATGGAGGAAATATACAAATCGCCTATATCTCAGCCTTTCAAGTTGCCAAAAAAGCTGAGATATAGTTTAATTGATAGCCTTTCTTTTCATTTTCGGGAATGTGTAAATGAACTTATTTACACACCCTCTACCAAAGCACTATATTCATCTGCTGTTAATGTATCCTCATTCACTTCATCAGGGTCATTGATACGAACTTTTAAGAACCAACCCTCACCGTAAGGATCTTCAGTTACTTGTTCTGGATCATTTATTAAAGCTTCATTGCGTTCTACAACTGTACCAGTAACAGGTGAATTCAAGTCTTCAACAGCCTTCACGGATTCAATAGAACCAAATGTCTCTCCCTTGGTAATAACATCACCAATATCTGGCAGTTCCAAAAAGACAATATCACCTAATTGTTCTATAGCAAACGCAGTAATACCAATAGTGGCAATTTCTCCATCTAAACGAACATATTCATGGGAATCTAAGTAGCGAAAATCCTGGGGATATTCTAAAGACATATCACTTTCTCTTCCACGTTAAAAAAATAGTGTTACAAGAGTAACCTAAAAGACATTATTCCTCAAAAACCTCAAAGATTATCAGTTAATAACACGATTCTTTGAGCGATAAAATGGGCGTTTCACAACCACCGCAGGGTAAGCTTTACCGCGAATTTCCACATCTAGCTGCTGCTTAAGCTTTGCTAATTGGGTGGGAACGTAAGCTAAGGCTATGGGATAACCGAGTGTCAGGGAGATAGTACCACTTGTCACTTCTCCTACGACTTGTTTAGATGATAATACGGGGTAGCCATGACGAGGAATATTGCGTCCTTGTGTTTGCAAACCGACCAGTTTACGAGATATTCCTTGGGCTTGCTGCTGGATTAAAACCTCTCTGCCAATAAAATCACTTTTGGTATCTAAATGTACCAACCAACCTAAGCCAGCTTCTAGCGGTGTGGTGGTATCGTCAATATCTTGCCCATAAAGTGCCATTGCAGCTTCTAAGCGAAGGGTATCTCTACAACCAAGTCCGCAGGGAATAACACCAGCATTATATAAACTTTGCCACAAATCTATCCCAACGGAGGCATCCACCATCACTTCAAAACCATCTTCGCCAGTGTAACCTGTGCGGGCGAGGAATGCGTGTTTGCCAAAAATGGTCGTTTCTAAATGCCCAAAAGCCTTAATGGGTGATAAGTCTGTTGTGACTAGGGATTGCAGATGATGAGTTGCTGTTGGTCCTTGAACGGCAATTAAGATTTTATCCCGTGATAGGTCTTGAAATTGGACTACATCAAGATCAAGATGTGCCAATAGCCATTTTTTGTCTTTGTCGGTAGTTGAGGCGTTGACGATGATGACTAAATTTTGCGTACCAGTGCTGTCTATATCTTGGTAATAAATAATGATGTCGTCAATGATTCCGCCTTGGGGGTTAAGCAATACGGTATATTGTGCTTGTCCAGGTTGTAACCGACTTAAATCGGAGGGAACTAAATACTCCAGTTGGGAAATCAGGTTTTTACCTTGGAGGGTAAATTTGCCCATGTGAGAAATATCGAACATTCCAGCGGTATTCCTAACGGCATGGTGTTCTTGGGTGATACTGCTATATTGTATGGGCATTTCCCAGCCCCCAAAGCTGGTAAATCTGGCTTTGAGTTCTACACTCATTTGATATAAAGGGGTTCGTGTCAGAGATTGGGAAGCAGGGAAATTTTGGGGGGTTTCCCCATGAGCAACTGGCAACGAGGTAATATTTTCTTGATTAGCCACAGGTAGTTATTTATATTGACGTTTACGTGCGATCGCATCTCAACATTTATCTATCCTACGAGATCGTTGTTAATTTAGCAGAAAATCACTTCTGCATCCTTCCTGCGGTTTAATGATTAATGGTGGAATTGTTGAGATTTATTAAGCAAAAATTATGAAGTATCGCTCAATCTTGGCTAGTGTGATTTTAGCTCTAGTGTTGTTTGTGTTTCCCTTATCAGCGCAAGCAGCAAGTTCTTCTAGTGTTACTAATTCTCTTGTAAATAAGGGAGTCGGGGGGAAGGACTTTTCTGGACAAAGTTTAATTGGGATTGAGTTTACAAGCGTGAAATTAGAAAATACTAATTTTAGCACTGCTGATTTACGTGGTGCTGTATTTAACGGTGTTTTATTGGATACTGTAAATTTTCATGGTGTGGATTTTAGTCAAGGAATTGCTTATTTATCAAGATTCAAAGATGCCGATTTAAGTGATGCAGTTTTTACAGAGGCGATGATGTTGCGTTCTACTTTTGATGCAGTTGATGTCACTGGTGCTGATTTTACCAATGCAATTTTAGATATGCTACAGGTGAAAAAGCTCTGTGTTAATGCCAGTGGTGTAAATTCTAAAACTGGTGTAGATACTCGTCAATCTTTAGGATGTAAGTAAAAACCCCATATCCCCTTCATTAATCAGAAGGGGCGTTAAGAATAATTGAGTAATTCTTAAATTCTTGTATCTATGCTAAAAGGATATTTTACAATTTTTATACCTTCTAGTCTGTGGATAATCCACATAAAATTCCATGTCTAAAAAAGCTGTATTATCTTATGTCGTAGATCGGAATACAGGTCTATGGAAAGCCTTAAGCGGTTGCAGTGCTTCCCAACAACAAATTTCCGGTTCTCAAGTTTACGGGATAGATCGGAAAGTTTGAAAGCCCCTGAGAAACAGGAACGAAGTTCCGTCTTTCGTGCTTTAGACAGGGGATGAAAAACGGCACGGGCGGTTTTAACCGCCTTCAATATTTCACCATCAATCACCTTGACAATCTTAATGCACGAAATGTAAGTAGGTAAACAGAAAAATTTAAAGGTATATAACGGTATGTAAAGTTGTCTCAATGCGAGATTCTGATTGAGTTTCAGCCATTTTAAAAAATGCAATACCCCTCATTTTTATTTTGTTTACCTACTTAGGTAGTCCTACTCTCAATAATCCTGGTTTAGTGGCTGGGAGTACAGGAGTTAAATTTGACGGTGTTAATGATGGAATTGCTATTCCCGATCATAATAATATTAACCTTCTAGCCACCACCGCCCGGAGTATTGAACTTTGGTTTAAAGCCGATGATCTCACAGGTAAACAGGTTATCTATGAAGAAGGTGGCACAGGAAGTGGTCTCAATATTTATCTCGATGGTGATCAATTAAAACTCAGTGCATGGTCTGGAAATGCAGGAGAATGGTTAGCGACTCAAGTAGTTAAAGACAATAAATATCACGTTGTCTTGAGTTTTGATCAAGGTAACTTAACAGGTTATCTCAATGGGGCATCATTTGGGACTGTCACCACCAACTTTACCAGCATACCTGTCCATAGTGAGGATATTGGTATTGGTTACATGAAACAAGATACCCGTTTATCCGATACTGTGAGGCTTACGGGTGATGGTAATTATTTTAATGGCGTAATTGATGAAGTAGCCCTCTATAATGTGGGGTTATCTCCTGAAAGAGCGATCGCTAATTATGCAAGCGGATTTACCCAAGGCTTAAAAGTTGAAACTTTTAATAATATTAATTTAGCAGGTGATCATCCTCAAGGATTAAAAACCATTGTGGATCAAAGTTCTAATCACAACAATGGTTATTTTCGAGGTGTTGTATCTCCTGATCAATCTCAAGTAAATTCTTGGAGTAGTAAACTTGTAGCTTACAAAAATGACTATAGCAGTGTTTTCACTCCTACTACCCAATCAGGTACAAATACCATTGATTTAGTAGCTGGAAAACTCTATAAAGTTGAATTAGATGCACAAAGTTTAAATGGAGTTAGCACACCTCAACTGCAATGGAATTATACTGGAGTAAGTAATCAAATTATTCCTACTTCTGCTTTATTTACCGATGCTCAAGTAGAGACAGATTGGAAAGTTAGTGGTGGTAAAATCGGGACTAGCTTTCTTAATACTGATGCAGATGGAGCGTTAGAATTTTTCAATACCACAGGCGATCGCTATGCCATTTCACAGCCTTATGATCTTAGTCAAGGTGGAAACCTAAGTTTTAGTTTAATTTTAGGTGGTAACAGCACCATTAATAACGTAAGTGGTGTTCAGTCAGTTGCCAATGGTTCAACCAATGGAGATACTGTAGACGACAATAAGGCCATTAAACTGGAATATTCTATTGATAATGGCAATACCTGGGTATTGTTGGATAGCTTTACTTCTAAGTCAGAGGGCGGAAACTGGCATAATGTCGTTATAGACTTACCGACGAAAGCGCAAACTCAATCTACTCGGTTTAAATGGTCACAACCTAGTTATGTCCTAGATAATTGGGCAATTGATAATGTTGGTGTAGTCACCAACTCCAATAATGTATGGGCGGATATCAAAGGTGCAGACGTATTAAAAGCACAAAAAGATAATGGAACTACCATCGGTAATGGCGAAGCCCTTTATTTTACTGGTAAACCCTTTGCAATTGTCACTCCTCTGCCAGATGTATCTCTATCTCTATTAAAAGATTCCTTTGCTAACTTGATTACGGGAGACTTTAATGGTGATGGTAAAACAGATTTTCTTCGTCAACAAAAATTCCAATGGAGTTATGATAACCAATTAGTTACGACTTATCTTTCTCAAGGTGATGGTACTTTTAATACTGTAAATACTAATTACCCGTCCTCTGTTGCTAATGACTTTTCAGCTATAATTCAAACAGGGGATTTTAATGGAGATCCCTATCAAGATTCTTTACGGTCTGATCCAGGCGTAAATATCATTACCGGATATTGTAGGAGACTACAACGGCGATGGTGCAGGTGACTTTCTCCGTCAAGAAAGAGGGACTTGGGGTGATGACTATGCTAATACTTACCAAACCTATCTTTCTAAGCTAAATCAAACAAATCAGCGTTATGCTACTACCCAATCTTTAAATACCACTGACACAAAAGCGTTACAGTTTGACTTTGTTTTTGGACAAAAATATACAGCGGGAAATCCTTTCAGTTACGAAGGCTCTACCTATGGTGATGAAGATGTAATATCAACCACAGGAGATGCACCAGAAGCAGGGGAAGATGTGTTAGTTTCCTATTCCACCAATGGCGGTCAAACTTGGACGACTTTAACCACCTTATTAGCTAGTAATTACGCCACTAAATACACTAATTGGACTCCCCAAGCGATCGCTTTACCCGATGCAGCTAAAACTGATCATACTCAATTCCGTTGGCAACAAACTAATTTTACCAATACGGGTGATGATACTTGGGCGATTGATAATATTACCCTAGTGGTCTGTCATTTTTCTATTTGTGGATAAAGACGCTTAAGACGGATACGGGCATCTGCGGTTGTGAACAATCAGGAAAAACCTATATTTGTAGGGGTAAAGCAAGAGCTTCATTGGTGTCAACTTAAGCTCAAATCCCTACCACATCTCGTTCCTAGTCTCTGACTAGGAATGCAGTTGATGAGGCTCTGCCTCTAGGTAATTTTGGCGATCGCTCAAATTAGATCATTTCTGAGTAGGTGAACACAATAAAACCAATCTATGTAAAGAAAAGTAAAATCGCCCAAACCCTCTTCACTCTTGCATGATTGCCTCTTGCCTTGCCATAACGACGATTTTCAATGCTAACCTACTTATAGCAACCTCGTTGATAAATAGAAAAGATTATCAATTAATTATTAAGAAAATCTAAAGGCAATTGCTAAAACTTATAAATATCAAAAGTATTATTAATTTTATATAATTCAAGCTTATCATATAGCCATTATGAATAATCTATCTGATAAATAGCATCTAGGATAAAACTAAGAGCATATTATTAGATTATAGTTGTGCGATAGCGAAGCTATCCAATCTTGTGGGATGTGGGATGATGGGCATACTATGGCTAACGCCACGCTACGCTAACGACAAGCTCAGTACAAGTCTTGCCGGTCCTCACGTGAGTTCGACATAACGATAATTTGTGGAAAACTCACCCCACGTAGGAGTCTCAAGCCCTTATTCTCTCGTTGAAAAAATCATAACTCCGTTCGCGTAGCGTCTCCGAAGGAGAAACTCCGAACTCCTAACTCACGTGTCCTCGTATTATTAGCGGGCAAGATGCCCGCACCACAAGAAATTTTGGGATATTTTTTTAATTGGAAGTCTCTAATAGCCATTATACTATATATTAATACTTAAGTTTATTGGTAATTTGTGTTATTTATTTAACTATTGTTAATGAGATTTTAGAACCTTACGCATATTACATAATGAAGTACGGAAAGTCAGGGTAAAAAAATTTTGCTTATTGACTTTTATTCTTAAAAAGTTTATAGTTTTTGATGGAGTTAATTGCAAGTAATTTGCAAAAGTATTGAACATAATTCTTAGTGGGGTAAAAAAATGGTAGTGGGTAAAAAAAGCTTTTGGGGTGTTGGTGGCGGATTGTTAGCATTGACAGGAATAGTGTTGAGCGGTTTGGATTCTCCGCATCTAGCCATAGCTAACCCTTTGCAAAATCAACCAGCACCACGCTTAATTGCTCAGAAAATCAACCCTTTAACTATAGTTTTTCCCACTCGCTCTGATTCTACTGACTTGCAAAATAAAGCTAATAATGTAGCTGCCTTTTTGTCTAAGGAATTAGGCATACCCGTTAAAGCGCAAGTAGGTGATGAGACAGCCGCAGTAGAAGCTTTAAGAGCGAATCGGGCTGATGTAGCATTTTTAAGTAGTCGTCCGGCTTTAAAGGCTGAACAATTAGCAAATTCTCGGTTATATTTGGCAGAAGTTCGCAAAAATTACTCTGGTAGATATACTTATAATTCTATTTTTGTTGTTCCTAGTAACAGCCAATTGAAAAGTAAAAATTCTCCAAAAGCAACTTTAGAACAACTCAGAGGAAAAACTATTGCTTTTACTTCTCCTACATCTGGTTCCGGGTTTCTTTTTCCAGTGAGTGAGTTAGTAAAACAGGGTTTCGTGCCTAACCGCGATCGCTTGGAAAGCTTCTTTGGTAAAGTTAGTTATGGTGGAAATTATAGTAAAGCTTTAGATGCTGTAATTAGAGGTCAAGCGGATGTAGCTGTAGTCTCAGAATATGCTCTTTTCCCTCCCTATTTGGCGGCTGAAAATAGAGATAAAGTCAGGATATTACATAAAATTTCCGGTGTTCCGGCTCATGGTATTGCCATTGATGATGATGTTCCAGTTGTTACAAGAGAAAAGCTAATTAATGCTTTGTTGAAGTTAAATAAATCAGAAAATAATCAATTACTAAGCAGTTTATATAATTCCACAGAATTGGTAAGAGTTGATCATAATCGTCATCTTCAACCAGTGCGAGAAGCACTAAAAAATGCGGGAATGGAATAATACTTTAGAGGTCAGCATTAAGAATTAGGAATTAGGAATATTGCCAATAAAATTCTTAATTCTGACGAAATTATGATTTTTTGATGAAACTTTCACAAAACTAGCTATGACTCTTGACTCTCAAGTAATTACAAATTATCATTTATCCACAAGTAACGTGAATTTTATTGAATGTTGTCATTTGCAAACAGGTTATATTTCATCTCTACAGCGACCAATTTTAAATAATATTAATTGCCAAATTGATCAAGGTGAATTTGTAGTCTTGCTAGGATTGAATGGGGCAGGTAAATCAACATTATTAAAATCACTTGTGGGTTTAGTTCCCTTGATTAAGGGGGAAATTAAAATTAATGGTGTGTCTGTAAGTGAGCAAAACTTACCGCAAATCCGTCGAGATGTGGGAATGCTATTTCAGGGAGGGGGGTTAATTCGCCAATTATCAGCAATTGATAATGTTTTGTGTGGCAGGTTGGGGGTGAGAAAAACGAGGCAAACTTTATGGGGATTTGGGCAACGCGATCGCCCATTAGCCTTAGAATTATTAACACAACTAGGTTTGCAAGAACAAGCATATCAAAAAACTAGTAAATTAAGCGGTGGACAACAACAAAAAGTAGCGATCGCTAGAGCATTAATGCAATCTCCACAAATACTTTTAGCCGATGAACCCACCACAGGTTTAGATGTGGTAGCCTCACAACAAGTCATGGCAACTTTATCAGAATTGCATCAACAAGGATTAACTATAATTACCGTTTTACATGACTTAGCTCTAGCTAAAGAATACGCTCAAAGAGCGATTATTTTAGATAATGGAAAAGTAGTTTATGATGGCAAATGTGAAAATTTACAACAGCGATTTTTATCAACTAAGTAGGTTGGCGTTGAAAATTGTCGTTATGGCAAGGCAAAAGGCAAGAGGCAAGAGGCAAGAGTGAAGAGGTTTTGGGCGATTTTACGTTTCTTTACACAGTTTGGTTTTATTGTGTTCACCTACTTATCTAAATAGGGTTTGCTGAAAACCCACATTCAGCAGGTGTTTTTTGAATTTTCGGAATTATCCATAACCCAATGATAACAAGGCTTTCAGACAATGACACGCAATTCTATATTAGGGCGATGCCTTCGGCGCGGCGTAGCCATCGCCGATATACTTAAAGTTAGAATCAAGTTTATTGAGAATAATGTCAATAAATTAGTTGGTTTGAGATTAAATTCATTGAATACCTCCATGTATGGCAAAAAGCATAAAGTGGTTATTATGATTGGGTTTTAGCTGTTTTATGAAATTCTTTTTTTGACAAAATAACCTGCTGGGGAAAATATTTTGAGTATATTTACTCATGCTGAATGTGGGTTTCAAACATCCTCTAAGGGACTTCCAATTAAAAAAATACCCAAAAATTTCTTGTGGTGCGGGCATCTTGCCTGCTAATCATCAAGGACAGGCAGGATGCCCATCCCACAAAATTGGGTAATTTATTTTTTGGTGTTCCCTAACGCCACGCTGCGCTATCAGCAAACCCTAAATAAAATAATTAAAATTATATGGAGTAATTTAAAAAATGAAAAAATTTTCTAATTCACAAATTTTTCATCGTTATCCTTGGTTTATGCCTTCACTTGTCTTCCTATTAATGATAGGAGTTTACACTTGGGCATTACAAGGATTAAAAGTTGATCTGAAATTATTAAAAGATAGCTGGCCTTTTATCACAGACTTCATTTCTCGGTTATTTCCTCCCAACTTGCAAGTTTTAGACATTGCCATTAAAGGATTAATTGAAACCGTGCAGATGTCCGTCTGGGGAACATCCATAGGTGCAGTTTTATCCTTACCAATTGCCATAGCCAGTTCTAATAATATCGCCCCTTTATGGTTAAGATGGATAGCAAACTTACTGCAAAATGCTGTGCGTTCCGTACCTTCAATTATCTTAGGTTTAATCTTTGTAGCTGCTACAGGTTTAGGCGCACCCGCTGGAACATTGGCATTATCAATATATACTATTGGCTATCTTGCTAAATTTTATCAACAAGCGATAGAATCAGTAGATTATCATTCCTTAGAGTCTTTACAGGTAATTGGAGCATCAAAAATACAAATTGCTCAGTATGGGATATTGCCGCAAATATTACCTTTAGGATTAGGTTATACCCTATGGATGTTTGAATATAACATTCGTGCTGCTTCAGTTTTAGGAGTAGTTGGTGCTGGGGGAATAGGATTTCAATTAAAAAGCTATATAGATGGTTTTGAATATACCAAAGCCACAACCATGATGTTAGTGCTATTAGTAGTAGTCACAGTTATTGATTGGTTTAGTAGTAAATTACGCCGATACTTAGAGTCAATTTAGTATTTATCTGCGTTTATCTGCGTTTATCTGCGTTCAATTATTCCAAAAATCGGCGTTGCTGAATTAGGGTATGAAATTGAAAAATCAATGATTTCAAACTCTTACTCTCTGCGACTGGAGCGCCTCTGCGTGAAACAAAATCATACTCTTAACCAGCAACGCCCAAAAATCTTACCAATTCTTCCTTCTTCCTCCTGACTCCTGACTCCTGACTACTGATTAATAAAATCCCAAATAGCTTCAGCGACAACACTGGCACAAGTTTCTGGTAAATTACTTTCTCCATGAGCAATATTATGTAACTGAACTTCGGGAATTAATCGGGCATAAGTATTACTTTTTGATATAGCAGATTGTGTATCTTGACCACCTTGCAAAATCAAACAGGGAACATTGATTTCCGGTAAGCGTTTTTCTAATAATTCTGCTGCTATTTCTGGTTGCTGGCGATTAAAAAGTAATTGACAAGCTGTGGAAGATTGTAACAATGTTTGTCTTAATTCTAAATCTCTAGCAATTTTTCCCTCCCAACCAATCAATTTGATAAAAGGCATAATTAAGCGTAAAAATTTAATTATTAAGGGTGAACAATTAAATAACCGCCGTTTTTTTTGCCATTCCTCTTTTTTATCTTCCGCTGCAACACCCTCTGGTGATAACAATATTAAGCCAGATATTTGTTCTGGATATTTTAAAGCATAACTAGCCGCAATCCAACCTCCTAGAGAATTACCAGCTAAATAGACCTTTTCTAATTTTAAAGCTTTTAAAAAATCAGCTAAACACTCGACTTGTAAATCTATGGAATGGTGAATTTTAGGATTTGCTGATTCACCAAAACCTAACAAATCAGGTGAAAAGCAATGGATGTTTTCAGCTAATAATTCCATTGTGGATACCCATTCGCTACCATCATTCCATGCACCATGTAGAAAAACTACGGGTATTCCTGTACCAACTTCACGCCAAAACAATACCCCTTGACTAAGTTTTATTCGGGAGTTACGAAATAAAATATTCATTTATTTTAACTTACTAATTTAGGTGTCTAAGTTGTGCAATTTCCAATTATAGACTTTAGAGTTAATTTCCCAACCCAGAATTTTAAATTTTCCATCTTTTACGCAAGTGTTGTTAAACCATTTAAGTAGTCTTGTAACTGACGAAAATGATCATGAGACATATCTGGTTTTGGCAAAGAACTAGGAGGAAAAGCTTGAATTTCCATAACTTCTAAAGTATCTTTGACTGCCATTTCTCCTTGAACTTCAGCTTCAACAGTAATACAGATAGAATGAATCCGAGGATCACGATCTGGTGAAGAGTAAACCCCCACTAAACGGCGGATTTTAACTACTTCTAACCCTGTTTCCTCTATCAATTCCCGACGGACTGCATGAGGAACATCTTCTCCCCAATCCACCATACCACCAGGTAATGACCAACGACCATCATCCTTTCTCCTAATGAGGACAATCTGACCATCAGGTAAAATAGGAATAATACTTGTACCAGTAATGGGGTGGCGGAATATAATACCCAGTACCGTTTGTCCAAAATGCCATAAACTTCGTGTGGACTGAATCATTGGTGTAAAAAAAGCAAGAATGTTCAAGTTGAAAATTACTTTGTTGTATTCTAAGTAGGTTAACATTGAAAATTGTCGTTATGACAAGGCAAAAGGCAAGAGGCAAGAGGGTTTGGGCGATTTTACGTTTCTTTACACAGTTTGGTTTTATTGTGTTCACCTACTTACGAATTACGAATTCCGGCGTTGCTGATTAAGGGTATGAATTTTAGTCTCACGCAAAGGCGCAATCACGCTTCGTGATCTCGAAGAGTAGACGCAAAGGTAAGATTTTTAAAGGTTCAATTTGGAAATTTCATACCTCGATTCAGCAACGCCCGAATTCCAAATTACGAATTACGAATTAATGTTGTTTCTGCAATCTGGAAAATTATTTCTTCTAATGTCCGTAATAATTCTTGCTCATTGTACGGTTTAGAAAAATAAGCTTTTGCTCCTAATTGCATAGCTAACTGACGATGCTTACTACTACTACGGGAGGTTAACATAGCGACAGGAATATTTCTCAACTCTGTATTGTTGTTGATTCGCTCTAAAAAGCTATAACCGTCAATACGAGGCATTTCAATATCACAGATCACTGCTTGGACTTGCAAACCACTTTCTAGCTTTTCTAAAGCTTCTTGACCATCTTTAGCCTGTTCTACTTGATATCCACCTTTTTCCAGGGTTAGTGCTAGATAACGACGGACATTAATGGAATCATCAACAATCAAAATTATGCCTTTTTGGCGACTAGGTTGATTGATAGTGGGTACTTTTGGCGGTTTGAGGAATGCAGTTTGTAGTCTTGTTGTTGGTAATTTATTACTGATGTGGGGACGTTCATTTTTTGTAATCCATGATATTAAATCATTAGTGTTAATGAGGGGAACTACTCGACCATCACCCAGAATTGTACAGTTGTTAAAACCACTGGGAAGGGGAATATTACCTTCTACTTGACGAATAGCTACTTCTTGTTCACCCCAGCAACGTTCTACTTGAACTGCGACTTGTTGATGATCATGTTTGACTATCAATACACTTATAGCATTAATGATCGGCAGAGTTTCTAATTCCAGGTTATTGTAGCGGGAGCAATTAAATTCAAAGTAACTATTGAGACGCAGTAATGGTAATTGATTGTTTTGCCAGTTAATAAATTCTTTCCCGTTTTGGGAGAAGATTTGTTCCTGTTCTAGCAAGAAAATTTCCTCAATTACGTCTGTAAAAAATGCTAACACCAAGCGATCGCTCTCAACCAATAAAACCCGCGCAACTGACAAGGTAAATGGGACTGATAGGGTAAACTTCGTCCCCACTCCAGCTTGGGTGTCAACATTCACATCTCCTCGCGCTAATTTCAGGTTATTACGGACTACATCCATGCCTACACCCCGACCAGACAACGCTGTTACCTGTTCTGAGGTGCTAAATCCTGGTTCAAAAATTAATGATAGTAGATCTTCATCACTAGCGCTCGCTAATAAAGAATCGTCCAAACCCATTTTTAAGGCGCGGTGACGAATTTTTTCTAAAGAAATACCTTGACCATCATCACGAATAGTAATAATCGTGCGGTTACTATGGTAGACAGCTTTCATTTCAATCAAACCTTGTTCACTTTTTCCTTGCTTTTTCCGAGTAATAGGATCTTCAATTCCATGATCAAAAGCATTGCGTAACAAGTGCATTAAAGGCTCATTTAAAGCCTCCAAAATACCTCTTTCAATTAAAGTATTTCCACCCTCAATTTTTAATTGCACATTTTTTCCATACTCAACGTTTAAATCCCTAATAGCTCTAGGAAAACGTTCTACTAAATCGGAAAAAGGACGCATTCTCACCTGGGTTAATTGTCTTTGTAATTGTTTAGAAGTTTTATTTAGTTTTCTTGCTATTTGGTCTGTATCGTCCACACTTAATTGGATATCACTGGTAACTTCTGCAACTTGGACAATAGTTTCCATCACATTTTGAGATAATAAATTCAATTTTTGATAGCTATCTTGTTCTATAAAATTATTTTCTACTTCTTGATTACCATGATTATGAGTTATTATTTTTGCGTAAGCTGTTCGCAGTTCTTGATTTTCTTGATCAAGAATTTGGACTCTTTGACTGAGATTACGCACCAATTTACGTAATCTTTCCATTTGCACATTTAACCCATTACGTTGAATAATAACTTCTCCAAATAAATCATTAATTTTTTCTAAATGTTTACTAGGAACTCTAACTGTATTTTCCTGGTTTTCCCTTTCTTTAGGCGGTGAATTAATATCACTTTTACGTTCAGTATATTTATAATCTATGGGGATATTTTCTGAGGTTGATACTCTATCAGCACTTTCTGGAGATAATTCAACATTTTCTAATAAATCAAAATCAGAAATAGCTGATTTATACAATAAATGATCTTGCTGATTTGCTAAAATCAGAGGACGATCATGAATAACTTCACCAAAATCAATTCTAGTTGGTAAATTATCTCGTTGATTACTTAATACTAAATTTTGAGATTGTCGCCATGCTTTTAATGCTAAATTAGCAATTTCTAAACAACTATCAGGGTAAGTTTCTAAATAATGGCTAACTGATTGACATAGTTGGGTAAAAGCTGTTAATTGCAGCATTTCTCCTAACCCACCTAACTCAGTTGCCATCATTACCAACTCTGCTCTTAATCCCGATTTATTACTATTTTTTAATCTAGCTTCTAGGTGTTGTAAATACTCTTCAACTTCAGTTTCAAATAATAAAGGGATAATTTCTGTATCATCTTCGGATGATAGCAAAGTTGTGATATTTTCTGGAGTCGGTTCACCTAAACGCTCATAAAGTTCGTCAAAAACGGGATAACAAAATTTTCTTAACCAACTATCATCCAGATTATTACCCTTTGCCAGTAACTCAACAATCTGTCGTAGCCAATCAACACTAGATAGTAATAAACTTTGTAAATGAGTATCAAGTTCCAAAGAATCTTTTTGAGTCTTTAAAACTTTAAAGGCATCTTCCAATTTATGAGCTAAATCACTTAATACGCGAAATCCCATCATTGCTGCTCCACCTTTAATAGAATGGGCGGCTCGCATTGCAGCGTTGATATGTTCTAATTCAATACGTTTGCTGATGTCAATTTCCAGTAATACCCCTTCTAAAGTATTGAGATAATCAGTTGCTTCTTCCAGAAATTGCATCTGGATTTCCAATTCTTTATCTTTAGTCATTAGTCATTAGTCCTTAGTCATTATTTATTAATTCAGAACAAATGAGAATATCAATTAGGTGGGAAAGTCTCAATAGTATCTTTTAACTCTTGAGAAATATCTACTGCTTTTTGTAAAGATTGGGAAACTTGACGCGAATTATGAATATTACGTGCTGATACAAGGGTAATATCTTTAATAGTTTGACTCACAATTTGTGATGTTTGAACTTGAGATTGAGTAGAACTTAAAATTGACTGAACTAAGGTATATATTTGCTGAGATACATCAACGATTTGTTGTAAATTATGCTTGGCATTTTCAATAATATTGCTGCTTTGGGTAACTTGATTAGTTCCCATTGACATAGTTTTTAATACTTCACCTGTTTCTTGTTGAATTTTGGCAATTATTTCCTCAATTTCTTGAGTAGCGGCTGCACTTCTGGCGGCTAATTCGCCAACTTCTTCAGCTACCACTGCAAAACCTTGACCTTCTTCTCCGGCTCTTGCAGCTTCAATTCCCGCATTAATTGCTAATAAATTAGTTTGCATGGAAATTTGATTAATTATGGAAACCACACGAGAAATTTGTTGAGAGGAGTCCCCTAAACGTCTTACTTTTTTAGTTATTTCATCAACCGTTTCTTGGACATAGCCAATATTTTGCAGTGTTAAATCCATCTCTGCTCCAGTTTTAGTAGCTGTATGGTTAGCATCATTAACAATGATTGCAGCTTGCTGTGCTATATCAGCGATAGATTGAATAGCAATGGTCATATTTTCAATAGTTTCTAAGCTTTGGTGCATTTTTTCAGGTTCTATGATTGCCTCTGTGGTGAATTTTTCTAAATAACCATTTACTTCACTAACAGCTTGTTGAATTTGGTTAACAATTGGCTGAATACTATCCTGAAAATTCTGAAGTTCTAGAGAGTCTTGATTAATATTTGTTTGACTATTAGCTTTCAATTTTCTAATCTCTACTAACAGATGAGATTGTTCTAAAGCATAGCCGACTTGGGTAGCAATTTGGGTTAAAAAATTAATTTCTTCAACTTGCCAAACATGAGGATGATGACAATGATGAGCAATCAAGAATCCTTGAATTTCTCCATGACTTAAAATTGGTGCTGTTAAACTACTTTGTACAGAAAACTTCTTTAACCACTCGATATAACTATTAGTTAAATTTACCTCTTGTTCAACGTCTGATATGGCCTCAAATTGATGATTTTTGCCAAGTTCTCGCCAGTGGGAATCATTGTTATATACACCGAGCATTTTTTGACAATCATCAATTACCGATTCAGCAATTACTTTGACAGCTTGAGTTTTCCGGTGGAGTTTATAAATGATAACTCTATCTGTTTTTAGAATATGACTAACTTCAGAAATTGCTGTTTGATAAATAGCTTCAGACTGAAGATTTAGCCGAATTTTTCTAGTTACCTCTAGCAGTAATTTTAACCATTCAATTTCTCTTGCTTGATCTTCTTGTTTGTTAAATACACTTAGATTTATTTGCTCCTGAATTGCCTCACCTTCTGTAATGGATGTATTAGCAATCTTAGCATTAATCCGCTGACTTAACCAAGCTACAAGCAACGTCATTAATAATGCGATTAATGGTGTTGTACTAGCAGTTAATGTCAAAAATTCTCTTTGTTGCTTAAATGCGATCGCTATATCTTTTTCTACGATTAATTGCCACTTAATATCCGGTAAACCTGATATTTGGGAAAATGGTATGTAACTAATAAGTTGCTGTTTTTGATTATTTTTGGCAATGGCTGTAAATGTATCAATATTTTTTGCATTCAAAACATTAGTTAAACTCGGATATATATTGACCAATTTTTCATCTAATACATCCTCATAAGAACTAATTAAAATTTTTCCTGTTGCATCTAAAAAATAATATTGATGAGTCTCATCTATATAACCTTTGATTACTTTTTTTAAAGCCTTTATAGGCAAACGGGTTCTGACTATACCAATAGTATTACCCGCCACTGCATCCTTAATTGGTGCAGCTATGTAAATCACTGTGCCGATATTTTTAACTATTTCTGGTTGACTAATAATAGGAATATTCTGTTTAATTACCTCTTGAAAATAGGTCAGTTTTTTTTCTGGAGTTAAAGATTCTCCTGATGATTGCATCATCACTTGTCCATTAAGATCAAATATGGCTACACTATCATAAACATTACTATTTTTGATCAAGCTATCTAAGGAGGCTTTTGTTTCTATATTAATTGTGCTGGTATCAACTTTCGATATTTGCCTAGATTTTTCTGTTCCTGCTTTTTTGCGAGCTTTCATCGGACTTGAAAAAGATATATTAGATAGGATCTGAATATCTCCATAGCGTTGTCCAATAAAGTTATTAACTTTATCACTTAAATTAATTGCTGTATTTTCTTGGGATGTAATAATTTGCTTTGTAATTAACTTACTACCAAACATATAAGCGATCGCACCAATTCCCAAAACTGGTAAAGTACCAATAGCGATAGACAAAATTATAGATTTGGTACTCAAATTAAATTGTCGCAAATATTCTAATCCCTCATACCAAAACCTCTGATAGCTGGAACTTTTTCCTCTATTATCAACAACTTTAGCTGGAGAAATTAAAGATGCTTTATTTTGAGAATTGCTACTTTGTTTGATATCAGTCTTATTCAACATATATTCCTCACACCACAACTATAAAATAAAAAATTACCACTTTTTTCGAGTATTAATTATTAGTTAATACAAAAAACATCTGAACTTAAAATATGTACTGCATTTAATACCAATAAAATTTCTTCTTGTTGTACCACACAACCACATAAGTAAGGTACTAAACTAGATGCTACTTGTCCCACAGGGGAACGGATATCATCAGCAATAAACTTGGTTGTACCTTTAATTTCTTGGACAACTAAACCTAAAATCATTGATTCTATTTGAATAACAATAATATTATACTGATGCAACCGGTGATCAAGACATTCTAGATTAAACATCTTCGGTAAATCAACTACCCAAATTATATGACTGCGCCAATTCATCAATCCTAATATACAAGCAGGCATATTCGGAATAGCCGTAACCGATGTCACAGGTACAATAATTGCTTCCTGCGTATGAGCAATGGATAAAACAGCACCAGTTTGTTGATTAAGTTGAAATTTGAGATAGCCATCTTCTCGACTATTATGTATGGCTTGATGGTTAAAGTCAATTTGCAACTTTTTCATAAGTAAATGTAAATATAATTAAAATCAGTTTATTTTCGTTTTATGGGATAACCATAAGTTTCCATAATCCATAAGAGGATGTTTGAAAGGTTTCCGGCGATTAGAAATCGCTACTACACAAACAAAGTCCACCTGCGTGGACTAAGGAAAAATCAAGGTCTTTGAACCCACGAAGGTGGGTTTCGTCTGTGTAGCCGCGACTTCTAGTTGCCCTTGCAAGTAATAAATTAGACTTTTCAAATACCCTCTAACTTTCTCCCATACTACCTTACCTGTGCCAAGTATACGGTAGGATTGTCTCTTCCAGAACTGAACTATGGGTTACGCCACGCTACCCTATTAAGTAGGTTGGCGTTGAAAATTGTCGTTATGGCAGGGCAAGAGGCAAAAGGCAAGAGTAAAGAGGTTTTGGGCGATTTTACGTTTCTTTACACAGTTTGGTTTTATTGTGTTCACCTACTTAGTTCCGGGCGGATTATGTTTAGAATGAAACAGCCCTGGCTATTTTCTCTATTTTCTCTATCTCATATTTTGCTTTTTCTCCGCTTTGGGATCACGATTGGCTACAGCGGCTAATTCCGCATCCATTAAGGTTTTTCCGGTGGCTGCTAGGTAAACATCATCTAAACTAGGACGAGATTGAGCGATGCCAAAAATTGGTAAATTGGCATGATTTAACGCCTGTTGAATCGTGATCAAAACGTCATTTTGCGGAGTAACTACTAAATTTAGAGAGTTACCTTGGGCGCTGTTGATGATGATTTCTTGAACAAAAGGTAAGGCTGCTAACAGGTTTTTGGCGGTTTCGGCTTCTTCTAGAGGTGAAAATTCACGGATTCTTAAGGTGATGCGATCGCCCCCCACCTGATCTTTTAACTGAGAAGGTGTACCATTAGCAATAACCAAACCTCTATCAATAATTGCCACCCTGTCAGCTAAAGCATCAACTTCTTCCAAATAATGACTGGTAATTACCACAGTAGTTCCCCCAGCCCGTAATTGCCGCAGGAAATTCCAGACTACAACCCGGCTTTCAATATCCAATCCTACCGTTGGTTCATCTAATACCAACACATCAGGGGCATGAAGTAAACCAGCCGCTAAATCTAGCCGTTTGCGTAAACCACCGGAATAAGTGCCAGTTTTTTTGTCTGCGTATTCTTGTAACCCCAGCAAATCCAAAATAGTATTAATTCGCTGTTTAATCAGCGCACCAGGAAGATGATACAGTGCCGCTTGTAATTGTAGTAACTCCCGTCCAGTTAGCACCTTATCCAAAGCTACCTCTTGGGCTACATAACCCAGCTTTTGCCTAGCCAACTTGGGGTGCTTTAAGACAGAAATGCCGGAAACCTCAATTTTCCCAGTATCAGGCGTTGTTAGCGTACATAAAGCCCGGAGAGTGGTCGTTTTCCCAGCCCCGTTGGGTCCAAGTAACCCAAAAATTTCTCCAGGTTGGACTTGAAAGGAAACATCCTGGACTGCAACTAGATTACCGTAGCTTTTTTTGAGATTTTCGATGAAAACAGCGGCAGTCATGACAGCTATAATCCTTAACTATACAATTCGCAACAATCTATCTTTCATTGTACAAGTTAGGCGATCGCCATGATGAGTTGAATATTTCATTTTCAGATAATTCTCAGTACAGATTTAGCCAAATGATAAATTATAGTTGCCGATAGCGTAGCGTGGCGTTAGCCATAAACTGTTCAAACACTTTATTACTGTACTGTTAACCCTATTTTTATTTTTTGACAATTCCTAACTTAAGAATGATTGTTATATTTATTGCTCCTTATTGAGAATACATTTGAGCAATTTTTCTATCCAAAATCTATTTTTTTTGAGCCAAAGGTAATTTTTTACTCCTTTCTCATGAAGTAAATTCCGTAATAACCGATTGTGACAGTTAAGGGTGCGGAATGTGGGCTTTATCAGTTCTGGTTTTGGAGCAACATCAAACATGAGATCATAAGAATTATGAATAGTCATTAAATCTAAATTACTCATCCTCATCAAATTCATCAATTATTGGTTTTTGAGCAGCGTGTCTTACAAAAACAATCTGAACAGTATCATCTAAAATAGTAAAAAGAATCCGATAAATATTTCGTCCTTTCCCATAAATAATCTGTCGAATTTCTTGATCCAAAAAATCATTTTCAAATGCCAAAGAGCAACGAAAAGGCATTATCTCTAGTGATAAAATAACTTTATATAATCCCTCCAACCACTTTCTAGCCTGACGAGAAGAATCATTGCTAAACCAAAAATATGCTTCCTCTATTGCTTTTTGTGCTGCGGGTTGGATGACAACTTGATATTTTTGATTCATTAGTCAATATCTAACTTATCAAATAGTTCATTAAAAAAATCCTCTGCTTTTTTTCCCTTTCTTTCCTGCATCTGTTCCAAACCAAGTTTAATTCCCTTTAATGTTTCTACCAACTCAGCAGCATCTAAAAGTTCCTGGTAAGATTCGGCATCTTGAACAACTAATTCTGCTTTACCATTGACAGTTAGAACCAGAGGATGTTTTGTTTGCTTAATCCGCTGTAAAAACTCAGTCGTATTCCGTTTAAACTCTGTTAAAGAATGTATATCTTTTGAAAGATTGATCATGACTTAACATTTGATTAGCATTTAATTGAATGTTAATATATATTTGCTGTGTTTGTCAACAATCGTGAATTAAGTAGGTTAGCATTGAAAATCGTCGTTATGGCACTAGGCTTGAGGCACTCATGCAAAAGGCAAGAGTGAAGAGGGTTTGGGGGATTTTACTTTTCTTTACATAGATTGGTTTTATTGTGTTCACCTACTTAGGAACGCAAATTTAATAACCTGCAATTCTGATGTAACCTGGAATGGTGCGTTACGCTGTCGCTAACACACCCTACTTTTGCACCTTATTTAATTCACATTCCTTAGAAAAAATCAGGATAAGTAGGTTGGCGTTAAAAATTGTCGTTATGGCACTAGGCTTGAGGCACTCATGCAAGAGGCAAGAGTGAAGAGGGTTTGGGCGATTTTACTTTTCTTTAAGTAGTGAGACAGAATTAATTACACAATATTATTGCGTAAGCGTTGCGTGGCGTTAGCCATATGGAACGAAGTGAAATGAAGCAATTCCAAGGGTTGTGATTGCTTCCCTTCGCTCGCAATGACTGTAAATATTTTTGTCCAATTACTTATAATAAACGATAGGGACAAGGTCATCCCTATCGTTATTGTTGATACTTCAGCTATACAGTACGTCTATCACCTCGACTTAGTTGTTAAAAGATCAACAACTACCAGCCCAAGTTATCCATTTATGGGATAAACCTATATGCAAAATTTCTCCAGTTCTCTCCAATTCCGTGATAATTGTTGTTGTTAAATCAACGCCCATTAATTCGGCTTCATTGACATTACTATCAATTAAATTGGCATGATGGAGATTAGCACCTGTAAAGTCAGCACCACTCACTTCTGCTTGGTTGAGATTTGCGCCGACTAAGTTTGCTGAAGTTAAATTTGCAGTTCGCAAATCAGCACCACTCAGGTTAGTTTTTCTGAGGTTGACTCTAGTTAAATCAGCACCAATTAAGTTAACTTCACTTAGGTTGGCATTTTCTAAATTTGCTCTACTTAAATCAGCATTAGTGAGATTGGCTCTACTGAGGTTACACCCACTCAAATTTGCTTGAGTAAGATCCGCTCCGCTTAAATCTGCTGCTTCTAAATTTATGCCTCTCAAATCGGCACGTCCTAACATAGCTTGGTGCAGATTTATTCCTGGGAAATTCTTTTCTCCTGATTTATAAGAATTCAGAAGTTTTTGAGTATCCATATTTCCACCTCATTGTGTCTACAGGTGAGTTATTACACTTCCCAAACCACAGACAATTACTTGAGATTCTAGCGATCGCACTTTTAGGTGACATACTCCACACACTCCCTTATGCCTTGCGGCACGCTTGCGCGAACAGGTGAGTGTGGGCTTCTCGGCGACTCTTCTATGAAGACATTAACCGAGCTTTAAAGCCCTATGCCCTAGGGACTTTTTGAGATAATTTTTAACTTTTTTGATAGGCTGCTTTTGGTGCATTTAATTGAGTTACACCTACTGTTGAAAATTATATCAAATATTTGAAAAAAAAATCAAGAAAGTGTTCATTCCGCACTTCGTGCCGCTGCGCTAACATCGCCCAACAACACTGATTAAGCTGCGCTTAATTTTGCTCTTTGGGCAATTCGTCACTTACGCATATTCATCTCATCACCTCCCTATTGGGTAGGTGAGAGGCTTCTACTGTTTAAGCTAAAAACATGGAACTATACTTAATCCGTCATGGTATCGCCGAAGAACATCAACCGCAACTAAAAGACGAAGAACGACAACTCACCCCAGAAGGACGACAAAAAACCGAGAAAGTCGCTCAAAGATTAGCAAAGCTAGAATTACACTTTGATCTCATTCTTACCAGTCCCCTAGTTCGCGCTTATCAAACAGCAGAAATACTCATTGCGGCTGGATTGAGTTCCCAGTTAGAAACATCAGATCATCTGAGCTTTGATGGTAATATTCAAAATTGGTGGCAAGAATGGCTTCAACCCAGAAAATATCCCCAAAAAACCAAACTAGCATTAGTCGGTCATGAGCCTAGTTTAAGCCATTGGGCAGAAATTCTCCTGTGGGGAGCAGCAAAAGAGAGCCTCATCCTCAAAAAAGCAGGTATGATGGGAATAAAACTACCAGATGATGGTTCAGCTTGGGGTCGTAGTCAACTGTTTTGGTTAACATCACCCAAGTACCTGCTGTAATAGTTGTTACATCTGCAACTATTGTGGTGAAAATAGTCTCTAGTAGGTTAGTGTGAGCAGATATTTTACAAAGTAAATGGTGTTGCCATGACGGTATGCGAATACAAGCCTGGTTTAGAAGGCATTCCCGCAGCCCAGTCGAGCATTAGTTATGTAGACGGGCAGAAAGGAATTCTAGAATATCGTGGTATCAGGATTGAGGAATTAGCCGAGAAAAGTACATTCCTAGAAACTGCATATCTGTTAATTTGGGGTGAATTACCAAATCAAGAAGAACTAAAAGCATTTGAGCATGAAGTTCTCTTCCACAGGCGCATCAAATACCGCATTCGGGACATGATGAAATGCTTCCCTGAAAGTGGTCATCCGATGGATGCACTTCAAGCCTCGGCTGCTGCTTTAGGTTTATTCTATTCTCGTCGGGATTTACATAATCCGGTCTATATTCGGACTGCGGCTGTTCGTTTAATAGCGACGATTCCCACAATGGTAGCAGCGTTCCAGTTAATGCGAGAAGGTAATGACCCGGTTAAGCCTAGAGATGATTTAGGCTATGCGGCTAACTTCCTGTATATGCTCAACGAGAAAGAACCTGATCCTTTAGCAGCCAAAATATTTGATATCTGCTTAATTCTTCATGTTGAACATACAATGAATGCTTCAACATTTAGTGCTAGAGTCACAGCTTCTACTTTAACTGATCCCTATGCTGTCGTTGCTAGTGCGGTGGGTACTTTAGGCGGTCCATTGCACGGTGGGGCGAATGAAGAAGTAATTCAGATGTTGGAAGCAATTGGTTCTGTAGAGAATGTTGTCCCCTATGTGGATGATCTTCTCAAACGCAAAGCTAAAATTATGGGCTTTGGGCATCGTGTCTACAAAGTCAAAGATCCCCGCGCAACAATCTTACAAGGCTTGGCAGAGCAGTTGTTTGATAAATTTGGCTATGACGAATACTATGAAATAGCCGTGGAAATGGAACGGGTAGTTTCGGAAAAACTGGGTGACAGAGGGATTTATCCTAATGTTGACTTTTATTCCGGTTTAGTGTATAGGAAAATGGGAATTCCTACAGACTTGTTTACACCAGTATTTGCGATCGCTCGTGTAGCTGGTTGGTTAGCACACTGGAAAGAACAACTGGTAGAAAACCGGATTTTCCGTCCTACCCAAATTTATAACGGTCGTCATGAAATCGCCCACACTCCCATTGACCAACGTTAACTAACAAATAAATTAACTCTAGATTTTGGATGTTCAATTCAAGTCCTCTAGTGGGCAGATTGATAACTGTCCTATCTACCATTGAGGCTTGTCGTCCAAAATCAAAACCCGCTAAAATTGGCAACTTGACAACAGCAGCCAGTGTGGGAAAATCAGACAATTTGTAGACCATAGACAACCGTTACCAACTGGGAAGCGGCTAATTTGTCTTGTTTAACGACTTAATGGGGAAACTTTTGCCCATTTCCTCACCCACCAATCATCAATTCCCAATCCCAACCATAAGTAGAAGTTGTCTTGTGGAGTCTCATGGTGAAAACCATCCAAGGATATACTAGACTCATGAATTGGCAAATGTATTGAACTTCAATCGGTCATCATCTCAGCAGAGATTATTACTAAAGCTGAAGACAAAAGATGAAAATTAGAATAACTGATTTCATCCTTCACAGTTCATCAGCACGTTGACTTAAAGAGCAGCAAACATGAATCCAGGAATTGACCTCCAAGGAACTTTTATTCAATCTGTCAAGGACTTAGGCGTACCCCCAGGAGCGGCCAAAGCCCTATGGATGCCATTACCAATGGTATTGATGCTGATTGGGGCTACAGTAGGTGTCCTAGTGGCCACATGGCTAGAACGGAAAATTTCTGCGGCAGCACAGCAACGGATTGGTCCTGAATACCAAGGACCATTTGGATTGTTAGTGCCTGTGGCAGATGGTCTGAAGCTGGTATTTAAAGAAGATATCATCCCCGCTAAAGCAGATCCTTGGCTATTTACCATTGGTCCAATTATTGTCGTTTTACCAGTATTTCTGTCCTATTTAATTGTGCCATTTGGACAGAATATTATCATTGCTAACGTCGGTATGGGCGTATTCTTGTGGATTGCATTATCGAGTATTCAGCCCATTGGCTTATTAATGGCGGGTTATGCCTCCAATAATAAATATGCCTTGTTGGGAGGTTTACGGGCAGCAGCGCAGTCCATCAGTTATGAAATTCCCTTAGCATTGAGTGTACTAGCGATCGCCATGATGTCCAATAGTCTTAGTACCGTTGACATCGTTAATCAGCAATCTAACTTTGGCATTCTCGGCTGGAATATTTGGCGACAACCATTAGGTTTCGTGATCTTTTGGATAGCCGCCCTAGCAGAATGCGAGCGCCTACCCTTTGACTTACCAGAAGCAGAAGAAGAACTAGTTGCCGGGTATCAAACTGAATATTCAGGCATGAAATTCGCCCTCTTCTACCTCAGTTCCTACATTAACCTGGTACTTTCTGCCTTACTAGTAGCAATTTTGTACCTTGGTGGTTGGCATTGTCCTATACCCCTGGAGATGATCACTGGTTGGTTAGGAGTCAGCGAAAGTGACCCAGCAATTCAGGTAGTCACAGCGGTTATAGGTATTACCATGACCGTAATCAAAGCCTACTTACTAGTATTTTTCGCCATCCTCATTCGTTGGACAGTACCACGGGTACGGATTGACCAATTGCTAGACTTAGGATGGAAATTCCTCCTACCAATAGGCTTGGTAAATCTCCTATTAACTGCCGCCTTCAAACTAGCCTTTCCCTTCGCCTTCGGTGGGTAAGGCAATTTTAGATTTTAGATTTTGGATTGAATCTGAAATCTAAAATCCAAAATCCAAAATCCAAAATTGTAAAGAGAGAGACACAAAAATGCTCAAATTCCTCAAACAAGTTGGTGATTACGCCAAAGAAGCAGTCCAAGCAGGTCGTTATATTGGTCAAGGATTATCTGTTACTTTTGACCACATGAGACGGCGACCTGTTACCGTTCAATATCCCTACGAAAAATTGATTCCTGGGGAAAGATTTCGCGGTCGCATTCACTATGAATTTGACAAGTGTATTGCTTGTGAAGTCTGTGTGCGTGTTTGTCCCATTAATCTTCCTGTCGTTGACTGGGAAATGGACAAAGGCACTAAAAAGAAAAAGCTCAAACACTACAGTATTGATTTTGGAGTTTGTATCTTCTGTGGTAACTGTGTGGAATACTGTCCCACCAACTGTTTATCCATGACAGAAGAATATGAACTAGCCACTTATGATCGCCATGAACTTAATTACGATAGTGTAGCCCTGGGACGATTACCCTATAAAGTTACAAACGATCCAATGGTGACACCACTGCGCGAACTTGTTTACCTACCTAAAGGCGTAATGGACCCTCACGGAGTCCCCGCCGATGCCCCCCGTGCAGGTTCTCGTCCAGAAGACCTAGTAGTCTGTCAACCCGAAAATGACGGGTGAAGGCAAGCAGGGGGGGTAGGGGAGGTAGGGGAGGTAGGGGAGGTAGGGGAGGTAGGGGAGGTAGGGGGGGGAGGGGAGGGAAGAACAGAAGTTTTTTCCGATCATTACCCGTCAAAATAAATTTGACGAACTACTAGTAGAAACAGAAAAATAATTAGTTATTAGTCATTAGTCATTAGTCATTAGCAAAGATAATTTACAACTGACAACTGACAACTGACAACCAACAACTGACAACTAACAACTGACTAAGGACAAAAACAGTGAATCTAGCAGAAGGAGTACAGTCTGTATCACTTGGCATTCTTGGTGTAATGATGATTGGGACAGCGCTCGGTGTAGTGTTATTCTCTAACATTGTTTATTCCGCCTTTTTGCTGGGAGGTGTATTCATCAGCATGGCGGGAATGTACCTATTGCTAAATGGTGATTTTGTCGCATCAGCACAAATACTAATTTATGTTGGTGCTATTAACGTTTTAATTCTGTTCGCCATCATGTTGGTAAACAAAAGACAGGATTTTTCACCATTACCTAGTGCTGGATTAAGAAAAGTATTTACAGCTATAGTCAGTTTTGGACTATTTGCGCTTTTAAGTACAATGGTATTAGCTACACCTTGGGCTTATACAATTAATCCCGTAGTTAATCAAAATTCCATCGTTGTCATTGGTGAGCATTTCTTCAGCGACTTTTTGCTACCCTTTGAATTAGCTTCCGTCCTCTTGCTAATAGCGATGGTAGGCGCAATTATTTTGGCGCGTCGGGAATATCTCCCTGACCAAGTACCAACCACTGAACTACAACAAACAATTTTAACCCTACCAGAACGTCCCAAAGAACTCATCTCCACTGGTAGCACCACTACAAATGCCGAATAGCAACTGGAAAGAGATATCAAGGTTAAAAAACTTCTGTCTTTTGCCTTTTAACTCTTGCCTCTTGCCTTTTGCCTCTTGCCTATTCCTTGACAACTGACAATCATGCAACTCCAATACTTTTTATTACTAGCCGCAGCTTTGTTTTGCATTGGGATTTATGGCTTAATTACCAGTCGGAACGCAGTGCGGGTACTCATGTCAATTGAGTTATTGCTAAATGCCGTTAATCTAAATTTAATGGCATTTTCCAACTTCCTGGATTCAACCTTAATTAAGGGTCAGGTTTTTACCGTTTTCGTGATTACCGTAGCAGCAGCAGAAGCAGCAGTAGGTTTAGCGATCGTTCTGACTATTTATCGCAACCGCGATACCGTTGATATGGAGCAGTTTAATCTTCTGAAGTGGTAATAGTTAGTGCAACTCAAGCAGGTAATCATTGCTTATAAAGCCCGAGATCCCCAGAGTCAACGCTGGGCTGAACTCTGTGCTAAACAACTAGAAAATCGTCAGTGCCAAGTATTGATGGGACCTAGTGGACCAAAAGATAACCCCTATCCGGTTTTTTTGGCCTCTGCTAATCAACCAATTGATTTAGCTTTGGTACTCGGTGGTGATGGTACTGTCTTAACCGGCGCTAGGCATTTAGCTCCAGCCGGCATTCCCATTCTCGGAGTCAATGTAGGCGGACATTTGGGGTTTTTAACCGAGTCAGTAGATGAGTTTCAAGATCCAGAAATAGTTTGGGACAGGCTGTTAGAAGATCGTTATGCTATCCAACGGCGGATGATGTTACAAGCAGCGGTATATGAAGGAACTGGCTCAAATTTAGAACCCGTGACTGAAAGTTACTTGGCTTTAAATGAGTTTTGTGTCAAACCCGCTTCTGCTGACAGAATGATCACCTCAATTCTAGAAATGGAAATTGATGGTGAAATAGTAGATCAATATGTGGGAGATGGGTTAATTATTTCTACTCCCACAGGTTCTACTGGTTATACTGTTTCTGCCAGCGGACCAATTATCCATGATGGGATGGAAGCAATTACTATCACTCCCATTTGTCCCATGAGTCTTTCTAGTCGTCCTCTGGTTTTACCCCCTGGTTCTGTGGTTAGTATTTGGCCTTTGGGCGATTATGATTTAAGCACCAAACTCTGGATGGATGGTGTTTTATCTACTTCTATTTGGCCAGGACATCGTGTTGATGTGCGAATGGCTGATTGTCGCGCTAAGTTTATTGTCTTACGGGCAAATAATTCATATTATCAAACATTGCGGGAGAAGTTACTGTGGGCGGGAACAAGAGTTCGTTACAACAATAATCACCGCAATTGATGTTTATGTTTATTTTCTAAACTTTCACCCCGTCACGCTTGTAATCCTCAATCAATTTTCGCCCCCAATTGCAATTTATTTGGGGGTTTTTTATGTCTACTCTTAGAGGGTGTTTGAAAAGTATTAAGTAGGTTGGCGTTGAAAATTGTCGTTATGGCAAGGCAAAAGGCAAGAGGCAAGAGGCAAGAGTGAAGAGGGTTTGGGCGATTTTACGTTTCTTTACACAGTTTGGTTTTATTGTGTTCACCTACTTATACTCAAAAGGGCTTGATTGTTTGATTCTTAACGTAAAACATCTATCCCGCAAAGAACTTAAGTCGTCTCGTTCCCAGTCTCTGACTGGGAATGAATTCTAGAAGGCTCTGCCTTCAATGATATTAGAGGCAGAGCCTCATCAACTGCATTCCTAGTCAGAGACTAGGAAAGAGATGTGGTAGGGATTTGAGCTTAAGTTGACACATATCAACACTGCTAAACCCCTTGTAAAAGGGGGAAACAATAAAAATCCAGTTCCCTCCCCTTTATAAGGGAAGGGTTAGGGAGGGGTAAAACAATGTACACAAAAAATGCAAAAAATCGTCTAATTAGATACAATTTATGAACATTAGAAGAAGTTTTGGAGAATAACATGGTCTTATTAAAAGGCTTTGAGATTGAGATGTACACTGGCACGCATCAAGGTGACATTGTGGGACTATCGGACAAAATTGTTACAAACTTAGATGGATTTATGCGTGAACCGGATAGCCGGAATGTGGAATACATAACTCAACCATCTATCAATTATGACAGTTTGCTGTGTGCTTTATTGCGTCCTAGAAAGACGTTGCGGAATTATCTCCAAGGTTTAGATAATTATACTTTGATACCAGGTAGTACATTATCTTTGCAAGGAAGCCAAAGCTTTTTGCGTTCTGACCCTACGAATCCCTATCATGATTACATTGAACAAACCTATGGCACAAAGGTAGTTACAGCCAGCGTCCATATCAATATTGGTATCAGTGACCCAGAAATATTAATGCGTGCCTGTCGGGTCATCAGAATGGAAGCACCTCTATTTTTAGCCATGAGTGCCTCTTCTCCTTTCCTGGATAGTAAAACCACAGGTTATCATTCCACTCGCTGGGGACTATTTCCCCAAACCCCTGATTATGTTCCCTTATTTGCTAGTCATGCTGATCATATTCAATGGGTAAATGAACAGTTGGCGGCTGGAACAATGCAAAATGTCCGGCATTTGTGGACATCAGTGCGTCCAAATGGCGATCGCCGACCTTATGATCTAAATCGGTTAGAATTGCGAATTTGTGATTTAGTGACAGATCCTATTGCCTTGTTAGCGATGACAGCAATGCTGGAAGCGCGGTTAATCCAAATTATTGACAACCCCAGTATTGATCCTTTAACTCAAAGCCCGTTTTCTCCCGAAGAACTGATTACCTTAACCAGAAGCAACGAAATGGCTGCCGCCACTGACAGTCTGGATGCAAGATTACAGCGATGGCAAGATGGTAGCAGTATCCTGGCTAGAGATTGGATAGCACAAATCTATCAAGAAGTTTGGAGTATCGCCAAACAACAGGGCTTTAGTTGTTTCTTATCCCCCTTGCAAAAAATCCTGCGAGAAGGCAATGAAGCTCAACAATGGTTGCAACTGCATAAAGTAGGCATTGATATTCAGCGTGTAATTGCTCAAGCTATTATTGCCACCCAAGAACGGGAAACCGAATTAGAAAGCAAACTATGTTCATCTGTGAGGTAATAGGCAAGAGGCAAGAGGCAAGAGGCAAGAGGCAAGAGGCAAGAGGCAAGAGGCAAAAGGCAAGAGGCAAGAGGCAAAAGGCAAGAGGCAAAAGGCAAGAGGCAAGAGGCAAAAGGCAAGAGGCAAGAGGCAAGAGGCAAGAGGCAAGAGGCAAGAGGCAAGAGGCAAGAGGCAAGAGGCAAGAGGCAAGAGGCAAAAGGCAAGAGGCAAGAGGCAATTTTTTAAAGTCGAGAACATTCTTCCTGATTCCTACTCCTTCTTTCCCTCCTGACTCCTAACTCCTGAATGATTTAAAAAAATAATCACAGGGAAATACTTCGTACATATTAAAAAAAACTATATATCGCCTCTACATTTTGGTAGATTTTTAGACAGTAAGAAATTTCCTAATATACAATTTAGAGCTGAGAAAGATGCCCCAGATAGTTTTAGTCAACCCACAAATTCCTCCTAATACTGGCAATATTGCCCGGACTTGTGCTGCTACAGGTACGGAATTACATCTAGTTGGTCCATTAGGATTTGAAATTAGCGATCGCTATCTCAAACGAGCCGGGTTAGATTATTGGCCTTACGTTAAATTCCATTATCATAATTCCATAGAAACATTTCAAAACGTACATAAACAACGTGGAGGTAGATGCTTAGGTTTTAGCGTTCGTGGTAATTTTAATTACATTAATTTTGAATTTCAACCAGATGACTGGCTACTCTTTGGCAGTGAAACAGCAGGATTACCAGATCCCATTCTCTCCACTTGTGACTCCACCTTATATATTCCCATGTATGAACCCGGTGTGAGGAGCTTGAACCTCTCAGTCAGCGTAGCCATAGGTTTATTTGAGTGTCGTCGTCAGTTAGGCTATTTACAATAATTCATATTCACCAACAGAAATTTAGGATTAACTGTGATAGAAACATATTGATCAGAATCAACCATGCCAGAACTCCTGAAAACAATGTTGCATAGAATACAGAAATAAAAGATTAATCATGGTAAATACTGATAAAGTCTGCTAACATGACATAAGAAATTTGTATAGATATTTTCAGGGTGATCTAACCAACAAGGATAGATTTTAGTTAATTCTCAGCTTATGACTCAAAAAAGCCAAAACTCCCCAACACCTTGACTCTCAATGAATCAGACAACATTGTATCCAGAAATACAACAAAATCATGCAAAAATCGCGGATGTTGTATACGGTTGTTTTTTAGGGAAGAATAAAAGTAAAATCTCGTATTGATAAAACGGATTTAGTCAAAAAATCTTGAAAACGTCTACAGCGGGATCATTGCTATTGTAGAAATTGTCCCAGATCATGAGCTAACGAAGACAATAAACCTAGCCAAGTTATGATATTTGTTTAGTTCTGTGTTTTTGCAGCAAAATAACTGAGGATGAATCTCAACAGTGAAAATTTCTAGGTTGTGAGGAGTGACTTAGACAAGACAGCACCAAAAACTTTAGGGTTTACAAAAGTGTGGAACTTGTTTAAATCAGAGAAGCACGTTAATCTTGCGTAAGTGTCTCTGGTGAATGTGATCTTGATGTATGGTTTAATGTGATATCAATCATGGATTAATATCCAAACTTAAAAATCAAGATTCAGTTAAACGCTAGTGATCATTAGGAGGTCGTCTTTGAAACGAGCATTGAAAAAAAGAGATAAGGCTGTGTTGAACAATACCCCCAGCGGCGATGATGCCCCGGTAGAGCAAACAAATTATGAGATCAATCCCAAAATGACTCGCCGGGCGCGGACTCATCGGGCAGCCATGATTGGCTTGGCAATATCCATGGGGGCAACCAGCCTTTTGGTGACTCGACAAAGCGATCAAGCCCAAGCAGCGGCTCCTGTTGGCAGTCAAAAAGCAGCTTCAACAAATCCATTTGTTGCTGAGACTGAGATGAAATTTGCCGCCACTAAACTGGAAGCCCCAACCGTCTCACCCACAGGTGAGTTAGGCAATCCAGTGATATTGGAACCAACAGTAGTCTCACAAGTACCTGGGCTTGAAGCTAAATGGCAAATTGCAACCAACAGCACAGCCGTCGAAGGCACTGCATCCAACGTAATTTCCCCAGCCAAATCAGTTGACAGAAATTCTGTCCACTCACAATTAGCGCCGGGAGTAAGCTATAGCCCAATTCAGGCGACATTACCAACAAATAACCAACAGCCTGAGACAGCATCAAAGTTGTCTACAGTGGAAGAGGTTACTGGCAGTACCCAAAATTTGTCAGCAGGCGAGTTAGCCGGCGGTAATGTTGATGCCCAATTAAAAGCACAGCAGGAATTTGCCCTGAATCGCTTACAGGAAAAATCAATCCGCTTAAGAAATAGTTTGGCAGACTTACGGTCTGAACAAACTCAAGATTTATTAAAAACTGGTATTCAAGAAGCACAGCCAACCACTGTAGCTAATAGATCCGTACCAGAACAATCGGAGAACTTGACTGATTTCCAACAATCCGATCTGATTTCTCGGTTGAAACAGAACAAAGAAACAAGTGCGACGATACAGCAAATACCTGTTCCTGCATCAGCCTCAACAAAAGTTGTTGCACAATTGTCTGCTTCAACATATCAAGTGAAGCCCGGAGACACCTTAGCGGAAATTGCTAACAGTTATGGTACTTCAGTTTCTGAGCTAGTTAGAACTAACAACCTGAGTGATCCTAATCAACTGCAAATTAATCAAAGGTTAATTATTCCTGCCGACAAGATATTAGAAGCCTCCAGCCAGGTAGATAATTCTTCTTTAAATAACCCTAGTTTTAACCCTAGATCATTTGTTGCCAACAATACCAGTGTAACAATTCCTGCCCCAAAAATAAATGAGCAGGTAGAAGGGATTGAAACTCCGGCTACCAATAGCGTGGCTATCCCAGTCCCAGTGGTGACACAAGAGCAAGAACAGACTAATTATCCTACTATTGCTAACCGAATAAATGTTCCTGCACCAATAGTCCCAGATAGCCAAGGGCAGCCGACTATTCCTATTGTTATTCCCAAAGCCTTACCTACTCCCAGTAACTCTTACGGCTTAGGCGGTGATGCTCCATTACCAAGAGCTTTTTCCCAAAAGCAGGGTTCACAAAAACCCGTGCAAAAGGTATCTAAAGCCAAAGGTAATGAACGTATCCGTAGCTTGCAAGCAGAAATTGAGAGATTGCGTTATAAATACCGCGCTCAACAATCTGGTGTAGCTGTTACAGCCCCTGAAAACAATATTCAGTCTGTACCTGTTGCTATTGAATCATCTAATAACTTCACAGTATCTCAAGCGAATGCCATCCAGATTGCCGTACCTCAAGCAATATTGCCCAGCTACAGCAATCAACCGCTTAAGACTCTGGTAACAGCATCCGCTCCCACCAACGAGCCAATTAACCCAGAATTTCTGCCTAGCAAAACTGGCGCTAGATGGAATTCTCCCCCCAAATCATCTGGCATTAAGTTAACAGTACCTCCTGCTCGTACTAGTGCCTCTGACTCTTTAGGAAAATTGCGAGGAACTTCTGTTTCTCCCGCTTTACCACCTATAGCCGCAGTGGATATCCACTTGCCTCAGACCACTGAAGACAATCCCAGTTTCCCAGCTAATTCTTCCACCACAGGCTACATTTGGCCTGCTAAGGGAGTTCTGACATCTGGTTATGGCTGGCGCTGGGGAAGAATGCACAGGGGGATTGATATTGCTAACTCAACCGGCACACCTATTTACGCTTCATCTGCTGGTGTAGTGGAGAAAGCTGGCTGGAACAGCGGTGGTTACGGTAACGTTGTGGATATCCGTCATGATGATGGTAGCCTGACTCGCTATGGACATAACAGCCGAATTTTGGTGCAATCTGGTCAAAGAGTGCAACAAGGTCAGCCAATCGCGGCTATGGGTAGCACTGGTTTCAGCACTGGACCTCATAGTCACTTTGAAGTTCATCCATCTGGCAAGGGTGCTGTTAACCCTATCGCTTTCTTACCCAATCGCATTTAATTCTCGCTGGTTGGGGATTTAGTGATTTTTTGGTTAATCGAGGGAGGTGAACTCCCTCTCTTTATTTTGAAAGTAAAAATCTGGAAATTGATAGTTGTCAAATGCAAATTGGTGTGCTATCTTAAGATAAGTTGATAAAACAACGTGGCTCAGTAGCTCAGTTGGTTAGAGTACGGGACTCATAAGCCTGGGGTCGTCAGTTCAAATCTGACCTGAGCCATTAAAAACAATATGATATATAAGGGTTTTCGTGATTTTACAAAAGTCCATGTCCCAACTGTTTTGAGTATAATTTCCTGACTATCCTTGGTTTAGCTATCCCGACAGAAGCCCCACGTCTCACTCTTAGGGTGTCAGCTTAACTTAAAACCTCTATCCCGCAAAGAACTCAAGTCATCTCATTCCCAGTCAGAGACTGGGAATTAATTCCAGAAGGCTCTGCCTTCAATGATATTAGGGAACACCAAAAAATAAATTACCCGATTTTGTGGGATGGGCATCCTTCCTGCCCGTCCTTGATGGTTAGCGGGCTTTTCGTCCCGCACCACAAGAAATTTTTGGGTATTTTTTTAATTGGAAGTCCCTTAGAGGCAGAGCCTCATCAACTGCATTCCTAGTCAGAGACTAGGAACGAGGTTACGAGGTGTGGTAGGGATTTGAGCTTAAGTTGACACCTGTGAGCTTTGACTTTACCCCTACCCGGAGAATCAAATAATTAAGCCGTGTTGGGTAGACAATGAGAGTGTCAAGGCTTTAACTTGTCACCAATGGATATCCTCCATATCATATACTATAAAAATTGTCAATCCGTTAAAGATATTAAAGTCTTGTCTATCCTCTTTGGGATGCGGAGCAAAAAACTATTTGGCACGATAAAAAAAGTTTCTCTGGTTGCCTAATGCTCTTTCATCACACTGGGTTGAAACCTTATGGGAAATACACCTCATCATATCACAATACCTTAGCCAAATTACGAGGGGTAGAAACAGCGAGCAATAATCAATTACAGTGAAAGTCCTGCCAGAGAGGAAGCGTAATAGCGATGACCATTAATCCATCTGAGCAAAGGTTATTAGAACATTTTGAAAGAAAACGTTGGATGATCACCATTGCCGCTGTCATCATCCAGTTATGCTTGGGAACTGTCTATGCCTGGAGTGTCTTTAAAAACGACCTCGTTGCCAATCACGGATGGGATGAAGTACAAACTTCTGCTACTTTCATGATCTGTATTGGCATGATTGGACTAGCAGCAGCCTTTGGAGGAATTCTAGTAGATAAAAAAGGTCCAAGGTTAATTGCTACACTAGGCGGACTGCTGTTCGGGATAGGAACGATTGTTGGGGGAATCGGAGTTCAGACGGAAAACATCCTGATTCTCTATCTGGGTTATGGACTTTTGGGAGGTTTGGGGAACGGTTTCGGTTACGTTACCCCGATTGTCACTCTTATTCGCTGGTTTCCCGACAAAAGAGGTTTAGTTACTGGTTTAGCCGTTATGGGATTCGGTGCTGGTGCTTTTTTTATGGGGAGGGTAGCACCAACTAATATTGCTGCTTGGGGAGTACCTGCTACCCTCTATATCTGGGGTGTCATCTTTTTGGTTTTGGTAGTTGGTGCAGCTATGTTTTTTGACAACCCTCCCCATTGTAAATTGCCAGTTCAATCGAATTCTCAAGCAGATGCCACTCCTGATGATGACCCCTTTACTTTTGAAGAAGCCATTCATACGACCCAATGGTGGCTGGAATGGACAATGCTGTTCTTAAATGTGACAGCAGGGATTGGTTTAATCTCTCAGCTTTCTCCCATTGGTAAAGAACTTTTTCGTCCCCTAGCTAACAGTAGTTTATCACCTGAGCAACTCATTATAGCCATTGATGATGCTGGGGGATTAGTGGTGGCTATTGCTTCTATTTTTAATGGTCTGGGAAGACTTTTCTGGGCGTGGCTGTCCGATGGAATTGGCAGAAAAGCTGTCTTTTCGATTATGTTTTTGTCTCAAGCTGTACTTTACATAATAATTCCCCATCTTGATAACTATTATGTATTTATAATTTTTGCTTGCTATCTCCTAGCCTGTTATGGAGGAGGCTTTGCGACAATGCCTGCCTTGGCTGCGGATTCTTTTGGTTCTGAAAACATTGGCAGGATCTATGGCACGATGTTGACGGCTTGGGGAGTGGCTGGAGTTATTGGTCCATTGATCTTTTCTTATATCAAAGAAGTAACTGGTAGTTTTGTTTGGGCATTGTATATTGCTACTGGTCTTTTGGTCATTGGATTTATCTTGTCTAGACAATATCAAAGACCGAGACATAAGGCATGGGTTCGTCTCACAAGTTAATAATGCCCTAAGTGGGCATATATAAATGTAAAAACGCAAGTTATTACCTTCTCAAGTATACCCAGCGTCGACACTCCCCGGTCTAAAGACGCGGGGATTATATAGAGAGTTTCAGTCTATATCTCTCAGTTATCCCAGCTTCAGGCAGGGTTCCTTAAATATTTGGGTTCTTGCCCTGATCCTGTTTGCCATTACTGGCAGAATCATCTCTGCTTGCGGTGAGCGAAGCCGAACTGACAAGCGTAACTTTCCGAGAGTCCCCCGGTAGGTTTTTAATGTCTTTGCTGACAATTTAATTGTCTCACGAATATGGATTAAAATTTGAAATAATTTCAAATTTTTAAATTAATGTCAATGCAGGATAAAGGAAAGCCTCTAGCCTTCATCCCTTGTCTAAAGCACAGATGTAGCTGACTTAGGAAGCTACATCTTCAAGGGTTTTCGGCATTTCCCTTATAAAAGCCAGAACAATGGCTCAACAAAGTTCATTTACTTGAGATTATGAAAATGCCGAGACGCTACTGGGAAACTTACAACGGGGAGACATCACCTCTGTTACAGATCCACGACTATCTTCGTTCTCAGAAAACTGCTCTTGAGACATCGGACATCAAAGCATTGGCAGAGCAGGTAAAATTACCAGAAGCAACAGTACGAGGTGTAATCTCCTATTACGCTGATTTGCAGGATCATCAGGTTTCGACGCGAGTCTGTCAAGGAACATCCTGTATGCTGGCTGGTTCAGGTAATTTATATGACAACCTCCAGAAGTATTCAAAGTGTCAAGTAGCTTACTGTCTTGGGTATTGCGATCGCTCACCAGCCGTGTTAGATGCTCAAGATCGGCTATTATTTCACCAGGAAGCCCGAAATTTACCAGATAAATGTTCAGGATCAAAGGTTGAACAACCTCAGCTTTCTGTGCGCTGTCTTGCCCAAGAACCCCTAGTCACGGTCCGTTTAGGAGATGACTATTCCCAGTTAGAAAAAGCTAGAAATGCAGGAGTTTACTCGACATTTTTGCAAGCCCTTCAAAGTAGTCCAGAAGATATCTTATCCACCTTAGAACGCGCTGGTGAACGGGGACGTGGGGGCGCAGGTTTCCCCACAGGCAAGAAATGGCGGAGTTGCGCCCAAGCCAAGGGAGAACCACGTTATGTTATTGCTAACGGTGATGAAGGCGATCCAGGCTCTTTCATTGATCGGGTACTCATGGAAAACGATCCTCATGGGGTTGTTGAGGGAATACTGCTGTGTGGATATGCAGTAGGCGCAAATCAAGGCATTGTGTTTATTCGTTCCGAATACCCCAAAGCGATCGCACGGATGCGAGAGGCGATCGCCCAAGCCCGTGCTGCTGGTATTTTTGGTTCTCAGGGATTTTTTCCCTTTGAAATCTCCATTTTCCCTGGCATGGGTAGCTATGTCTGCGGCGAAGAAACTGCCATGCTGAATGCGATTGAGGGGTTACGAGGCGAAGTGCAAATTCGTCCTCCTTATCCCACAGAAGCAGGACTCTATGGCAAACCAACCATAGTTAATAATGTAGAAACCCTAGTTAATATTGCCCCTATTCTCGAAAAAGGTGCTGAGGCTTATGCCGCTTTAGGCACAAAATTTAGTTCTGGAACCAAAGTCATCTGTTTAAATCATGGTTTTGCCCGTCCGGGGATTGTGGAAGTAGAGTTTGGAACTACCGTGAGAGAAGTAATTACCGAAGCGGGGGGCGGTGCTGATGGTAAACCCCTAGAAGCGGTATTGTTGGGAGGTCCAATGGGCAGTCTGTTACTTCCTGATCTGTGGGATGTGCCAATTTGCTATGAAACAATGGCTGAACAGGGGATTCAGTTAGGACATGGGGGCATAGTGGCACTGCCAGCGGGTACAGATTATCACGCCTTGTTAGAACATTGGCTCAAGTTTATGAAGGATGAATCCTGCGGTAAATGTGTTCCCTGTCGTTTAGGTTCTCAAAAGGCTTGGCATTTGGTACGCAATCAAATTCATCAACCACAATGCCAATCGCAACTGGAACGACTATTTGAGGTAATGGAACAAGGAAGCCTCTGTGCCTTTGGACAATATATGCCAGATCCAATGCGCCAGATGATTGAACATTTCGGAGACCGGATTTTTCAGTCAGGAGTAGGAGGATCATGAATTCACCACAGGCAAAGATTAACGGACAGATTGTTGACATCAAAGACGGTGAAACTATTCTCCAAGCAGCAAAACGACTGGGTATGGAAATTCCTACTCTCTGTTACGCTGATGGAATGCACCCGGAAGGGGGATGTCGGATGTGCTTGGTAGAAAGTAACCAGAAAAACCGTCCTTTGGGTGCTTGTCACACCCCTATCCAAGCGGGCATGAAAATTCAAACTCATACACCCAAACTGGAGGCATTGCGGCGGGATATTCTCTCCCTTTACCTAGATAATGAGCAACCTGTTTTTCAAGGTAATGGACAAGAAACTAAGTTTACTCGGTTGCTTCAAGATTATCAGTTAACAGCCATTGCCAACGCTCACCCTGCCAAGGTAGATGAAAGTCATCCCTACCTCAGATTCAATCCTAATACCTGTATCACCTGTCGTCTTTGTTTAAATGCTTGTGAACAAATCCAGGGGCAGTTCGTTTATAGTGTTGCCGGTCGGGGTTCAGAAAGCCATCTGATTTTTGGTGCAGGAAAAAGTTTTGCCGAAAGCCCTTGTGTAGCTTGTGGTGCTTGTGTAGATCAATGTCCTACAGGGGCAATTAGCGATCGCGATCGCTTTACAGCCTCTCACATCGAAACAGTGACTCAGACAGTATGTGGTTACTGTGGGGTGGGTTGTCGTCTGGAAGTAAGTACAGCCCAAGGAAAAGTAGTACAGATTACTGGCGTTCCCACAGCCGTGGTCAACCATGGACATTTATGCCTGAAGGGACGCTATGCTCATACTTACCATCACTCTTCTGAACGCCTGACTCAACCCATTAAGCGGGTTGGTCAGGAATTTCAACCCATTTCTTGGCAAGAAGCCATTGAATTGATCGCCGGTGAATTATTGAGAATTAAGGCAGAATATGGCAAGGATGCACTAGGGGTCTTTACCTCTTCACGCTCGACTAATGAGGCTGCCTATCTCCTCCAAAAACTGTTCCGCACTATCATCGGCACAAATAATATTGATTGCTGTGCGCGAGTCTGTCACTCCTCTACCGCTACCGCCCTACAAATGGTAACTGGTGCCGGAGCCGCCACTGCGTCCTATCTCGATATTGAAAAAGCTAAATGTATCGTCATTGCTGGAGCTAACCCTACGGAAGCGCACCCGGTCATTGGGTCGAGAATCAAGCAAGCGGTGCTAAAGGGTGCGCGGCTGGTGGTCATTGATCCGCGTCGCATTGAATTGGCAGAATATGCAGATATACACCTACAACTTCTCCCTGGGACAAATGTTCCTTTATTGAATGCCTTAGCCAAAGTCTTAATTGCAGAAGACTTGATCAACCACGACTATCTTAACGAGCGTGTCGAAGGCTATGAGGAATTTCGCGCCTTTGTCAATCATCTTTCTCTCGATGAAATCGCCAGTATTACCACTGTTGAAACCAACCTGATCCGGGAAGCTGCCCAGTTAATCGGTAGTTATGGTCAAACCCTATTTGTGCATGGTCTTGGCTTATCGGAATTAACCCAAGGGACTGCTTCTGTGATCACCCTATGTAACCTGGGAATGCTCACCGGTAGTATTGGCGGCGAAGGTGCGGGAATGTTGCCCTTGCGAGGACAAAATAACGTTCAAGGTAATGCAGATATGGGCAGTATGCCTAACTTGATTACCGGATATCAACCGTTAAATGATCCTGCACTGCGGCGGCGTTTAGAACGACTTTGGGGAGGATTACCACCAGAACAACCGGGACTGACCAGCCAGGAAATGATTGATGCTGCTGCACGGGGCGAAATCCGCGCTCTCTGGTGTCAGGGGGAAGATATGGTTCAAAGCGATCCGAATGAAACTCACGTCAGGAAAGCACTCTCTAACCTAGATTTTATGGTAGTCCAGGATTTATTCTTCTGTGAAACAGCCCGCTATGCTCACCTTATCTTACCCGCCGCCGCCGCTTTAGAACAGGAGGGAACTTTTACCAATGCTGAACGGCGCATTCAATATGTTAGACCCACAGTACCATCTCCCGGAGAAGCACGACCTGACTGGGAAGCTATCCGTGATGTTGCCGTGAAAATGGGAGCTAATTGGCATTACCAACATCCTGGAGAGATCATGGATGAAATTGCCCAGGTTGCACCCCACTATTTTGGTGGTGTCAGCTATGCTCGTCTGGCAGGGGATGGCTTACAATGGCCTTGTCCCTCTCCTGACCATCCAGGAACGGTTACGGTACACGCTGATCGCTTTATGGGAGGTAAAGGGCAATTGGTGGCGATTGACTACGTACCCAGTCCTGAACATGGGGTCAAAGGATATCCGTTCCTTTTAATTACTGGGCGGCTGCTGGAACATTATAATGTTGGTACCATGACCCGTCGCACGGCGAACCAAGAGTTAGTTCCTGAAGATGTCCTGGAAATTCATCCTGGAGATGCTGATCAGGAAAACATTGCTGATGGGGAGCAAGTCAATCTCGAAAGTCGTTGGGGAAGTATCCAAGTTAAAGTCAAGAAGTCTCGACGCATTGCTCCTGGAACTTTGTTTCTCTCTTTCCACTACCCAGAAACCCACACCAATCGCATCACTGGTCCTCATTTAGATCCCCAATCTAAGTGTCCCCAGTATAAAGCTGTTGCTGTTCGCCTTCAGCCAAATAAATCTTAATTTGGTTACCGCGAGGTCCTATGAAAACCTTCAATAAAAGCAAAATCAAAATGCCAGTCTGGGTAGTCGAGAATGGTAAAAAGCGACTACGACAAGACTATCTCACCACTGAAGAACCGTTAGAAATTCGCTTAGTCTCCTCACGTTGCACCGTAGCTATTACCATGCGTACCCCAGGGGCAGATTTTGCTTTAGCGGCTGGCTTCCTCTATAATGAAGGTGTGATTAGTTGTAAACAAGATATTCAAACCATCAGCTATTGTGTAGATGAAAATATTGATGGTGAACAACGCTACAACATCGTTAATGTAGAATTACGTCCAGGGTTAATTGTAGACTTACAACCTTTAGAACGACATTTTTACACCAATAGTGCCTGTGGAGTCTGCGGTAAAGCCAGTATTGAGGCTTTGAGGCTGCGGGGTTATCCGATGATTGCTGCTGAAATGATGGTGACACCTAAGTTACTCTACAGTCTACCTGATCAGTTGCGGGCTGCTCAAGGTGTCTTCAATGCTACAGGGGGGTTGCACGCTGCGGCGGTTTTCGATATGCAAGGACAACTTTTAAATTTACAAGAAGATATAGGCAGACACAATGCTCTAGATAAATTAATTGGCACTGCTTTATTAAGTTGTGATTTACCTTTTCATAATCATATTATTATGGTTAGCGGACGTTCTAGTCTTGAAATTTTACAGAAGTCTATAGCGGCTAGAGTACCTATTGTTTGTTCTGTGTCTGCTCCTAGTAGTTTAGCTGTGTCTATGGCGCGGGAATTTGGTATTACTTTAATTGGTTTTCTGCGTGGGGAACGATTTAACGTTTATTCTGGCATAGAGAGAATTTTTACTACCTAAGGGACTTCCAATTAAAAAAATACCCAAAAATTTCTTGTGGTGCGGGACGAATTGCCCGCTAATCATCAAGGACGGGCAGGATGCCCATCCCACAAAATTGGGTAATTTATTTTTTGGTGTTCCCTAACAGTGTACTAGTATGTTAATTTTGTGTGTTTTGGAGCGATTTCCTGGGAAATTATTGGTGTTACCGTAGTTTAAACCGAAAACATCTGTTCCAGGCACTTTCTCATAAAAATATGGCGACATATTTTGTGCGTGAAGTCTTATGGGATAAGGGATTCAGAATTAACACACTAGACTTGACCTGCACCTGTGGTATAATATTTCATCCAATAGTCTTTTGTTGTTGATATAATTGCTTAAACAGAGCTTGCTGTTGTTTATGATCAACAATGGGCTGGGGATAATTTGTTCCATAATAATCTAACGGGGGAATTTTCCCAGTTACCAAGTATTCTGGAGATACATAACGCAATTCAGGTATCCACTGACGAATATATTCTGCTTCGGCATCAAATTTTTGGGTTTGACTCGCAGGGTTAAAAATCCGTAATGGTTGAGGGTCCATACCACTAGAAGCACTCCATTGCCAGCCTCCATTATTAGCAGATAAATCACCATCAATGAGTTTCTGCATAAAATATTTTTCTCCCCATTGGGGGTTAATAATTAGATCTTTAGTCAAAAAACTGGCAACAATCATTCTACATCTGTTGTGCATCCAGCCAGTTTCATTTAATTGACGCATGGCGGCATCTACTATAGGATAGCCTGTTTTTCCTTCACACCAAGCTTGAAAATAATTTTCGTTATTTTGCCAAGGGAAGGTTTTAAAAGTGTCTCTATATGCACCCTTAGCTAATTCTGGAAAATGGTACATAGCGTGTTGATAAAATTCCCGCCATGCTAATTCCTTTTGCCATGTTTGGATACTGGCATTTACTTCTTCACTGTTACTATTTGCCAGTGCTTCTATCGTAGTTTGCCAAATAGTTCTCATACCAATGACACCAAACTTCAAAGCGGCACTTAATTGAGATGTACCATCAATTGCGGGGAAATTCCGCTGTTCTTGGTATTCATTAATAGCAGATTTGGCAAAATTATCTAATTTTTCTTGTGCTGCTAATTCTCCGGGAGAAATTATTAATTCTGCATCCCAAATAAAACCTAAATCTGCGGCAGAAGGTAAATTAATAGTTCCTGTGAGTTGAGAAATTTCTTGTTCTTCCGCTGTTAAATTTTCCAGATTTGCTAAAGTTTTAACTGGTTTAGCTTTAGATTTAGTAATCCAATTTTTCCAGAAAGGAGTATAAACAGTATAGGGAGTTTTTGCACCGCTAAAAATTTCTGTTGGTGAATGCAATAACTGATCCCAATTGTCGTTAAGAAATTCAATTCCTTGAGTTTCCAAAGCCTCAATTACTGCTAAATCTCGTGTTTGGGAATAGGGTTCAACATCCCAATTCCAAAATACGGCTTTTGCTTTTAATGCTGTTGCTAATTTGGGAATTGCAATCACAGGATCATTTTGCAAAATTAATAATTGACTACCTGCTTGCTGATATCTTTCCTGAAGAGATTGCAAACAGCCAATCATATATTCTACCCTAACGGGGGCAATATCATCACTTTGGAGAATTTGGGGATCTAGACAAAATACACCTACAATCTTCGCACTTTTTTCTCTAGCCGCAGCTAGTCCTGTATGATCAGAAATGCGTAAATCTCGACGATGCCAAAACAGAATTAAATCAGACATTGAGTATTAATATAGTTCTGATGTACTAAAATAGATTATACCAATTTTATATGAAACTGCTCAGAATAATTATCATCCGTATTCATCGGCGTTTATCCGCGTTTATCTGCGGTCAATTATTCTTAAAATCTTACTTTCCGCAGCCTCAATTTAAATTATACTACATTCCTAGTCAGAGACTAGGAACGAGGTGTGGTAGGGATTTGAGCTTAAGTTGACACCAATGAAGCTCTTGCTTTACCCCTACAGATCTGGGTTCTTTGTCATTTGGCAAAAGTTTAAATCTCACCCGTATTTAGTATAGTATGACACCAAACTTGCACAGTCCGACCTGTAACTTCTTGACCAAACCAAGGGGTATTATAAGCAAGTGTCTGGAGGTTTGCCTTGTTTATATGCCAAGTTTGCAACGGATTAAATAAAGTTAATTCGGCTATTTCCCCGGCTTGAATGGCTTTAACTTCTTGTTGCAAACAAGCTGCTGGTTGATGACTCAAAACGCGCCATAATTCTGAAGCTGTAAATTCTCCAGTGGTGACGAGATTTTGCCAAAGCAGGGGTAATGCTAATTCTAAACCAATTGCCCCCGGTGGTGATTCCCCAAAGGCTTGAACTTTTTCTTCATAAGTATAAGGTGCGTGATCAATAGCGATCGCATCTATGATCCCAGTTCGCACAGCATCCCGTAAGCATAACATATCTTGGTGGTTTCCCAAGGGCGGATCTAAATGTAAGGATGTGTGATAGCTTCTAATAGCTGTTGTATCTAATAAAATGTGCATCCAGGTGGTACTAGCGGTAATGGGAAGACCTTGAGCTTTAGCTTTAGCAATTAATTCTACACTACGAGCAGTAGAAACACGCATAATATGAACTGGTGTACCAATATCCGCGACTAATTCTAATAAAGCGGCAATTGCTGTTGTTTCCGCACTAACTGGAATGGGAGATAAACCTATTCGCAAGGCTTCTGCACCGTCTCTGATTTTACCATTAGCGGCCAAATGGCGATCGCAAGGCCAAAAAGCCACAGGTTTACCAAAGGGTTGAAGATACTCCAAAATCCGTCTGACTATCCCCAAATTCTCCCAAGGTTTAGCATCAGTAAAACCCACAACCCCCGCTGCGGCTAAATCTGCTACCTCTGTTAATTGTTTACCTGCTAGATCTAAGGTAATTGCTCCCCAGATATGCAAATGGGGAGAAGCTTTTCCTCTATCTCTCTGTTGCTGTAACTGTGCTACTAAAGCAGGTTTATCAATGGGTGGTGATGTATCTGGTAAAACACCCACTCTAGTAAAACCACCCGCTGCGGCAGCTTGTAATAAAGAACTTAAAGTTTCTCGTTCTTCAAATCCAGGTTCACCTGAATGACTATATAAATCAACTAATCCAGCCCCAAGAATTAAGCCTTGACAATCACGAATAGAAGTATCAGCACTAAAATCTGTAATTTGCGGAGCGACAGCTTGGATATAGCCATCAATAATTAATACATCTGCTACGGTATCAGTTTTCTGAACAGGATCAATTACTCTTACTTGTTTTAATAGTTCTTTAGTCATTGGTCATTAGTCATTGGTCATTAGTCATTGGTCATTGGTCATTGGTCATTGGTCATTGGTCATTGGTCATTGGAAAAATTCTTTCTCACTCCCCCTACTCCCCCTACTCCCCCTACTCCCCCTACTCCCCCTACTCCCCCTACTCCCCCTACTCCCCCTACTCCCCTACTCCCCTACTCCCCTACTCCCTAAACCAGGAGTTTAAAAGAGGTAAATACAGATTTACAACCTATGCAGCAAATTCAAGCCATGCGAATCAGTACCACAGGTGCTAAATAAATTAAATTTTTCCGCTAATTGTTGAACTTCCTCAGTTTCCACCACACTAGGTTTCCAAGGTTTGGGGTTATTGTAAGCGTAGAAAGTCTCAACACCATCAATACCATCACCCGCAGCCGCAGGAATGAGGTCAAAATGCGATCGCCTATATCGGGCTGGGTGAGCAAGTACCGCTAGTCCTCCCGCTTCATGAACAGCTTTAATAACATTAACTGCTTGATAAGCCTTACCTGTACTAGGAATTTTTTGTAAATATGGCTGCATACTGGGATGTTCTAACTCAAAAGCATAAGCCAAAATGTGAACTTCATTATCCAGCAGATTGGCGTTAATTTCTACACCACTCCACAGATATGGAGCATGAGCATCAGGATTACGCCATTTCCAATCTTCTAACCAAACCAGGGCTTCTTGGTAGCCACTAATACTATGATGATCAGTGATAGCTAACCCTTTTAAACCAATTGCGATCGCTTGACCCATCAAATCACCCGGTTTTAGTTTGCCATCGGAGTGAACCGTGTGCATATGAAAATTAAATAACTGGGGACAACTTTGTGCATCAATGCGTTGGAATACTTGCTTTAGTAGTTCCTTAGAAACAGTAGTCCGGGCAAAATTTATAACCATAACCCCTCTACACAAAAATTACATTCTTCTCAAAACACCAACACGCCACACTTGTAAACGAGATATAACTAATACCACTAACCAGTAAATACAGATACTTCCTCAACGGCACCAATTGATTTTTGCAATATGTTAAGACTACGTTAGCAAATATTAACGCTGATGGCGATGAGTATTTTTGATTACTTCCATCAAGAGAATATAAATTTTGCGTATAGTTTCTATCTGTTTACCGCCATTGTCACCACAAACTGATCAATTCACCTGCTCCATTGATCACTTCACCAATTACATTAGCAGAGATATCCTGAGATTGAAAATGAGTAATTACCTGTTCTGCTTGCTGAGGTGGAACTAATAACACAAAGCCAATACCCATATTGAATGTATTATACATAGCCTCAGCACCTACAGAACCAGCCGCAGCTAACCAATGGAATACAGGGGGAACAGTCCAACTATCAGGAATCATCTTAATTGATTGACCCTTGCTTAAACATCTTGGTAAATTTTCTGGTAAACCACCGCCAGTAATGTGAGCCATGCCATGAACTTCTAAACCTGATTGCAACGCAGCTAAAACAGATTTTACATAAATGCGTGTAGGTGTAAGCAAAGTTTCTCCAATAGATGCACCATTGAATAAGTCTGGGGTATCAGTCCAAGCAAAACCACCATCACTGACAATTTTTCTGACCAAACTCAAACCATTACTATGGACACCTGAACTAGCTAAACCGATAGCTACGTCCCCCACCTGCACCTGAGAACCATCCAACATTCGGCTTTTTTCCACAATTCCCACGCAAAAACCAGCCAAGTCGTATTCACCAACCTGGTAAAAACCGGGCATTTCCGCCGTTTCTCCCCCCAATAAAGCCGAACCCGCCAATTTACAACCAGTAGCTATCCCCGCTACCACCTGAGTTAATTGTTCCTTATCTAACTTACCTGTAGCCACATAATCTAGAAAAAACAGCGGTTCTGCACCCGATGTCAACACATCATTAACGCACATCCCCACCAAATCTATGCCCACAGTATCATGACGGTTGAGAATTTGAGCTATTTTCAGCTTTGTCCCCACACCATCTGTCCCCGAAACCAAAACTGGTTCTTTGTAACCTGTAGGCAGTTGAAAGCAACCACCAAAGCCACCCAGTCCCCCCAAAACCTCTTTTCTAAAGGTGCTGTGAACCAAATTGCGAATTTGATCTACAAAAGCTCTACCTGCTTCCACATCAACGCCTGCATCCCGATAATCCATGCCTAACTACACCGTTATCAATTCATAACTTTAGGTTATTATTATCACACAATTTAGCTGATAAAACCTCTTCTGATCAGGAAAATGCCATTCGTACGACCCAATTCATTCGCAATCAAGCGATAAGACATTGCATTGAACATAATTTAAAACCTGATACAGCACCTCTTGATGTTATGAGGTACAGTTTTTTATCGCCAAACTCGTAGGGGCGCAGGGCCTGCGCCCTCCATTATTGTTGTTGTCAAAAAATCTCCATGAAACTAGCACCGCAAGGCGGAAGTCAAAAGTCAAAAGTCAAAAGTCAAAAATAATATGGCGTAAGCTTTTTAGTGATTGAGAATGGTTGTTTTATTTACGCCGTGCTGTACTAGTAGTTCGTCAAATTTATTTATTTTGACGGGTAATGACCGGAAAAAACTTCTGTTCTTCCCTCCCCTACCCCCCCTACCTCCCCTACCCCCCCTACTTCCCCTACCTCCCTACCCCCCCTACCTCCCCTACCCCCCTACTTCCCCTACCTCCCCCTACTTCCCTCCACCCGTCATTTTCGGGTTGACAGACTACTAGAATCCCCGTCTTTTTAGCAATACAAAAGAGGGCGGGGTTTCCCCGCCCCTACAGGCTTTACGATTTGCTAAGAGACTTCCAAGAAATAAATTATCCTAAGAAACGAACCACAGAGGCACAGAGTACACAGAGAGAGAATTTCTGCATCAGTTTTGGGACATTTTTTTATTTGGAAGTCTCTAAGTGGATCTCACAAAGAGTGCATACCGCTATAACCAATTACCGACCACCTATTTGACAAACTTAGGCATAATTTCCGCAGCCGTAAATAAGCCAGAAATGCCCCGTTGACGCAATTCTTGAGCAGCTTTAAGATAACCGAAGGCAGGACCACACACATTGGCAGCCATACTAGTTTCATCCCCTAACGTGAAGGTATGAGTAGATATTTTTCCCTCAAAAGTGCGTCCAGTGATTTTCACATTTGTACTCAAGGGCTTTTTGGGGTTACGGGTATCAACTACACCGCCAACCGTGACTCTATCCCGTGAACAAATTCCCGCCACCTCTAACATCACATCATCGGCGTGTTCCATATTTTCCAAGGTTAACACCCCATCGGTCTGATCAAGTAGCGCTTCTACCTCTGCGTCAGTCATGGCTCTAGCGGCTTCTACACTATAACCGGGCATATGACCAATATCTTCTCTCACAGTGGCGCGGTAGGCTTCCCAGTTAGCAATTCCCACACCAAAGGTAATGACCACATTGTGAATTTCCGCATAACTTTGGGCAGCTAAGGCGGCAGCAGCGGTTAATAGCCCAGGAGTAGCACCACAGCCAGTCATGTAGGTAATTCCAGCGGCTTGCAGTTCATCTTTCATGGATAGGAGTTGTTCGACTGCACTGGTGCGTTTAATGGCATCTACCAGAACACCCTGCCAACCGGCTTGAATAAATTCTTTGGCAACAGAGGGGATAAAGTCGTTGGGGAGGTTAGGTAAAGCCAGGAAATAACCATCTACAGTGTCACCAGTGACTTGAATTAAATCCTGAATACTGTTGTTGCTTAATGTACCAAATGCTTCTAAATGACCGATTGTACCTTGATTTTGGTAAGTAGTAATACAAGATTGGGTGTTTAAGCCCTCAGTGGAGTAAGCATAGCCATTTTGGTCGGCGACGGCGACAAGAATCATTTCTCGTTTGCTGGAAAGGAGTTTTGCGGCTGCCTGTCCAAGTCCGCCAAAACCCAGGACTCCAACGCGGATAGGTTGGTTTGTTAGTGGTGTGTTCATAGTGATTTTTGTAAGGCGTATAAACCTAAATTTCCGTATAATAGCTAGTTATGTTGGAAAAATCTAGAGGTTTCCAAGTAAACGAGGTTCATGAAGGCTGTTCTATTTTGCTTCAATCATCTAAACGTAATAATTTGCGGTAAAAGGATTTAGAAAAATCCGTGATTTTATTCCGCTTATAGTTTTCCATTAGTTCAATTAAAAAACTAATAAATTCAAAACTTGGCATCATGACTTCATAGGTTAATTCAGACGTAGAATCAAACTGTAACCGGCAAACGGTTAAGTCGGAGGGTAAGGTAGGATCATTCCAAGTGGCAACGAAGGGAACATTTTCACTACCTTCTATTTTGCGGTGTCCTTCTAACTCACGTTTTTTATAAAGAGTGATGGCATAGGGTAACAAATTCCGCTTATTACCCTGAATATAGGGTAGATACACGATAGACTGTTGCTGACTTGCAGGTTGGAGTTTATCAAAAAACGTATTACCAGTCATTGTTATAGATTCCTTAAGTTAGCATGATATGGGGCTATTTTAGCCTTGATATTAGAGGCAGAGCCTCATCAACTGCATTCCTAGTCAGAGACTAGGAACGAGATGTGGTAGGGATTTGAGCTTAAGTTGACACCATTGAGCTTTTGCTTTACCCATACAAATCTAGGTTTTTCGTAATTTCTTAAAAGTCCATATCCCAACCGTGTTGAGTATATTTTAAACTACAGATGCTATTGCTTTGAGGGCAAAAATTTTCTCAATTATATCTTCAACTACCTTATCTGGTGTTGAAGCACCAGAAGTCACACCAACTTTAATTTCTCCTGCTGGTAGCCAATTTTCTGCAATTACTAATTCTCCTGTTAACTGCCGATGTTCAATGTTATTAATTGATTGAATCCGTTCTCCACAATCAATGTGATAGGAGGGAATACCTCGATCAAAGGCAATTTGTTGTAGTTGGGTAGTATTGGATGAGTTAAACCCACCAATAACTATGATTAAATCTACATTTTCTTCGACTAATTCTAACATAGCATCTTGACGTTCTTGAGTGGCATCACAGATGGTATTGAAATTTTGAAAATGCTGATTCAATTCTGTTGGTCCATATTTCTGCATCATTGTATGCTCCAGCATTTTACCGATTTGTTCGGTTTCACCTTTGAGCATGGTTGTTTGGTTAGCAATTCCTACTCGTTGTAAGTCTTGATCAGGGTCAAATCCTGCTGAACAGGCTTTGGAAAATTTGGCTAAAAATTCTTCACGATCGCCACCATTGAGAATATAATTAATGACATATTCTGCTTCTTTTATGTTTAAAACAATCAAATATTTCCCGGCAAAGGAACTGGTGGCAACTGTTTCTTCATGCTTATATTTTCCGTGAATAATTGAAGTATAATCACCTTTTTTGTGCTTTTCTACGGTGTTCCATACTTTGGATACCCAAGGGCAGGTAGTATCAACAATTTGGCAACCTTTATCATGCAATATTTGCATTTCTTGAACACTTGCACCAAAGGCTGGTAAAATTACTACGTCACCACTATTAACAACAGAAAAGTCTTTCAGTTTGTCAATAACGGGAATAAATTCTACTTGCATTTCTTGCATTCGTTTATTCACAGATGGATTGTGAATAATTTCGTTGGTAATCCAAATCTGTTCTGTGGGAAAATGTTGCCGGGTTTCATAAGCCATAGCTACAGCCCTTTCTACACCCCAACAAAAACCAAATGCTTGTGCTAGTTGGATGGTGACATTACCACGTTTGATGGTGTAGTTGCGATCGCGGATTTCCTGAATTAAGTTACTCTGAAACTCAGATTGTAACTTGGTAGCAACTTCCGCTTGATGACCAAAACCTTTGCGATTGTAATTGTCTGAATGTTGGAGGCTACGTTTAAAAGCTTTTGTATCCATTTTAGATTGACCACTAATAATTACTATCTTTGATTTTCTCGTGTTTCGAGGTGATTTAGATGGAAAATTTGGATTTATATCCTAGTTTTTGAGTTGATATTTTTAGGTTTAGTTGCTTGGGATGTTATTTGTTGGTTAGTATACATCTGTAAGGCAGTCCGCCAAACGAGATAACCTGGGGGACTCAGATGCAAACCATCGGTGGTAAAATCTGACCGAAGATTACCTTGTTTATCGGTGAATAAGGGATGTAAATTCAGATATTTCACCCCTTTTTCAGTAGCGAGATTATTCAATTCCTGATTCAAATTACGAATCCGAGGATTGGGAATTGCTAGGAGTTTTTCTTTTGCTTCCCAAGTTATCCCCTCCTCACCATGGGGCAAAATTGACTGAACGACAATTTCTGTTTGGGGGTGTTTTCTTTGCAAATAACTGATAATTTGCTGATAATTAGCTAAAATTTCCTGATCATCTAACCCGCGAATTAGATCATTAATGCCCACCATAATGAAAATCTTTTCCGGTTTGGTGCGATCAAAAAAATCTAATCTTTGCAGTAATCCATTGCTAACTTCCCCGGATATGCCCTGATTTAGCCAGCTTCTATCCTCAGGTAATAACTCCGGTGGAAACCATAAACTCAGAGAATCTCCCGCTAGTATGGTTAATCGCTGGGGATTTTTCCTAGCAGTTATTTTAGCTTCTTGCTTGAGAATATCCAACCATTGGGGATAACTGAGTTTATGACGGGGTCCTAATTCTGGTGCTACATATTGATTTTTCCAGTTCAGGTTAACTGGTTCTGAGGGATCTGGAATAGCTGTGGTTGCTAACACAGGGGTTAGCTTTTGCTGTCGCCAAATCAATAAGACGACCGCTAACATTAGGATAATATTAGTTAACAGTGCGAATAGTCCCCAGACAGGAAAAGTTTTTACACGATTAGACACGACGAAGAAACATTACGGATATTGAGTTTAATTGTAAATCTGTCAGTTGTCAGTTGTTAGTTGTTATTGGGAAGAAAAATATTCTCCCCTACTCCCCTGCCTTTTACTTATTAGAAATCCGATCTGCAAATTCGGAGTTATAACCTTCTTCCCCGTGTTCGTTGATATCCAAGCCTTGATCTTCGGTTTGATATGGGACTCGTAAACCAACTGTAGCAGCAATAATTTTCAGAATGATCCAAGTTCCTACACCAGCAATAATATAGGCTATGGCGATCGCTGCTAGTTCCACAAATAATTCACCGAAGTTACCGCGCAATACCCCATCTTTACCACCGCTATTCACTTCAGTTGTGGCAAAGATAGCTGTTAGAATCGCCCCGATAGTACCTCCAACACCATGTACAGGATAGGTATCTAGAGCATCATCAACCCGCAATTTGTGCTTGAAACTGACAGCATAGAAGCAGACGACGGAGGTAATGAAACCAGTTAAAATTGCGGCTACAGGGGTGACAAATCCTGCCCCTGGGGTGATTCCCACTAAACCGGCGACTGCACCTGTGGCTGCGCCAACTGCGGTGGGTTTTCCCCGTAATGTAGCTTCTAGAATCAACCACATCAACGCCCCGGCGGCAGCGGATGTATTAGTAGCAACAAAGGCGACTGTGGCTACCGTGCCAGCGGATAAGGCACTACCAGCATTAAAGCCAAACCAACCAAACCAAAGTAAGCCGGCACCCAACAAAATAAAGGGGACGTTATGGGGAGGGCTAAGACGATCTGGATAGTTTTTTCTCGGACCGAGGACAATTGCGGCTACCAGTGCCGAAATACCGGAACTAATATGCACTACTGTACCACCAGCAAAGTCTAGAGCGCCGATCCCGCCATATAAACCTAAGAATCCTCCCTTTGCCCAAACCATGTGTGCTAGGGGTGTGTAGATAAAGGTTGACCACAGAACTACAAATAGGCAATAGGCACGGAAACTCATGCGTTCGGCGATCGCTCCCGAAATTAAGGCTGGGGTGATAATTGCAAACATGGCTTGATAGATCATGAATGCTTGGTGGGGAATTGTCGGGGCATAGGAAACCACTTCCGCAGGGGCTGAACCTTGCAGATAACCTGTGGTTTCTACACCAACACCATTTAACCCTAGCCACTGTAAACCACCAATGAAGGGTAAACCAGGGGCAAAGGAAAGACTATAACCCCAAAGAACCCAGGTGACTCCCACAATCGCCATCAACACAAAACTCATCATCAATGTGTTGAGAATATTGTGCGATCGCACAAACCCACCATAAAAGAATGCTAATCCCGGTGTCATTAGCATTACTAAAGCTGAGGAAATCAGCATAAATGCTGTGTCACCTGTATTCGGACTAGGCACGGTTGCTGAGGTTTCTGCCCAAGCATTTCCTGTTAACAACCCTACCAGTAAAAATAGAGTTAAACACCCAATGATAGTCAATTTTCTGAACACTTATTTTCATTCCTCTGTGTCTACGATATTTGTCTTCATTCAATACAATTCGTAGTATTTGCTACTTTTTTTTTCTGTCTTAAAAGCTACTCAACTTCTAATTTTCCAGTAAGTTTAACAAAAATCTTATGTTTTATGCGGGTTATATTTACAAAGTTATTTATTTTCTGATGCAATAGCCACATATTGCACTGACGCAGACTACAGTCCGGTAACAATTTTATTCTTCTTTCTTCTTCTTTCTGACTCCTGATAGCGCAGCGTGGCGTTAGCCACACTCCTGACTGGGCGCAGGCCCTGCGCCCCTACCTCCTGACTGCCCCTATATAGCAACTCAATTGTTGGCAGATTCTTGAATATCGGATTTAGGTACAGCACTAGGTATTAATTCAGAAATTGGAGTTGAGTTTACTGGTGATGCTAATTTAGGTACTTCTTGGGATATTTCCACAGGTGTAATTACACTAGCATTACTGACATAATAGCCAAATATTTTATCATAATTAGAGGCAACTGCTAAAAATACCCCACCTAAAATATATATTGGTAACGGAACAGGAACAGAAAAACCTCGTAACCACTTAAAAAATTCCGCCAAAGCAAACAGAATAAAAAAACATATAAGCCAAACACTCATCATTGCATCTGCTCCATACCAAGTCATCTTTTCACTTAATTTTAGTTGGAAATTTGTTGGGTTTCCTTGTGCCAACCCAACTTACAATAAATTAAGGGCGTTGCTGATTAAGGGTATGAATTTTAGTCTCACGCAAAGGCGCAAAGACGCAAAGGTAAGATTTTTAAAGGTTCAATTTGGAAATTTCATACCTCGATTCAGCAACGCCTTAAGGAATCAAAACTTGTAACTCAAAAGTTGAACTTCCGTTTTTTCTGGCAAACTCTGAGAATTAACTAATACAGAATCATTGTTACTGCGGCGGACATTAATATTCACACTCTGCATCAAAGTTAGAAAATCATCTACTGGAGTAATGTCGCACTTGCCACTTTCAGCAGCTTGAGTCCGATAATGGGTAGGAATAACTAACTTAGGATTTAAGACATCAATTGCCTGTTTTGCTTCTTGATGATTATACGCTTTATCACTGCCGCCAACAGGAATAAATAATACATCAGGACGACCCATGAGAATTTTTTGTTCTAGGGTAATCGGTGCAGCAGAACCCCCCAAATGTAGCAGATTAATGCCACCTTGGTTTAATTTCCAGGCTATATTTTGCCCAAATTGTTTTCCACCCTTACGATCATGGTCTGTGGTAATTCCCTGAAATTTAACGCCCCGAAATTCATAGACACCCGGTTTATAAACTAATTTGGGATTTCCTGGTATTTTATCTATTGCCCCTTCATCCAATAATTGACTACTAATTAATACCAAATCTGATGCAACATTTGGGAGACGATATTTAGCTGTACAACCCAAATTGCTAAAGGGATTAATCAAAATTTTGACCTTACCATTGGTCAATAAAAAGCAGGTATGACCTAACCACTGAATTGATCCACCACTAGATTGGGCATTTACTGGAACTTGATCACCTAAATTAGTAACTATAGCCGTTATTAAACCTGCTCCAGCATAGCCTATCAATTGTCGTCGTTTCATAAGAATACTGCCTTACAAAGTTCGCAAAAAATTTCTCAGCAATTCCTTACCCAAGGCAGTTAGGACACTCTCTGGATGAAATTGGACTCCTTGAATGTGAGGATATTGCCGATGTCTCACGCCCATAATTGTGCCATCTTCTACCCAAGCTGTAATTTCCAATACTTCCGGGCAAGTTTCCCGCTCAATCACTAAACTATGATATCTGGTAGCGGTTAAAGGATTTTCTAAACCTTGAAAAATTCCTATGCCTGTGTGCGAAACCTGAGAGGTTTTTCCGTGCATCAATTCTGGGGCGGAGACAATTTTACCACCGAACACCTGACCAATACTTTGATGTCCTAAGCACACGCCTAAAATCGGTAGTTTATCTCCTAATTGGGCGATCGCACTGAGGGAAACCCCCGCATCATCTGGACGACCAGGACCCGGTGAAATTACCACTGCATCCGGGTTTAATGCCCTAATTTCATCTATAGTAATCTTATCGTTTCGTACCACTTGCAGGTCATCAGCAACTGGGAAATCTACTGCTAATTCTCCCAGATATTGTACTAAGTTATACGTAAAGCTATCGTAATTATCAATGACTAATATCACAATTTTTACCTAATTTTATTTAAAAATATCCAATACGTTCCCTGAAAACGTCTCTAAGTAGGTGAACACAATAAAACCAAAGTGTGTAAAGAAAAGTAAAATCGCCCAAAGCTTCTTCACTCTTGCCTCTTGCCTCTTGCCTCTTGCCTTCCCATAACGACAATTTTCAATGCTAACCTACTTACTATTCACAATCTACCATCTAGAAAGTAGATAGAATTAATGTTGCTAAAGGAGGCAATATTAATGTAGAGGCAACCAATAATGCTACTAAAGCAGAAACAAGTACAGCACCAGCAGCACAGTCTTTAGCAACTTTTGCCAACTCATGATAAGACTGTTTGACCGTTAAATCTACAATTGACTCAATAGCAGTATTCACTAACTCTAAGGTCAAAACTAAACCGCTGGTAACAGAAATTATGGATACTTCTACTGTTTCTAACTGTAGAAATACACTTAATCCAATAGCCAAGGCGCAGACGGCTACATGAATCCGAAAATTCCTTTGAGTCTGAAAAGCGTAGGTAATTCCAGCCCAAGCATACTTAAAACTAACAAATAGATTAGAGGCAATCTGCCAGGAAAGTTCCCTATCTTTGGACACGAGTGTTGGTAAGCTATTATTGGTTGATGACGATGAGACTTTTGGGGGCATAGAGATGAGAGTGGGGGAGGTGGGGGGTGTGGGGGATGTGGGGGGTGTGGGGGATGTGGGGGAGGTGGGGGAGGTGGGGGATGTGGGGGGAGTGGGGGATGTGGGGGAGGTAGGGGATGTGGGGGAGGTGGGGGAAGATTAATATTTATGGTTTTTATGGTTTTTATGATTCATTAACCAGCGTGATGGGTTATTGATCATAGTCACTAAACCAGATAAAACTTGATTATAATTACCATAAAGTTTACGTCCCGTTTCAATATCGAAGTAATTACATTTAACTGTAAATTCTATCCATGTTTGAGTTTCAGCAGATTCAGCTTCACAATCATTTAATTTAGCAACAAAAGCAGCCTCATAACGACGTTTACGCCAAGCTTCTGCCATATTCGCACAAACAGAACGAGAAGAACGACGAATTTGATCTGTTAGAGAATATCTTTCTTCAACAGGAAAATTTTTTGATAACCCAAAAATTTTAATTGCTGCTTCAAAAGCAATTTGATAAATTCCCAAGTCTCTATGAGATTTAACCATTGATATTGAGTTTGATTCTTCTAAGTTACCAATCATCTTCTTTCTCACCTCCTTTACTCCTTTACTCCTTTACTCCCCCTACTCCCCCTACTCCCCCTACCTCCCCCACCTCCCCTACTCCCCCTACTACCCCTACCTCCCCCACCTCCCCTACCTCCCCTACCTCCAACTCTAAGTTAATAATAATACCTATTTTCTTCAGTAATACAACTTGCTCGTTTAACATTTCCATCAAACTCTCTTCGTCAGGATGATCCCAACCTAACAAGTGTAGTAAACCATGAGCCGTTAACCAAGCCAACTCTGTAGACAAACTATGTTCCTGCTGTTGTGCCTGACGTTGTGCTGTATCTATAGAGACAATTATATCACCTAGATACAAGGGCATGGCATCCAGCATTTCTTCACTTTGTGGTAAATCTGCTTCTAGAGATGCAAAGGCTAAGACATCTGTAGGTTTATCTTGTTGGCGATATTGGGAATTAAGGGTTTGAATTTCTGTGTCGGTTGTCAAACGCAAACTGATTTCATAACTAGGTGCAGTTGGTAAGTAATCCTCAAGAATTTCCAACCATTGCCAAAACCAGTTTTCCCAAGTTTCGAGAGGAATTGGGGAAGAGTCATCAAAGCAATTTTCTAAATATAATTCAACCTGTAGCGGCACAAGTTTTCCTCTCTTAGCGAGTAAGATATGCCAAACCCACGAGGACAGATAACAGTCCTACGGCAGTTAACGCAAAGTGTTTGAGGGAAGTGCCGCCTTTTCTAACCATGTTTCGCATGGCGAGTTTGACATAGCTAGGCTGGGGTTCTTTGGCAGGGGATTTTTCCATAATTAATTCATTATCATCTCTTTTCTTACTGTAACCTGTGTCAGGGAAATATAGCAAAGATCCCCGACTTCTCAAAGAAGTCGGGGATCTAAGTTACGCTTCAACTATCTGGTTTTCTTGCCGGAGATAGGCTTGAATGAACATATCAAGTTCACCGTTCATGACATCTGTAATGGCTGTGGTTTCGATGTTGGTGCGGAGGTCTTTCACCATTTGATAAGGATGAAATACATAGTTGCGGATTTGATTACCCCAGGAAGCTTCGACCATATCGCCGCGAATTTCGGCAATTTCTTGGGCGCGTTGTTCTTTGGCAATAACTAACAACTTGGCTTTGAGACGGGCGAGCGCTTTTTCTTTGTTTTGCAGTTGGGAACGTTCTTCTGTACACCGGACTGCTAGACCGGTGGGGAGGTGAACTATGCGGACTGCGGTTTCTACTTTGTTGACGTTTTGCCCACCTTTCCCGCCAGAACGGGTGGTGCTAATGTCTAAATCTTTCTCTGGTATGTCTAATTTGACGGTGTTATCTATTTGCGGCATAACTTCGATGCCGGCAAAGCTGGTTTGCCGTTTGCCGTTAGCGTTGAAGGGGGAAATTCTCACGAGACGGTGAGTCCCCATTTCGGAACGCAAGTAACCATAGGCATAACGTCCGGTAATTTCTAGGGTGGCGGATTTAATGCCGGCTTCGTCACCTTCTGATTCTTCCGCTAGGGTGACTTTATAACCATGATCTTCTGCCCACCGGGTATACATCCGCATGAGCATAAATGCCCAGTCTTGTGCGTCTGTGCCACCAGCACCGGCGTTAATTGTCAGGACTGCACCTTTGTCGTCGTAAGTGCCGGAAAGGAGTTGTTGTAGTTCCCATTGGTCTAGTTCATGATTGAGTTTGGTAATGGTAGATTCCGCTTCTTGCAATAATGCTGTATCGGTTTCTAGTTCCAATAACTCAACAACTGCCCTGGTATCGTCTAAGTTGGTGTGCCACTTGTAATATTGATCTAAATGGGATTTTAGATCATTAAGTTCTTGTAGGGTATTTTGTGCCTGGTTTTGGTCTTCCCAAAATTCTGTTTGGGCGGAAATTTGCTCTAAGTCGTGAATTTTGGCTTTGAGTGCGGGTACGTCAAAGATAGTCCTGGGTTTTACCCAGGCGGCTAGACAATGTTTCGATTTCGCGTTTTAGTTCTAATACGTCCATAAGTGGTGTTGCTGATTAATTAAGATAATTTTTTCAGGCTTCGCCCCGCTTCGCTAACACGCAGAGGCGCAGAGGGGCAAAGAGAAGGAGTTTTCGGAATGGAATCATTTTATCCGAAATCAGGGATCAGAAGTTGATGGGGAATTTTGGGGTGTTTTGGGCTTTGGTGCGAGCTTCTATGGCTTGTTGGTAGTCTGGTTTATATTCTATGGCTTTGTCGTAGGAGGCGATCGCTTGTTGGTATTGTTGCAAATTTAACCAAGCGTTGCCTTTACTGTACCAACTTTCATAATGATTGGGTTTATAGCGAATAGCTTTATTATAGGAGGCGATCGCTTCTTGATATTTTTGTAAATTATATTGTGTATTTCCTAGATTATACCATACTAAATAATCATTTCCTTTTAAACTAATAGCTTTTTTATAAGATTCTATTGCTTCTGGATAGCGTTTAACTTGATGTAATGCCCAACCTCGATTATACCATGCTTGATATTGTTGAGGATTGATTTTAATCACTTGGCTAAAGGAATCAATTGCTTCTGGATACCTACGTAATGTCATTAATATATTACTTCTGGATAACCAAGCTGCGGAGTTATTTGGATTATACTGGACTGCTTGATCATAAGCCTGGAAAGCAAATTCATAACGATTTAAATTAACTAAGCAATTACCCAAATTGTACCAAGCTAATTCATGATCAGATTTTAATTCCACAGTTTTTTTATAGGAGGTAATTGCCTCTTCATATTGTTTAAGGTTTTGGAATGCTAATCCTTTTTTGTACCATAATTCAGGATTATCAGCTTGGAAATTAATCGCTTGTTCATAAGCTTTAATTGCATCATTATATTGGCTAATCTTTATAAAGATATCACCTTTGAGTTGCCACACTCTGGGGTCATCATTCTTTAGTTGTAAAACTTTATCAACAGTGGCAATTGCTTCTGGATAACGTTTGAGTCTGACTAAAACAAAACCTCGATTAGTCCAAGCTTCTAAATAATTTGGTTGAATTTGAATAGCTTGATCATAAGCTATTAAAGATTCTTGGTATTTCTTTAATTGAAATAATGCTTTACCTTTACCATATAAAGCTTGAGGATAATCAGATTTGATATCTATGGCTTTTTCATAAGTTGCTAAGGCTTCTTCATAGCGTTGTAATTGAATGAGAGTATTACCCTGATTATATAATTCTATAGCGTTTTTACTATTCAGGCGATTGAGCATAAATATTGCCCCGAAACTACCAATACCTAAAATAAATATTCCTAATAGCAATTTCCAGAATATCCCTGGGGTATTTTGGGGATTTTTTACTCGGTTTGGTAAGGTAGCAGGGGAAATAATTATTGTTGCCGATGAGTTTTTATTTAATTCTTGTAAAGCTTGTAATGCTATTGTTGCTGAAGCATAACGTTGGCGAAAATCATAACAGATCATTTGATTTAGAAATTGGGCAAATTCTGGAGATACAGTGGCGAAATTTTGCCAAATAATTTCATTAGTTTCAACATCTTTCTCTAATTGATCTGGTGATAATCCTGTTAAAGCTTGAATAGCAATAATTCCCAAAGCATAGATATCACTGCTAAATTTTGGTGTTCCTTGTGCTTGTTCTCCAGGAGTATAACCGGGTGTACCAATAGCAACAGTAGATTTGGTAATGTCTGGAGAATTTACTAATTTGGTCGTAATTTGTTTGACTGCACCAAAATCAATTAAAATTAATTTATTATCTTGTTCTCGTCTGAGAATATTCCGAGGATTGACATCACGATGAATTACCTTTTGTTGATGGACAAAGTCCAAAATTTCTAAAATTTCTTGTAATAAAGACATTACCTGATTTTGAGTAAAGATGACACCAGATTTTAATTCTTGACTGAGATCATTACCAATAATTAGTTCCTGAACCAGATAAAATTCGGCATTTTCTTCAAAGTAGGCTAAAAGTTGGGGAATGCGATCATGATTTCCTAATTTATATAAAACTTGGGCTTCTGTGTCAAATAACCTCCGAGCTATTTCTAAAGTGGTAATATCAGTAGATTGAGGTTTGAGTTTCTTGACTACACACTGGGGTGAGCCTGGTAATTGAGTATCATTAGCAACATAAGTTTCACCAAATCCGCCACCTCCCAGGTAATTGGTGATTTGGTATCTGCCTACAAGGGTGTTTCCTAGCATTTCCTGAGCCTATTTGAATATTGTGTTACATTATGATAATCTTGCCACACAAAAATGAGGAGATGGGAAAAAATATTAATTAGTAGTTAAAAATTAGTAATTCAAATGTTAAAATCAAGATGATTCCTATAGATGATAATATTCGCAGTTGGCAAAAGCCTATTATTAATTATTGGTTAATTGGGATTAATATAGTCATATTTTTCTGGGAAATCAAATTAGAATGGAGTAATGAATTAGGAGATTTAATTAATAATTGGGGAATTATTCCATCTCAAATAAATATTGCAATTGCTAACGCTTTTTTTTACAATTCTGCGGCGTGGGTAATTGTATTTTGGCGGTTACTTTCTTTACCTGTATCGCTGTTTCTGCATGGTAGTTTTAGCCAACTCTTAGGAAATATGCTGTTTTTATGGGTATTTGGGAAAACGGTAGAAAGTATTTTAGGACATAAACAATATTTACTACTTTATTTAACTTCTGGCTTTTTTTCTGGTATAGTCCAAATTATTTTATCCTCCGATTTAACAATGCCAATTATTGGCGCGAATGGAGCGATCGCATCTATTTTGGGTGCATATCTGATCAAATTTCCCCAGGCAAAAATATATTCAGTTTTGACTTTATTAGTTTTATATATTCCTGTTGAAGTACCAGTTATTTTGTATTTATTTTGGTGGTTTATACAGCAATCATTTTATGGCATAGGGAGTTTAAATATGGCGGGTAGTAGTTCCTTCTCTAGCGTCAGTTATTGGGGACAATTTGCGGCTTTAGTGACGGGTGCGGCTTTTATGAAAATTAGACAAAGACTTTAGGTTATTGTGATTTTTATGTGAAGCTGCACAGAATCATCAAATCCATCAATTCATCCGAATTTATCTGCGTTTATTTGCGTTCATCTGCGTTTAATAATTCTTGATATCTTATTCCATATCTTAATTTGGTATAAGGAAGTAAAATGGGGTAGTTCATATTGGAATTTTAAATTAACTTCAATGTCTGTAGTTTCTAGCATTACTGTTAAAGTTCCCGCGACGACGGCGAATTTGGGTCCGGGGTTTGATTGTATAGGTGCAGCTTTAAAGCTGTATAACGAATTTAAGTTTACTATTCTTGATGCAGGTGAGTTAATTATTCAAGTCTCTGGTTCGGAAGCCGCAAAGGTACAAACTGATGAGAGTAATCTTTTATACCAGGCGTTTGTCAAGTTATACCAATATATAGAAAAAACACCACCAGCGGTGAAAATAGAAATTAAGTTGGGTGTACCTTTAGCACGAGGTTTGGGTAGTTCTGCGACTGCTATTGTCGGGGGGTTAGTTGCTGCCAATGAGTTGGCTGGTTCACCGTTGTCTGAGTTACAGGTAATGGAATTAGCGATCGCCATGGAAGGACATCCTGATAATGTAGTACCAGCGTTATTAGGTGGTTGTCGTCTGGCTGCTACCAGCAAAAAAGGTTGGGAAATTTGTGATATTCTCTGGCATCGAGATATAGTTCCAGTCGTAGCAATTCCTAATTTTGAATTATCAACCGCCGAAGCACGAAAGGTTGTACCCACAGAAGTCAGTCGTGCTGATGCAATTTTCAATATTTCTCATTTAGGTTTATTATTACGCGGTTTAGCAACTAATCGGCAGGAATGGTTAACAGCAGCTTTGCAAGATAAATTACATCAACCTTATCGCCAATCCTTGATTCCTGGTTATGATGCTGTGAATGCGGCGGCTGTTGCTGCTGGTGCTTATGGCATGGTAATTAGTGGCGCAGGTCCCACACTTTTAGCTTTAGTTAATACAAGTCATACCAAATTCGTAGAAACGGCGATGGCAAATACCTGGACGGCAATGGGTATGGACTCAATTGTGCGATCGCTTCCCCTCGATATGCAAGGGGCGGTTATTTTGTAATAGATAATTACAAATGCAGCAACACCAAACATCTATAGCAATCCTATTTGAGTTGAGAACGTATCGGTGATAACGTAGTGTGACTTAAGTCATGGGAAGGGAACAGAAGTGTTCCCCTACTTTAAACATTTCATTTTGTTGATTAACATTAAATTATCGAGTCCGATACACCTTACAATATATATTGATTGTATGTGTAATTTGTAAATAACAAAAGGTAAAGTTATGACAGTTATTACTAATTTGCAGCAGATCTATGAAACAGATGACCATTTATGGTTATTAGAAACTATTAAATTATTAAAACAAAGTCGTTTTGATGAGTTAGATTTAGAAAATTTAATTGAGGAGTTGGAATCATTGGCAAAAAGAGATAAGCATCAAGTTAAAAGCCTACTAGAACAAGTAATTAGACATCTTTTATTATTGCAGTTTTGGACACAAGAATATGACAGAAATAAAAATCATTGGCGTTCAGAAATTAGAAGTTTTCGAGTACAGTTAAAAGATAGATTAACATCTAATTTGTATAATTATTTGAATTCTATTTTTACAACTATTTATGAGGACGCTTTGGGTTATGTTCAAGAAAAAACAGGTTTTACTGTAAATTTTCCCGCAGAATGTCCTTATTCTTTGGAGGAAGTTCTTGATATTCATTATTTACCTAATTGATTAAGTCATTGTTTGTGTGATGTCTATGAGGATGTTTGAAAAGTATCAGAATTAATCGAGATCCCCCCAACCCCCCTTACAAAGGGGGGCTAAATTCCTCAAAGTCCCCCTTTTTAAGGGGGATTTAGGGGGATCTGCGGGTGTCAGATCCCACACGAAAAAGTTTTCAAACAACCTCTATGGAGTGTGAAGCGATTGTCACACACAACTAATTGACAAGTAATTAATGTATAAAATATCATGAGAGCGGATAAAACCGTGATATTATTAGATGCAATAGTGCCAGCACTTCGTAAGAATCGCTTATCGCTTAATTTAACTAAGTAGGTTGGTGTTGAAAATTGTCGTTATGGCAAGGCAAAAGGCTAAAGTATACATTGGTGAGGCTGAAAATGCTTATTCTAGACTTGTTGACCATGTATCAAAAAAAGAATTTTGGAATGAAATTATTGTTCAAGTAGATGACAAACTTGTTTTTAAATCCGATTGGTTGTTTAGTAGCCCATCAGCAGCAGCAAATGTAATAATGGGGCGTAGTGCAAACGGATTGAAGGAATGGAAAGATTCTTCCGGCAAAAAGTTACATGAAATTGAGAAGCAAGAAATATCAAAAGCTAACAAACAAATTCAGCCAACAACTTAATGCGATCGCGTAGCACTGCTGCAAGCAGAGTGCTGTTCTTGCCGTGACTATTTTGATTGTCAAGCGATCGCCCAGAAGAAGTAACAGCTTTTTCACTTACCCCCAATCATCATATATATATGGATATGGAAAAAATCCAGTCAGAAATAGCAGCACTGAAATCTCAAATTCAAGCACTCCAACAAGAACGCGCTGCACTGACTAATCATCATGTAGAATCGGGCGAAAACGACTCACCCCTAGCGATAGTTGAAGCTTACCGTCGTCAAGCCAGAGAAAACGTCCAACTGTCCGCCGAACTTAAAGGCATAGACGATGCCCTATATTACCTAGAAAAGCAAATACAACAAAGGAAAGCTCATCTCAATCGGTATTTGCCCATGTCTATCCGCATCTCCCAACAACAAGAACAGCTAGAAGAAGCCAAAAAAATTGCTCAAGTTCATGCCGAACGAGTTAATGAACTAGCTGGAGAACTGGCAAAAGAAATTAAACTCCTCAAAACCTGCGCCGATGAACTTAGTCCCATGTATTGGCAAGTTTACTACAAACCTTTCATCACAGGCTTTAAGACAATTTCTGTCCCTTTCGTAAGATCAGATGGAGAAGTGTGGATGATTGTCAACCGTATTGTCTAAGAAACAGAGATAACTTTGATAAAAATTCAATTTATCCTCAAGCTGTTCATTATAACTAAAGACAGCGATATTAGTCGCTGTTTTTTTGTTGACGTTGCAAAAATTTACATTTAGAATGGACTCGCGGCATAATTTAGTAAGTATTTATTACTATCTGTCCTCCAAATTGGAAATCTTCATAAGAAATCGTTTACAGACGTAACGATTCCTTAATATAATGTAAACAAAAGCAAAACCAAAAACATATTGTCAACAGTGATGAATGCCATAGAAATTCCTTGGTTATCAGCCATAATTTTCCTGCCTTTAGTGGCAGCCCTCGCAATTCCCCTTATTCCCGATAAAGAGGGTAAAACCGTCCGCTGGTACGGCTTGGGAGTGGCATTATTAGACTTTGTACTCATGATTTTTGCCCTTTGGCAGAATTACGACTTTCAAAGTTCCGCCCTGCAAATGACAGAAAGCTATCCTTGGATACCCCAAATTGGCTTTAACTGGTCTCTAGGCATTGATGGTTTATCAATGCCCCTGATACTTCTCACAGGCTTCATTAACACACTCGCAGTATTCGCGGCTTGGAAAGTAACCAACAAGCCGCGTTTATTTTATGCGTTGATGTTGATTATGTACAGCGCTCAATTAGGAGTATTTCTCGCCCAAGACTTATTAATGTTCTTCTTGATGTGGGAAATTGAGCTAGTACCTGTTTACCTACTAATTTCCATCTGGGGAGGCACAAACCGCCGTTACGCAGCTACCAAGTTTATTATCTATACCGCCGCAGCATCCATATTTATACTGGTAGCTGGTTTTGCAATGGCTTTCTATGGTGATAACTTCACCTTCAACATGACCGAATTGGGAATGAAAGAATATCCCAAAACCTTAGAATTAGCCCTCTATGCAGGTTTCTTAATCGCTTATGGTGTCAAATTACCCATTTTTCCCTTACATACATGGTTGCCTGATGCTCATGGTGAAGCATCCGCACCCGGTTCAATGATCTTGGCAGGTGTATTGTTAAAAATGGGTGGTTATGCCTTAATTCGCTTTAACGTAGAAATGTTAACTGATGCTCATGTTACCTTTGCTCCAGTTTTAGCGATTTTAGGTGTAGTTAATATTGTTTATGGTGCTTGTTGCGCCTTTGCTCAAACCAATCTCAAACGCCGTCTGGCTTACTCTTCAATTGCCCACATGGGGTTTGTGTTAATTGGCATTGCATCTTATACAGAAATCGGTATCAGCGGTGCTGTATTACAAATGGTTTCTCACGGTTTAATTGCTGCTAGTTTATTCTTCCTTTCCGGTGTAACTTACGAACGTACTCACACCTTAGTGATGGATAAAATGGGCGGTATGGGTAAAGTAATGCCCAAAACTTTCGCTCTCTTTACTATCGGTTCAATGGCTTCTCTGGCTTTACCCGGAATGAGTGGTTTCGTCGGTGAATTGATGGTATTCTTAGGTCTTGCTACCAGTGATGTTTACAGTTCCAGCTTCAAAATTGTAGTCATCTTTCTATCAGCAGTTAGCGTGATTTTGACACCCATTTATTTACTGTCCATGCTACGTCAAGTTTTCTACGGCAACCAACATCAAGACTTACATTTAGATGCTGTAGTTCTTGATATTAAGCCCCGTGAATTATTTATCACCGCTTGCTTATTAGTTCCCATCATCGGTATTGGTTTTTATCCTAAGATGATTACACAAACCTATGATGTAAAAACAGTGGCAGTTACGGCTCATGCTCGTCAAGTTCTACCAGTTGTTGCTAGTCAACAACCTACAAACTTATACTCGCAAATTTTCACCACACCAACATTAGCTAGTTCCCAAATAGTGAATATAGTTGAGTAATTATCAAACCCAAAAGAGCGCTCTAGTAAATCTTAAATTAAAAGGGGATAAGATCCCCGACTTCTCCAAGAAGTCGGGGATCTATTTTAGACATTACTAATATAAACCTTCATTCCATGCAGTAATAAACCTAATCCCCATCCTAGTATGGGATAAATTGCCCAGAAATATCCAGGGCTTACCACTAGATTTAACAGCACCAAAAAACCATTAATTGCCAAAAAAGCAAATAGATGAGATTTGAAATCTTTCCGTTGTTGACTATTAGACATTTGCTCTTTTTTTACTTCTACGTTATTTTTTAACCATTCTTGTTCCGCAGCTTGTAGCGACTCTGAAGAAACACCTAATTCTGAGGCTATTTCTATAATTTGTTCTCTTGTATATTCTCCCTTTTGTTTTTGTCTAAAAGCTACTTCAAGAATCTGCTGCATTTCCTCTGCGTTGTAAGTCATTATCAATACCTAAAATGGCAAAAAATACTTTTGAGAGTTATTTTTGAAACGGTAGCTACACAATCATTTAAAATATATGTACCTACGAATTGCTTAGAAACACATTTTATAGTTGAAAAATAATTGATGTCGTAATTAACAGCACAAATTTATTAATAGATTTCAATTCCCCAATTATTAATCACAGCTACATTTCCCTAGCTTTGTCTTTGCCAATTTATATGGATGAGCTTTTATATAAGTAGGTTAGCATTGAAAATCGTCGTTATGGCAAGGCAAGAGTGAAGAGGGTTTAGGCGATTTTACTTTTCGTTACATAGATTGGTTTTATTGTGTTCACCTACTTAGTCAGCAAATCCTTAAGTCTGTAGGGGCGTAGGGTCTACGCCCTATATTGTATTGCATCCTAGCAATAAACCCTGTATTAGCCCTTGTACATTAATCCGTTCTATCTGTACTAGTAGTACAGGTATCTCATCTACTCGTTGGTTTGTAATTATGGATTTTGTTGCCGTAACGTCGAACATATCCTTACTTAGCTTATTTTATGCAAATAGCTCCAAGTACAGGCTATCGTGTACACACAAGTTATCGAATCACCATTATTCCTCAAATTACCCCACCCTAACCCTCCCCTTGTGAAGGGGAGGGAACTGGATTTTCTTGTTACCCCCTTTCCCCTTAGAAAAGGGGATAACAATGTGATGAAAATTACGGGATGCCACTTTTAAAACATCCTCTAAGCAAAAGCTCAATTTATTCCCTTGCGGAGTATAAATGCCCAAAAAATGGATGAACCGGGAGTTATTAAGTAATTGGACAAAAATATTTACAGTCATTGCGAGGGAAGGGAAGCAATCACAACCCTGGCGAACTGCTTGCAGCAGCGCTTCGCTATCGCTTGATTTCACTTCGTTCCATATGGCTAACGCCATGCAACGCTTACGCAATGACATTGTGTAATTAATTCTGTCTCACTACTTATCTGAATTTCCCCCTGGCATTTTCTATGATTCACTTCTATATTAAGAATAGTAAATAATAATTGCCTTTTATACCTATATCCGGTAAAGCCAGATGTATTACCATAGCCTAGCAGTTCGTCAAATTTATTTTGACGGGTAATGCTTCTGTTCTTCCCTCCCCTGCCCCCCTGCCTCTCTTCTCCCCCTGCTTGCCTTCACCCGTCATTTTCGGCTTGACAGACTACTAGTAGCAGATGGCACAGAAAGATATAGAAAATCAAGCAAGAATTTATGGATAAATGAGGAAAGTAAACAGTGAAAGCATCCCTCAAACTGGTTAAAACCGCTGATGACAGGCAGATTGCCGCATTCTTTGAGGAATCGGTAGGTGAATGGCACTCAGAACGACGTTACTACACCCTACCCCAGGGAGAAACCAAGGAAATGGAGAGTATAATCACCATCCGATTTTTAGAACAGGGGTGTGAGGAATTGGAAAAACTAGCCCAACTCCATGATTTAGTAGATTTGCAAAGTTTGACCTGTGGCGCTGAAGTATCTTGGCAAAGCACTGATATAATTAAGGTCAGACGAGAATCTCAGGGTTTAACCCTGTTTGGGGCTTTGGGAAACATTTTGTACAGAGATCGTGGTTTTGCCACATCTAAACCAGTTACAGCAGATTATTATTTATCAAATCCTCAAACTCTGTGTTTGCGAACTGAATATAATAATTCAGTATTTGAGGAAGAGATTAAACTCATTGGTAGTAAATATCGTACCCGACAAAGCATCATTTCCCGTGCCAGTGAACAATTAATGATTGGTCAATACCTGGAGAAGCGAATATAATCGAGCGGTTCATGGCTGAAATGCAGGGGATAGGGTTAATTAACGGGCATAACTTACAGGTGGGACTGATCATAAGCAACAAATATGACTTTTTACAACATTTTTTAAACTTCTTCCCACAATTATGATTTTTTGTGTAATCATTAGAAGGTGGGAATTAATTCGGCGGTAATGTTTGTGGTTAGTATTGACAGGCTTTCCCTTTTGGTATTTACAGACTTTTCTCCGAAATCTAAATCTCTACACTCTTATGATTTTGGAAATATTCTATGTCAATTTACGTGGGTAACCTCTCTTATGAAGTTACACAAGATGCGCTGAGTCAAGTTTTTGCGGAATATGGTGCTGTGAAACGTGTTCAGCTTCCCACTGACCGTGAGACAGGTCGCTTGCGCGGCTTCGGTTTTGTGGAAATGGGTACTGATGCTGAAGAACAGGCTGCTATTGATGCCCTTGATGGTGCTGAATGGATGGGTCGTGATTTGAAAGTAAACAAAGCAAAACCCAAAGAAGACAGAGGTCCTTCAGGTGGTGGACGTGGTGGCTACGGCGGTGGCGGTGGCAACCGTGGCGGCGGCGGCGGCGGCGGTCGCTATTAAGTCTAAGCCAAATATAACTAAAGTTTTTTAGTTATTAAATTCTTGAAAATTGCCTATTCCGTCAGCGGGGTGGGTAATTTTTTTGGCGTTGCTGAAACCAAGTATGAATTTAGCTGTAGAGACGTTCCATGGAACGTCTCTACAAGGGTTGTAAAATCATCAAAAATTATCTTCATACCTCAAATCGGCAATGCCATTTTTTTATATACAAAGAGATATACATCATCACGTTGATATTTTAAATTAAAATCAGAACGCTTTTTTAATTCCTTAGTCAAATTATTATAATCTTCTACTGTTGCGCCCCAGCCAGGATGGCGGGTATTAAGTAATATATAATGAAAATTATTCAACTCATGGAGTTTATATTTAAAACTAATCTGTTGCCTATGGGTTAAATGTGGAGTAATTACATCTGTAGTCAACACACTGTCTTGAGTTTTCACTAAAGATATTGCTTCTTTAGTAGCTTGCCAATTATCTACAGAATTAAGATATTTGGAAATAAAGAAACCCCATTTACCTAAAATCAAAAACCAAATTAAAGACCATAAAAAAATTACTCTTTTTTGTTTTAGCCATGCTTTATCTGCCGCAATACTAGCAATTAATGCTAACATTATGAAGGGAATTGCTGGTAAAGAATAATGTAAAATTACGTTTTTTTGTGAAGGATGATCAGCAAGTATATTTAATGCTAAACAAGGAATCGCACCTATTAATGGTGTCATGTATTTAGGTATTAAACCCCAGATTACAGGTGCTAATAGAAAAGACAAATATTCTAAATTTATAGACGATAAAATGTTGCTAATAATAATTTTTGGTTGAAATAAGATAATTTGTAATGTTTCCGAAAATGAATTTCCTAAATAGCTATAACGATAAAAATGCCGACTGACTAATGCTGCTTCGCTACCGAAAAAAGGAATAATGATTTTGTTAGCAATTACAAACCATGCTAAACCACTAATAATAGCTATGAAACCGTACAAACGCCGTTTTTCAAATAGTAGTAACCAAACACCCATAGCTGCTACTGTCAAGGAAAGTACAGCTTTACATCCCAATACTACTAAAACATTTATACAAAACCAAAATACTTTTTTGCTTCTTGCATTTAAAACTGCTGTCAAAAGTGCAGGAACAGCAAGAGTATCTGGATGAAAATCACACAAATTACTGTTATATAGGACTGGATATAGTAGGTAAACAACTACCATTGCTATTGCTTGATTGTCTTTCAACCCTGCTTGTAATGCGAGTAAATATGTAGGAAAAGCACCTAAAGACAAAGCAACAGACTGAACTACAAACAACCAATAGACATGAGGATATATTTTATATAGTAAGGCGATAGGATACAAAATCCAAGCAGCATGATCAGCTAAAACATGAAAACCAAGTACAGAGGAAGTTGGCAATTTTCCCTGACTAATTAAGTAAACTGTTTGATCAAAAAATGCTAAATCTCCAGATGAATTAAATAACTCATGCCGAATAATACTAGCTGCTAATAAAATTAAGGCACTAATACTAATAATTACAGAAATATTATTTTTAGGTATTAATTTTTCCACATTAGAATTTATTATTTATTGATGTTTAAGGAAAAATCAGGCTTTGATTTCTGGTAGATCATATCACAATTTCGCACAATAAACCAAAGAGTAAAACCTAAAGGAATAGAAAACAATTGAATATATATAGGAGTTCCCAAGTAACTAATAAATGATGCCAGTTGCACCGATATTGCTACCCAACGATATTGAGGAAAGTAAAAAGCAAAGATAATAGACAAAATATCTGTAGGATAAAAATATCTTTCGTGCATTTTTGGCAAAAGATATGGCATAAAAAATACTGACATTGTAGCTAAATATATCAGTCTATCTTGAGTAATTTCTAATTTATTTCTATAAACAAGATATACTAATAAAAGTATGGCAGTTACAGTTAACATTAACCCTATAGGCACAACAATGTTATAAAACTCATTAGGAATCCATTGATAAAGATTAGGGACATTTTTAGCTAGTTCTTTATATTTATTAGACTGTTCAAAATATACCAATAGTAATTCTGTAATTGATCTACCAGCAATCCAAGCTGGCAACATTGCTACTAAATATGCTAAAGGAATTATTGGTAAATAGAACCAAGATATTCTTTTTTTAACCAATAAAGTTAATAACAAAGGTACTAAAAACATTGCTTGTAATTTAAATGAAAGTGCCACACCAAAACTGATTAATGCAGGAACTTGTTTGTAAATAGATAAAAAGTAAACACAAGCAATTAATCCCGTGGTATAGATAACATCACATTGTCCCCAAAGAGAACTATTGTAAATTACAGTGGGACTTAAGATAACGGCTAAAAAAGCCCAATTTGCCATTTTACCCACAGGATATTTAAGCTTAACAATTTTATAAGTAAAAAATGCACAAATAAAGTCAACACTCATGGCAAAAAGTTTAATTGCCAGAATTTTTGGTAATCCAGAAAGCAGAGTAGAGGCAATCAAAAGCCAGTAAAGATAGGAAGGTGTATAATCAGCGAAGCCATATTTTAAGGCACTAAAACCACCATGAGATGCGATAAAATCGTACCAAGGATCTAGAAAATATTTGTAATCTACTGATTGATTGGGAACACAAACTAATCTGATTGTTACAGCAAATATAATACCAATTGCCAAATATCTGGGAATTAATATATGATCAAACTTATCTTTTATTGACTTCAATAATGTTTTGTGTGAATTATTCATGATTATTAATTATGATACTTTTATCTTTGTAAATTTTACTTTAAGAAAAATAGGAAATACCGTACTAAGTAGTGAGACAGAATTAGTTGCACAATGTCATTGCAAATGGAACGAAGTGAAATGAAGCAATCGCAAGGGTTGTGATTGCTTCCCTTCGCTCGCAATGACTGTAAATATTTTTGTCCAATTACTTATTATTGACAATACCTTGTCCATTTTTTGTAGGTCGGGTTAAGCGACAGCGCAACCCGACGTATTTGTTGGGTTATGGCTATGGCTCCTACGTCGCCACGCAAGCTATCGCCACACTTCGTGAACGTGCCATTGCTCCGCGAACGTTCACGTTCCACAACCCAACCTTGTATCTTAGAGGTATGTTAGAAGAAGTGGTAGACCGTCCCAACCTGGGTCAGAAAAGACCGCTTTGTAGCAAGGATCACCACAACAATCTCCATGACAGAACTCGAACAGTCGCCTGGGGTAAAAACTATGAACAAAGACATAGATAATATAGCCCGTATCGTGCAAGGATGAGTGAAATCAAGGGGATGAATAAAAACAAAACAAATTAAAAAGAAGTAATTGAAATTGGAGAGTTAAAAATGGATTATATCTCCCAATGGGTAGGCATTGACGTAAGTAAAGCAACACTTGATGTTTATATCCGTCCAATGGGTAAAGCATTTCAATTTGCTAATACTGAAACAGAAATAGCTAATCTAGTTAAGCAACTTCAATCTAACGATTTAAACCTAATCGTACTGGAAGCAACAGGAGGACTAGAAACAGAATTAATCATTCAATTGCAAGCGGCTCTTTTACCAGTAGCATTAATCAATCCTCGTCAGGGAAGAGACTTTGCTAAAGCTACAGGTAAGTTAGCCAAAACCGATGCCATTGATGCACAGATTTTGGCGCATTTCGGTGAAGCAATGAAACCGGAGGTGTTAGCATTTTGATTGTGAAATGTCACGTCAATTAGGCGAATTAATTAGTCGCCGAAGACAATTAGTAGAAATGTCTACAGCGGAAAAGAATCGCCGTGACCGCGCTCGTGGTAAAGCTTTGACAGATATTGAATCCCATATTGATTATCTTGAGCAACATCTTCAACAACTCAATCAAGAAATTGAGACGTTGACCCAAAATAATCAACAATGGATTGATAAAGTCAATCTACTCAAAACTACTCCTGGCATTGGTCAAGTAATTTCTACCACTTTAGTTTCTGACTTACCAGAATTAGGTCAATTAACTGCCAAACAAATCTCTCGCTTAGTTGGTGTTGCACCAATTAATCATGATAGTGGTCAGCACAAAGGTAAGCGCATGATTAATGGTGGTCGCGCCCATGTTCGTGCCATTCTTTATATGGGTGCTGTTGTTGCCATGCGTCATAATCCTGTTATCAAAACTTTTTATGAGCGCTTGGTTGAACGTGGTAAACCCAAAAAATTGGCCATTACTGCTTGCGTTCATAAAATGTTAGTTATTTTAAATGCGATGATTCGAGATCATCTTCCTTGGTCTATTTCTCAAGACTCACAACCAATTTCTGCATAAAGTTCTACTGTCGTTTTTATACCTCCAATCTAGTTTGGTAATTTATGGCAATCTATAATTTACCTGTTTTGTTCTGTTCTGTTTTTCTCCTCTATTTTCTGACTTTTTTCCTAGACTTTAAATTTTTCCTTAACGATCGCTTGACAATCAAGACAGTCGCTACAAATCAAGACTTTTTTCAATTTGGACAAGGTATTGATTGATCTACTTAGTAAAAAGTTTACTATTACTAACGTATTACAATTTACCATACTTTGGTTGAATCTCTAATGCAACAGATGAAAAGTATTAGAAACTTAATAGATAAAAACTTAATCAATAATTATTACTGATATGTTAAACTAACGAACATCGCTTTCTGATCAAAAATATGCAATTAATAGCAAAGCAATATTACACCCCAGAAGAATATCTGGAATTAGAAGCCACTGCTGAGTATAAAAGCGAATACATTGACGGACAAATAATTCCTATGGCTGGTGCATCTATAAATCATAACCGGATTACAGGTAATTTTTACGCTACGCTGAATTTTGCCTTTAGACAACAAGGCAAATATGAGGTTTTTAACAGTGATATGCGTCTATGGATACCTCAAAAACTAATATACACTTATCCAGATGTGATCATTATTGCAGATGAGCCGGAATTTTTCAATAATCGGACAGATACAATCACAAATCCCCAGGTAATTATTGAAGTTTTATCCAAATCTACCAAAAGTTATGATAGAGAAGATAAATTTGCAGCTTACAGAACAATTCCCACTTTTCAAGAATATCTATTAATTGATCAAAACCGCATTCATGTAGAACAATTTTTCAAAACTGGGAAAAAAAGATGGACTTTGTGTGAGTATGATGCAGAAGATGGAAACATATCTCTGGAAACCATACCTTTTGAAATTTCTTTACAAGATTTATACAATAAAGTAAAGTTTGAACTTGTGCAAGCAGAAACAGAAAAAAATGGGTAAATGTTGTCTGTTTATAATATTCTGGAAATATTACCAAATTAAGATGAAACTGCATGGAATAGGATTTTAATAATTATTGACCGCAGATAAATTCGGATGAATTCATGGATTTCATGATTCTGTGCAGCCTCTGATAAAATTGGTATAACTTCTTTTAGTTAGAATAACAGATGAATCGCAAATTTAACTTAGATAATCTATTATTAAGCCTCCTAATTCTCCTAGCATTAATATTGCGCGTTGGTGTTGCTTTAAGATTTCCTAATATATTTTGGCCAGATGAAATTTTCCAAACCCTAGAACCTGCACACCGACTTGCTTTTGGTAATGGTATTGTTACCTGGGAATTTCGAGACGGGATTCGCTCTTGGGTATTACCAGTCATTCTGGCAGGTATTATGCGTCTAACCGCGTGCTTGGGAGAAGGTTCTACTGGATATTTAATGGGAATTAATATATTTTTGTCTCTACTTTCCTTGAGTAATATCTTGGTAGCATATCTATGGGGAAAAAAAGTAGGCGGAACAATTACAGCTTTGACTTGTGCTGGTATTTGTGCTATCTGGTTTGAATTTATTTACTTTTCTCCTAAAGCTTTCACCGAAGTGATAGCTACACATTTTCTGTTACCAGGAATATATTTAGGACTGCACAAAAATTCATTCCAACTCAGAAATCGGCTATTTTTATCAGGATGTTTGCTAGGAATATCTTTGGCATTAAGAATACATTTATTACCTTGCATTGCTTTTGTTTTAATTTACATTTGTAGAAAAGATTGGCAGCAAAAATGGTTGCCCATGATAGCAGGAATTTTTGCTCCTATACTTGTATTTGGAACTGTTGATGCTTTTACTTGGTCTTATCCTTTTCAATCTTTTTGGTTAAATATTTGGGTGAACCTTGTGGAAGGTAAAAGTAAGCTATATGGGGTTTCTCCTTGGTATGAATATTTAATTTTATTGCTAAAAAGTTGGTCTTGGCTATTTCTGCCGATTATGATTCTTGTGCTGATAGGTTCACGTCGTCTGCCTATTTTGGCATGGTCGGCGTTAATTATTATCTTGTCTCATAGTTTCTTAGCTCATAAAGAATATCGGTTTATTTATCCAGCATTATCAATGCTCATGATATTAGCAGGAATAGGCACAGCAGAATTAGTTTTAAATTTGTCCCGCAAATGGAATTCATTTCCAAAAATAGTTATAGCAATATTACTTTGTTTTGCTCTTTGGACTGCAACTTCTGTTGCTTTGGTAAGCAGATTTAATATTTATAATAATTTGACTTTTTCTACTTTTGGTACTGATTTAGAAAATACACATTTATATGCTACAACTAATAATTTATTGGCTTTACAAAGCTTAAGTAAAGAAAATACTGTTTGCGGACTTGGTCTTTGGGGTATTAATTGGGCTTTATCAGGAGGGTATACATATTTTCATCATCATGTTCCTATATTTCCAGTGGAGAAGATAGCAGATTTTGCAGCACTAAAAGCAGGTTTTAATTACGTTGTTGGTGATATATCTATACCATCTCAATATAAGAATTATACTTTACAAAAATGTTGGCAAGGAACTTGTGTTTATAAGCGTCCAGGTTCCTGTACTCAGATTATAGATCGTGAGATCAATTCTGTTCTCAAAAAATCGGGAAATTAGTAGCCTAAGCAATTTATATTTAAAATTAGCGTTAATTATTAAATAATTGTGAAAGCTATTACTCTGCTTGGTTCTACTGGTTCGATTGGTACGCAAACCTTAGATATCGTCTCTGAACACCCGGATAAATTCCGCATTGTGGGATTGGCTGCTGGACGGAATGTGGAGCTATTCGCGGCGCAAATTCGCCAGTTTCGTCCCCAAATCGCGGCTATTTCTGCTGCTGAGAAATTACCGGAACTTAAAGAAGCCATTAAAGACTTAAATCCTCAACCCATTTTACTGGCTGGGGAGGCGGGAGTGATAGAAGTTGCTCGTTATGGCGATTCTCAGACGGTTGTTACTGGTATTGTTGGTTGTGCGGGGTTACTTCCAACCATTGCAGCTATTGAAGCGGGCAAAGATATTGCTTTAGCAAATAAAGAAACTATCATTGCTGGCGCTCCTGTGGTGCTACCTTTGGTGGAAAAACACGGAGTGAAACTATTACCAGCCGATTCCGAACATTCCGCTATTTTTCAATGTTTGCAAGGTGTTCCTAAAGATGGTTTAAAAAAGATATTGCTGACTGCTTCTGGGGGTGCTTTTCGAGATTGGCCTGTGGAAAAATTACCAGAGGTAAAGGTTGCTGATGCTATTAAACATCCTAACTGGTCAATGGGGCGAAAAATTACGGTAGATTCGGCAACTTTGATGAATAAGGGTTTGGAGGTAATTGAGGCTCATTATTTATTTGGGGTAGATTATGACAATATCGAAATTGTTATTCATCCTCAAAGTATTATTCACTCGTTAATAGAATTACAAGATACTTCTGTTTTGGCTCAACTTGGTTGGCCGGATATGCGTTTACCTTTACTTTATGCTTTATCTTGGCCGGAGCGAGTTTACACTAATTGGGAAAGATTGAATTTAGTGAAATCTGGTGATTTAACTTTCCGTGAACCAGATCATCAAAAATATCCTTGTATGGGTTTAGCTTATGCTGCGGGTAGGGCTGGTGGTTCTATGCCGGCGGTGTTGAATGCGGCAAATGAACAAGCTGTGGCGTTATTTTTAGATGAGAAAATTCACTATTTGGATATTGCTCGGTGTATTGAATTTGTGTGCGATCGCCATCAAAATGATAACAAACAAAATCCCTCTTTAGATGACATTTTAGCAGCAGATAAATGGGCTAGACAAGAAGTTTTCACAGCTATGGAAAAGGTAGCAACTCAACCACAGATAATTTCTGTAGGGTAACAATAAATAGAATAAATAGATCCCCGACTTCTTGAAGAAGTCGGGGATCTTGTGGACATTTTAGCTTACTTTCTTTGTTTTTTCCCATTCCCTTGATTAGCCCTGGACTCTAATGTAAACTGGGGTATTTCCTCAAGTTCATCTTCACTCAAACTATACTGTTCACACACAAGACTTAAGCGATTTCCCACAGTTGTCACTGCATTCACAGAATGAGTTAAATCACCCTGAAAGTAAATTAAAGAGTTGGTTTGGGGTTTAATTTGTCCAACTTGGCGTTTTTGCGATTTTAGCACCAATTCCCCCCCCTCCATATCCTCTGGTACGCGCACATAAAGCACGCTGACAAATGCAGGAGGTTCAACGGTTTTACAATAGGAACGCAAAGACCGATCAATATGGGGGTCAACGCGAGAACCTGCTTTGAGTAGTAAAGGATTCAGATAAAAAGCATTACAACTAGGTAAAAGCGCCAAATCTAAATAAGGCTTAAAATAGGGGAATTTTTGGACAACTTCTGCTAAACCCTGACGCTGAAATACCACAGAAAAGCCTTTAGTATTAATAAAATCTCGGTTGAGGTTATTAATAGCGAAATAGGGACAAGCTTGGATTTCTCCCCACAAGTCCTGGAGATATTGAACAGGAAAGGCGTTAGGATGTTGTTGATAGTATTTCACGGTCTTAAATTAATGGATCTTGAGTTTAATTTTTGTCTGAATCAGGATATCCAGGATTAGAGGATTAACAGGATACTTGATTTAACATTTCTATAGTATTTCATAGTCTTAAACTTCAATCCTGGACATCCTGATTCAGACAATGATATTTCCAGAGAATACCTTAATAAAACAACCAATAAAAATCATGATCAAAAAACCCATCAACAAAACCATCAAACCATCCTGTACATCCCTAAATCCTGGACATCCTGATTCAGACAATGATATTTCCAGGGAATACCGGGAATACCTTAATAAAACAATCAATAAAAATCATGATTAAAAAACCCATCAACAAAACCATCAAACTATCCTGGACATCCTGATTCAGACAAAAAAATCGTCTGCGGTTGATTTGCGTTTTTTTAGAAACTTGATTTTTATATTTAATAAAAATGACGATAATTAATTCTTTTTGTATTATATTTTCATTAAATACTGTGCGATCGCATAAATGTGGTAAAAGTGAAGGAATTGGTTTTTTAGTAAAATCTCTATTAGTATTGGTAGAGGGAGTAGAGGATTTTAATATTTCTACTTCTTGATCAATCTTTTCCAGTTCTTCATAAAGGCGGTTTATTTGTCGCTCTAATTGATTTTTATTTTCCGCATTTTGCGTTTCATTTAGTTGGTTAGAAACAGATTCAATATCCTTTTTCTTCTCCTGGTATCTCTTTGCTAATTGCTTAAGTTTGATATCGTCAGGTTTTTCCTTTTCCATATTATAAAAAATTCCCAGAATTTATACTCAAATCGTTTAATCATTTGATTCCATAGATAGGGGTAAAGCAAGAGCTTCATTGGTGTCAACTTAACGTAAAACCTCTATCCCGCAAAGAACTTAAGTCATCTCATTCCCAGTCTCTGACTGGGAATAAATTCTAGAAGGCTCTGTCTTCAATGATATTTAGAGGCAGAGCCTCATCAACTGCATTCCTAGTCAGAGACTAGGAACGAGATGTGGTAGGGATTTGAGTTTAAGTTGACACCAATGATTTTTCAGGTTTATACTGGTTTAAATAAACAAACGCTTCTGTAATTAATCTCCAGTATAAATTATCATCGCTCTGAAATTGCACTTCTACAAAATAAATCGGGTCTTGTGGGTACTCTGATTTGGGCAAAAACAAGCCATCTATCCGCCGGGCTAACTCTTTGATTTCTACAGAAGAAAATTCGTAGTGTAAAGCCAGTGTAGGTGACTTTTCTAGAACTTCAAATAAAACGCTGGGAAGATTTTGGAGAAGGGTGTAAAATATCGTATCTGTCTTCATTTTATAAAGTTGAAAATGGCTTAATTAAAGGGGGCGGTTAGAAACCGCGTCTACACAGGCAAAACCCACCTGCGTGGGTTTCCGAATTTTATTCGCTAAACCCCTAAGAGGGTGTTTGAAAAGTCATGGTTGCTGTATCAAATGTTTTACCCCTCCCTAACCCTCCCCTTATAAAGGGGAGGGAACTGGATTTTCTTGTTTCCTCCCTTGATAAGGGGACACTAAGGGGGGTAACAATGTGATGAAAATTACGGGATACCACTTTTAAAACATCCTCTAAACTCGAAAGTGGTTATTACTAGATCATTTTTAGTTGTTCCTCAACATCATTCATATCCTGTTCAATCCTGTTTAATTGTCGTTGCAAGTTATTACGACTTTCGGCATTTTCTGTGTAATTCAATTGGTTATAAACTGCTTCATAATCACATTCTAAAATTACTGTGTATTAGTGACAATACCCAAAGCTGCTGTAATTACATGAGCGCAGGTAAGAAGATGATACTGACGCACTAAAAAACCAGCACCAACAACTTTACCCTGTTTATTATAAATGCGAGCGATCGCTCATTTAAAGACCTGAAAATAATTTTCAGTTGACATAAAACCTAGAAATCCTAGTCCTTACTCCACTTCACCGTAATCTCAAAATTAACTTCCCCACCCACCGAAGTTATAATAGCTCCAGCATCAGCACTGAGTTTGATGCCAAACTTAACTTCCATTTCCTTGGGTCCCAAGTCTTTAAATTTGTTAGTAATGCTGGCAACTACGGGCTTAATATTATCTATAGCTTCTTCAAAAGTCTTTTGTGCTTTTGCAATTTCTCGGCCAGATGGTAAAGCGATTAACTTCTTTTCCTTGAAAAGCAGCGGTTAATTTCCAATTGATAAGACGTGAAAATAAAGACTCTGGCAAATATCGTAACCAGGAAAGAGGAGCAGGAAAATGTTTAAAATTAGCTATAGATATTGATTGAAGTTTATCTATTTCCGCTTGTTGTGTAATGGGATAGGCTGTAGAACCTAATGTCATATTTGGATAATAAGTAAATTTTACATTTCCAGCTTTTTGAGAAAGTCCACAAGCATAGGATTTAACATTTTTTAACCTAAAACGTTGAATGTTTTTATTTAAAACTTCAAAAATATCAGGGATAGGTTCAAAAGCATAAATATTTATTTTCTGATTAAATTTATGTGATAAATAAAGTGCAAATAATCCAATATTTGCACCAACATCAAAAACTGTATCTCCTTGATTTAACCCAATACCATATTTTAAATAATTCTGAACTTCCTGATACATTAATTGTGCTTCATCTTTTCGTAAACACAATATTTTCATCCCATTAGAAAGACGAGTTTCTCGAATTACACTTGACATAAAACTTCTAAACTTAAATAATGCCTGCAAAAACACTATAACACTATCTATACCGGGCATTAATTATTTTCTTATTTTTTTCCAAAGGCGACACCCGGATTTGAACCGGGGGTGAAGGTTTTGCAGACCCTTGCCTTACCACTTGGCTATGTCGCCGCGCCTACGATTACTCATGATAGCACCATTTTTTTCAATTTGCACTATTTAGGAGAAATTTTTTTAATTATGCTTTTGATTATTAATTTTTTTCACAGACTGGACAGACTGAAAGCCTGTCCTGTATTGGATTTTAGGGACTTAATTTGACTTCTTGGGCAAAATTCCCCCAACGCAGGAAGTAAAAAGGACCAGCGACAGAACCCCAAATATGCTCATCTGTTTCAGGATTTCGCCCTCTGTCGCGGCTGATGAACTTTTCACCATCAATTTCAAAATCACTATCCAAATAGGTTCTTTGCCCGTCACGGATGACAATGCAGCCCTTTCCAGGTTCGACTGTGCCTTTAAACTTGGTGCCAGTCCACTCTACAATCATGTTACAACCAGAAAGCCTTTCCAAGCGATCGCTTGTCAAAGTCTGCAACCTTGGTAAATCGCGGGAAGCGCCGTAAAAATCCTTTTCTTCTTTGACAGTATAGTTTTCAATATGGATTTTATCCCCCACAGTTGTCAGATGTAATACCCGCACCCGATAAGGCTTATTCAGCATATAGTCATAAGCTTGTTCCACAAACAAACTTACACCTGATAACACCCCCCAATGGAGGGGACGCATACATACACGAATATGGGCAAAAAAAGCCGGATTCTCAAAAACTTGGGCTTGATTACTGAAATCAGCCGCCATCCACCTTGCTAAAGTGGCAATATCTGGAGAATGAGTCATATCAATTTGGGATTTAGGAATAGGAATGCTATTGATTTTAAATCCTGATGACGCTCAAACTACGCATTCGGTGTTGTAGTTAACCAAATCGTCCAGATACATAGTCATGAGTCCGAGTATCTAGAGGACTACGAAAGATTTGACTAGTCTCCCCGAATTCCACCATTTGACCAATGCGACTTTCATCGGTACTAAAAAAGGCAGTAAAATCAGAAACACGAGTTGCTTGCTGCATATTATGGGTAACAATCACAATTGTGAATTCTGTTCGCAATTGGTGAATTAATTCTTCCACTTTTATTGTAGCAATTGGATCAAGGGCTGAACAGGGTTCATCCATTAGCAATACCTTGGGTTTAACAGCCAAAGCCCTAGCAATACAGAGACGTTGTTGTTGTCCACCGGAAAGACCTGTGGCAGACTGATGAAGTTTATCTTTGACTTCATCCCACAAAGCCGCACCTTTAAGGGCAGATTCGACAATTTCATCTAATACTACTTTTGGAGATTTACCAGCAATTCTCACACCATAAGCCACATTTTCATAAATGCTCATGGGAAAAGGATTGGGTTTTTGGAATACCATGCCAATTTCTCGACGCAGACGATTGATATTAATGCGAGGATCATGGATATTTTGACCAAAAAACTCTATCCGACCTTCAACTTTGACTTTTCCTTCTAATTCACTAATCCGATTAATGGTTTTAATGAATGTGGATTTACCGCAACCGCTAGGACCAATTAATGCAGTAACTTGATTTTTATAGATATCTAATGATATCCCTTCAATAGCTTTATAGTTTCCGTAGTAAAAGCTAAGATTCTTGACTTGGATGGCAGTAGTTAAGTTACTCATGATTGACTAAAGTAGGAAAGAAAATTTTTTAGTTGACCTTATCTTTTCTTAGCAATTACGCGAGACAGCAAGCTGAAAAACAAAACTAAAGTCAGGAGAATGATGGAGGTTGTCCATACTAGTTGATTTACGGCTGGATCAGGATTGTTATAAAGGTTAAAAATCAATACTGGTAAGGAAGCAGTAGGACTTAATAAACCATCTGACCAATTTTGACTAAATAAAGCGGTAAAAAGTAGTGGTGCTGTTTCACCAGATGCACGAGCTATAGCTAGGGAAATCCCCGTAGTAATCCCTGGGATAGCCGAACTAACAATAACACGAAAAGTAGTTTGAAAGCGAGTTCCTCCTAATGCTGCGGATGCAAGACGTTGGGGGACGGGAATTAGCTTTAAAGCCTCTTCTGTTGTTAATACTATCACTGGTAGCATAATTACAGCTAGAGCAAAACCACCAGCAATGGCACTAAATCCCTTAGTTAATAAAACAATCACACCATAAGCAAATATGCCGACAACAATGGAGGGAACACCTGTAAGAATGCTAGTAATAAACCGCACATACCGCGTAAGTGGGTTGGTTTGACTAAATTCTGCTAAGAAAATTCCTGTAATTACCCCGACAGGAATACTGAGTAATGCACCGATACCTACCATAAGTATAGTACCAAGAATAGCATTAGCAAACCCATTTTCAATTAATGGATGAAATAACATCTCTAGTCTGAAGCCAGAAAGCCCCCGTGACATGATTTCCCACAATATGGATAACAATGGCAACAGTGCTAAACCACTCAGACCAAAAGCAATCCCGGTCATTGAGTATGTAAATAATTGTCTATCTGTGGATAGGGGCTGACATAATGAAGCCGCAGCGGCTTGATCTGTTTCTGAATTTGTATAAGCACTCATGTTAATTTTGGATTTTGGATTTTGAATGAGTAATATGTAACCAAAAGTAAAATTTCCCTGTTCCCTCTTGCCTCTTGCCTCTTGCCTCTTGCCTCTTGCCTTACGTCCTAATCCCAGAATAATGTAGTGTTTCGTAGTCAAAAGTAGGAATAAGCATCTTTGCTGTGGAGTTTTTTGAAATCAGTAAGTTTACCGCCAATTCTTTTCCCGTCTACCCTTATCTCTAGCCTAGTCGCAGATTGCACTACAACTCGACCTGAGACACCTTGACAACAGGCGATATCACCTGTGTTCCATTTGTGTTCATACTTTTGTCGGGGGTTAGAGCAAGGGAAACCGAACTTGTTTATACGGCACAATCTTCTTGTTCCCTGTCCAGTAGATTTCACTTTTAATATATTTGTTGTTAATATATTTAAGTTTTCTACTACTCCAACACAAGCCGCATCTATCCAGTGTTCCTTGGGGAGATTTAATTTTCTCCTATTAAATTTTGTCCTTCCACCAGAAGCTGTCGTAATTGGTAATCCAGTTTCTTTTAAAGTGTGGAATAAATCCCATCTTGTAGAGTTAACAGCAGCCGCATCCTTTAAAGGTCTTTTTGACTGAAACTTAATTTTTGTTAAGAGTTCTGGTTTTTTAGCCAAAAACTTTTCAATGTCCTGTGTTCCTTTTTTTTGATTGCATTTTTCACAGGATAAGCATAAATTACTTATTCTGTTACTTCCTTCTTTCGCTTTAGGTTGAATATGTTCTATTTGAAGCGGGATATCTTTTGCATCACAGTAGCTACATTTTCTCTCCCATTTCTCTAGTAAATACTCTCTAACTTCGTAACCTTGTAACTCCCCTTGCTGATACTCTATTCCCGATATCTCAGGGTTCTCTAATTGTTGTAAATCAAATCTAACTAACTCTTGAGTAATAGCTGCAATTGGGGCATATTTTATTAATCTTTTGACCCAAGTGTTAGTAGTCAATACCCGATGTTTTAAACTTGGAGCTAACCAACTTCTTGTGCGGGTTCTATTCAAAAACCGTGGCTTTCTATAGCGAGTATGGCGGTTTCTTCTACTACGCCTAATTCCTCTGCGTGTTTCCAACTCACCTTTGATTACAGCACCACGATGCTGTAATTCCATTCCCCAAATAACCTCATCTCGGTTATTTACCAAGGAAATACCTGTAAATTTAGAGCCGGGATCTATCTTTAAATCAATGGGACAAGTAACGATATTTTCGACTACACGATTCATGATTAAGACAAACGGGAAGCGGCGAAATACTGCTGCTTTACCGCTATTCAAAAGCTTTTTAGCTTGTGCTGGATGAATAGGATTCATCGGCGTTTTGTTAGCATCAATTAGAAAAACGAAATTTGACATTGTTAAATTTGGTCTGTTTGACCAATCCTTATTTCTAAGTAAAGTTTGCTTCAACCTGGTTATCTAAGCTTGTTAAAGTAAAGACACTTTCCTTTCGGAATGTTTAATCAGTACCGACAGAGCATGGAACTAGCGAATCCCAAGGTGTCTTGACTTAAATAACAGTTACCCTTTGATTACGCTCAGGGTGGTCTGGTTCACATCTAATCCGTATTACTACGTTTTAGAATGATCCCTCTCCTACTTATCTATTTTTTTTGCCAACCCATTCGACTATTAATACAGCCGCAATATTTATAGCTAGTGTTAAGGCAAATAAAATTAGACCTAAATAGCTTAATGCCCCAATATGTAAGCCCGGTTCAGCTTCGGCAAATTCATTGGCTAAGACTGCGGGAATATTATATGCTGGATCTAGAAGGGATATACTGATTTGGGCGGAGTTACCAATTAGCATTGTGACAGCCATTGTTTCTCCTAATGCCCTGCCCAGGGATAGCATTGTTGCGCTGACCATCCCAGAAAATCCTGCTGGTAATAAAACTCGAAAAATTGTTTCCCAACGAGTTCCGCCTAGAGCCATAGATGAGCTACGTAACTCTTTAGGAATAACCATTAAAACATCACGAGAAATAGCTGCCATTGCGGGTAAGGTCATAATGGCGAGAACAATGCCGGCTGTTAACATATTGTTGCCGGCGGGGTCTTGTGTGTTAAATAGGGGGATAAACCCGAAGGTGCTACCTAACCATTTCTCTATGGGTGTGATGACGGGAATAAATACGAAAATGCCCCATAAACCAATAATTACGCTGGGGATAGCGGCAATTAATTCAATGACGAAAGCTATAGTGGTTTTGACTGGATTCGGTAAAAAATCTTCACTGGTGACTAGGGCTATGGATATGCCTACCGGTATAGTTAATAAAACAGCGATCGCACTACTGACCAAAGTTCCATAGATGTAAGGTAATGCCCCGAAAATCTGATTCCCTGTATCCCAATCTTGACCCCATAAAAAGCCCAGTCCAAATTTACCAATAGCTGGTTCTGCTTGCTTGAAAATCACCCAGGTCATGACAAAGAGGATGGCTATAGTAATCCCAGCGAAAAGATACACTAGCCATGTAAATCCTTTATCAAACCAGAAATTAACGCCACCTGTGGATGTTAAATCAATATTGCCATCACTTAAACTTAGTGAATTATTCTGAGATTCAGATGAATTAGCCATGTTCAATAAAAAGTTTATGAAATCAGGTAAATTAGATGTAAGCGCACAGCCGTCATAAACCAGCTAAAACAATGAAATGGTCAAGTAAATAAAAGTAGGTTTCAATTACCTACATTTCAACATTGAAAGCTGATACATAACGGCTGAATGCTTATGTAAAAATTACTTAACGTTGCTATTTACTGTTTGTAAAACACGGTTCACAACATCACCAGGAATTTTGGTGTAGTTGAGGTCATCATTATACTGTTGACCGTCTTTAAGTACCCAGTTAATCCATTTTTTCATGGCTTCAGCTTTAGCAGGAGTGGGATACTTTTTGTAAACCATCATCCAAGTTAAACCAACAATGGGATAACCTTGTCCTGGATCGCCAATAAATACGCGGTAGTTATCAGGGAATTTCACTGTTGATAAAGCTGAGTTCGCAGCTGCTAAAGAAGGAGCGACAAATTCTCCTTTCTTATTTTGTATTTCTGCTGAATTTAGTTTGTTTTTAGTAGCGTAGTCATATTCAACATAACCAATAGATCCAGGGGTGCTTCTCACTAAAGCAGCTACACCAGGATTACCTTTACCTTTGAGAACGTTTGGTAAAGTCCATTTGGGAGCAGTATTAGCGCCAATTCTACCTTTGAAATAACCATTAATAGCACTTAAATGGTTGGTGAAAATAAATGTTGTGCCACTACCATCAGCGCGAACTACAAATTTAATTGGACTGTTTGGTAGGTTTACACCGGGGTTATCCGCTTTAATTTTCGCGTCATCCCATTTAGTAATTTTTCCAGAAAAAATATCTGGTAATGTGGTACGAGATAATCTCAGTTTGTTGACACCAGGTAAATTATAAACAACGGAAACAGCACCACCAGCAGTGGGTACTAAGATCACACCATTCTTAACTTTAGCGATTTCATCATCTTTCATCGCTGCGTCACTACCACCAAAGTCAACTGTTCCTGCAATAGTTTGACGAATACCACCACCACTACCAATTGCTTGGTAGTTAACTTTTAAGTCTGGGTACTTTTTCTTAACTTCACGAGCATATTTTTCATACAGAGGAGCAGGAAATGTTGCTCCAGCACCGTTTAAAGTTTCAGCTTGAGCGATCGCACTCAACATTGGACTCAATGCAACAGCCCCAGTTATGACTGAAGTGGCAACAACACGATTCAAAATGGTGGATAAAAAAGTCATACTGCCTCTTAAGTTTTCAGAAATACTTACTTAGGGAATTACATCCTGGTATTAATTTGATATTAAATGGTTAAGAAAAAATTAAGAACACGGCAAAAGCTGTTTAAGTTTAATTTAAACATTTAATTTTAAGTAGTGGGGGGAGTGGGGGAGTGGGGGAGTGGGGGGAGTTGGGGGAGTTGGGGGAGTTGGGGAGTTGGGGGAGTGGGGGGAGTTGGGGAGTTGGGGGAGTGGGGGGAGTTGGGGGAGTAGGGGAGTAGGGGGAGTTGGGGGAGTGGGGGGGGTTGGGGAGAAATTTCTTCTTTCTGAACTCCTGATAGCGAAGCGTGGCGTTAGCCATACTTTTGAATGGGCGCAGGCCCTGCGCCCCTACCTCCTGATAGCGTAGCGTGGCGTTAGCTATACTCCTGTTCAATACTCCTGTTCAATAAAATATCCTAGCAGTGTGTTATGTAAATAAACAGTCTGCTAGGAATAAGTAATATTGCTTGCCATGTTTGAGCGGATTAGTATTTATTTGCATAAAAATACTGTCCTACGGCTAACTACAATAAACAAAAAAGGTGTATAAATTGGTTAAGATAATTCATGGAAATGGTTAATTTGTGATTAAAATCAAAGTCCGAGATTGCTAACGGGTGTATTTTTTTTGGTAATCTAAACTGGCACTTTTAGGGTTTTTCATAGTCGTGACAACCCTGACTGTGGCAAAACAAGTGATTAAAGAGAATTTTATGGCGCTTATAGTTCAAAAATACGGTGGTACATCTGTTGGTTCAGTCGAACGGATTCAAGCTGTAGCAATGCGGGTTGAAAAAACTGTCAAAGCTGGAAATTCTGTTGTAGTAGTGGTTTCTGCAATGGGTAAAACCACTGACGGGTTAGTTAAACTAGCTAATGACATCTCTAAAACTCCTAGTCGTCGGGAAATGGATATGCTGCTTTCCACAGGGGAGCAAGTTACCATTGCTTTACTAAGTATGGCATTGCAGGAAATTGGCCAACCAGCAATTTCGATGACTGGCGCTCAGGTGGGCATTGTTACCGAAGCAGAACACTCTCGCGCTCGGATTTTACATATTGAAACTGAACGCTTAATGCGGCAAATTAATGGCGGCAAAGTGGTTGTGGTTGCCGGATTTCAAGGAATTAGCAGTACAGAACAATTAGAAATTACTACTTTGGGACGTGGTGGTTCTGACACTTCCGCAGTGGCGATCGCCGCCGCTATCGGGGCAGATTTTTGTGAAATTTATACAGATGTTCCGGGAATTTTAACTACAGATCCGCGTCTTGTTCCTGAAGCCCAATTATTGACAGAAATCACGAGTGATGAAATGCTGGAATTGGCTAGTTTAGGGGCGAAGGTATTACATCCCAGGGCTGTGGAAATTGCCCGCAATTATGGCGTTCCCCTGGTGGTACGGTCAAGTTGGACAGATCAGCCCGGAACTTGGGTAACAACGCCTCCAAGGCAAGATCGGGCGTTAGTGAATTTAGAATTAGCTCGACCTGTGGATGCTGTGGAGTTTGATATTCAACAGGCTAAGGTGGCTTTATTGCGTGTTCCTGATAGACCAGGGATAGCAGCCCAGTTATTTGGGCAAATTTCCCAGGAAAATGTTGATGTGGATTTAATTATTCAGTCTATTCATGAAGGTAATACTAATGACATTGCTTTTACAGTAAATACTTCAATATTAAAACGGGCGGAAGCAGTATCATCGGCTATAGCACCGATATTTAAAAATCAGCATAGTTCAGATGAAGCGGAAGTAATAGTAGAAAAAGATACTGCTAAAGTGAGTATTGTCGGGGCGGGAATGATTGGTCGTCCGGGGGTAGCAGCGCAGATGTTTACAACTTTGGCGGAAGCTGGTGTGAATATTCAGATGATTTCTACCAGTGAAGTTAAGGTGAGTTGTGTTGTTGATGCGGTAGATTGCGATCGCGCTATAGCTGCTTTGTGTCATACTTTTGAAATCAACTCTTCTTCTGCTTCTCTCTCCTGTGCTGCGACTAAATCCCCTGCTGTGCGTGGTGTCGCTTTAGACATGAACCAAGCCCGAATTGCGATTCGGCAAGTACCAAATCATCCGGGTATGGCTGCCAAATTGTTTGGATTTTTAGCGCAACATAACATCAGTGTGGATATGATTATTCAATCCCAACGTTGTCGAATAGTAAATGGTGTTCCCGGAAGGGATATTGCCTTTACTGTGGCGAGAATGGATGCAGAAAACGCTCAACAGAGATTAAAAGCAGTTGCCAAAGAGTTTGATTGGGGTGAGGTAGTATTAGATCAGGCGATCGCTAAAGTTAGTATCGTTGGTTCTGGGATGGTAGGACAACCGGGCATAGCCGCTAAAATGTTTACAGCCTTAGCTAAAAATCACATCAACATTCAAATGATAGCCACTTCAGAAATTAAAATTAGTTGTGTTGTCGGACAGGATGAAGGTGTCAAAGCATTACAAGTTATTCACTCAGCTTTTGATTTAGCTGGAAGTGAAAAATTTGTAGTTCCAGCGTGAAAATACCCAACCTGATTTTTCTCCTAATTGCAGCATTTGCAGAAATCTCCGGTTGCTACAGTTTTTGGGCATGGTTAAGATTAGGAAAAAGCGTCCTTTGGGTTATTCCTGGAATTTTTGCTTTGATCATCTTTGCTGTGTCCCTAACTAAAGTAGATGCCGATAATGCTGGCAGAGTTTATGCTGCCTATGGAGGAATTTATATCCTTTCATCCTTGCTGTGGTTATGGCTATTTGAAGGAGTAAAACCGAATAGATGGGATTTATCAGGTGTGATAATTTCCGTTTTGGGAACGGTAATTATTTTATTCGGTTCACATAGATAATTAAAATCTCACGCAAAGGAAGACAAAAACATTTTCTTAATTATACTAAACACGGGTGAGATTTAAACTTTTGCCAAATGACAAATAACCTAACTCGTCTCGTTCCCAGTCTCTGACTGGGAATGAATTCTAGAAGGCTCTGCCTTCAATGATATTAGAGCATCAACTGCATTCCTAGTCAGAGACTAGGAACGAGATGTGGTAGGGATTTGAGCTTAAGTTGACACATATCAGCTTTTGCTTTACCCCTAGGTTTAGAATCAAACAATCAAGCCGTTTTGAGTATATATCGAGTATATTATAGCCTCCTCCTCGCCTGCGAGGGTGCTGGGGTTCTTATAGCTGACTGAATAAAAAAACGCTGTATCTCTCATTAATAAGATTTACCATCACTACCAAAGTATTCTCGATAGGCACAAACTTGATTATCTCGAATATCAAAAGCAATTGCAACCCGATTTTTATAAGCATTACCAAATGAGTTACCTTCATCCCGAAATTCAAAAATCACTGTTTTTTCATTGCTAGTAATACTGTCTAAAGAGGTAATCTTAATTCCTAGTTGGAAGGACTCAGAAACATATTCAAAAAACTCCTTTGCTCGTTTTTTACCTACATTTAAACCGTGAAATTTTCCCATAGGAAACCAAAAGGTAAAATCATCTGTCAGCATATCTAAAAATGCTTGCCAATTACCAGTTTCTAAACCTTGTACAAAATACCCAAATGCCTGATTAGCGACATTTAAGGTGCGTTCTGATTGTGTAGTCATCTATCTATTCCTAATTTTTGATTTTTTGATAAATTACCAAGCTGTTGGCGTGGTAATTAAAATGATGCCAAATTATGCAAGTCTGCGTTTAACTTCCTCTACCAAATCTGCCAAATTCACTTCTATTTGTTCACCACTTTGTAAATCCTTCAATGATGATTTTTGCGCTGCTGCTTCTTCCCCACCAATAATTACACAAAACCTAATTCCTTGCTTATCTGCCGCTTGAAATTGTTTACCTAAAGGGCGTTTTTCAAAGTTAGTCACAACATTAATTCCCCCTTGACGTAACTGTTGCGATACTTGTAAATAAACAGGCATTAAATCCTCTTGCATATTTACTACTACAACTTGGGCAGGTGTGGCGGATAAAGTAGTCAGAATACCCGCTTTTAATAACCGGCTAATTAACCGAGTTAAACCAATAGAAATACCCACACCAGGCATTTTTTCACCAATGAATGTTCCCACTAATTCTTCGTACCTACCACCAGAACAAATACTCCCCAAAGCCCCATGACCTAATAAGGTAGTTTCATAAACAGTGCCAGTATAATAATTTAAACCACGAGCAATAGATAAATCAATACAGAAACGTTTATCAGCAACTCCTAAATTTCTCACTCCATTAATTACAGTTTCTAATTCCGTAACTCCTAAATTAAATCGTTCTGCATCTGGCAAACTTTCAGCCAGGTGTTTGAGTTTATCTAAAATATCATCAATACTGCCATCAATTTTCACAAACTCAATAATTTTTTCCGTTTGTTCTGAGGAAATACCTTCTGTCTCTAATTCTTGTTTAACTTTAGCTTCGCCAATTTTTTCCAAATTATCAATAATACTAATACAGGTTTTAATTTGGTTTTCAGCAACTCCTACTGATTGAAAAAAACCTGTGAGGATTTTGCGGTTATTAATACGAATGACAAAATCACCAATATTAATTTTTTCAAATATTTCCGTGATAATTGCCGGCATTTGGGCATCATAAAGTAAACTCAGTTTACCACGAGCAACCACATCAATATCACATTGTCGAAACTGCCGAAACCGTCCATCTTTTGCCCGTTCACCCCGAAATACCATATCCATTTGATAACGAGCAAAAGGAAAAGTTAATTCATTTAAGTGACGGGCAATATACGCAGCAAGAGGAACAGTTTGATCAAATTTTAAAGCCCTGGCTTCTGAACCAGTTTCTCCAGATTTATCCTTTTCTGCTTGGCGATTTGGTGGTAAAATTGGCTCAATACCATAAATAATATTGTCACCTTGATTACCTTTAGCTTGCAGGACTTCTAACCTTTCCACTGCTGGAGTTTCAATAGGTGTAAAACCATAACTTTCAAAAACCTGACGAATAATATCTAGTAAATATACTTCTAGACGCTTTTCGCTAGGTAAAAATTCGGGAAAACCGCTAGGAGTAGAAAAGTTAATTTTGTCACTTTTAGTCATTTTTTTACCTTAATAAATGGGAAATTAATTACAAAAAAAGGGAACAGGGAACAGATAAGAAACTAAAGTTTCACCAGTTTAGAGCTTCAGTCAAGAAAAAGATGTTTTTAAAAGATGCGTAGCACGAAAAAAAACAGTGTCATTATTTCAATCTCATGTTTTTAAACATGAGTTTTTTCTGTTCCCTGTTGCTTCTTCCTCTGAAAGACTATTATCCAATAAGTAAGTGGGCGTTAAAAAGTATAATATAAACCTAAACCCCCAACCCCCTTCCCTGGTAGGAAAGGGGGAGTCAAAGCCTCTCCCCTGGTAGGGGAGAGGTTTGGAGAGAGGTTTTATATTTAATTGTGCCAAGCTACTTAGGGTTTGCTGAAAAAGTTGTCTGTGAGGGCTAGAAGTATGGCTAACGCCACGCTACGCTATCAGGAGGTAGGGGCGCAGGCCCTGCGCCCATTCGGGAGTATGGCTAACGCCACGCTACGTTATCAAGAGGTAGGGGCGCATGGCCTGCGCCCATTCGGGAGTATGTCCCTGCGCCACGCTGCGTTATCAAGAGGATTTAGAAGAAGTTAGAAGTAATATCAAGTCTGGAAAATTGAGCGATCTTTTCTTTGATAATAAACAGAATTGACTTTTTGTCTGTATTCGATTTTATTTTGTTCACTTACTTACCCAGTTTCTATATCCCTACTCTTCATTATTAAACCACCAAGGGTCTTTATCAAAGTTAGTTTTAATCAAAAAGGCTTTTTTTCGCATAAAGCGTTTAAAGGCAGCTTTACCCATGCGTGAACCTCCCAAACCAGAAAATTTAAAGGAATTTTTCTCTCCTTCGTGCATCATAGCTGTTAAACCTGCATCATTAATACTAATAGCACCTACATCTATTTGCATACCAATTTCTAATGCTAACTCTTCTGATTCAGAAAATATAGCAGCACTTAATCCATAAATAGAATCATTAGCTAAATTTATCGCTGCTTCTATATTAGCAAAAGGCATAATCGGCATAATTGGACCAAATGTTTCTTCAGTCATGACTTTCATAGAATGATCAACTTCAGTCATAACCGTAGGACGACACCACCAACCTCCACCTAATTCTTCTACTTTACCACCAGAGTGAATTACTGCACCTTTGGCAACAGCATCTAACAGATGATCATTAATAATAGCCGCTTGTTTTTCACAAATAATTGGACCAATTTCACCGCTTTCAATAGTTGGATATGCCAATTTCAATTCATGAGCTTTAGTGACTAATTGATGATAAAATTCTTCAAAGATAGATTCAGCAACATAAATTCTTTCAATTGATAAACAGGACTGTCCAGAGTTCACAACAGAACCCCATAAAATTGCTGAGGTTGCTAAATCTAAATCTGCTGATTCTAAAACAATAGCTGGGTCTTTTCCACCTAATTCTAAGAAAGCAGGAATAAATTTTTGGGCTGCCGATTCTGCCACTAACCGCCCAGTTTCTACACTACCTGTAAAACAAATTAAATCTACATCTTCTATTAAATCTGCTCCTGTTTGTCCTGCTCCTTCAACAAAGTTTAAGATATCACGCAATTGAGGAATTGTATTGATTGTAGTCATCAAGGGAGCAACAAATCGGGGAGTAATTTCACTAGGTTTAACTATTACGGCACAACCCGCTAGTAAAGCCGGAATCGTATCAATTGTAGATAACAATAGGGGGAAATTCCAAGGACTAATTACGCCAACTAGAGGATAAGGAACAGCCATTTGTTGTAAAGCAATAAAAGGAATAGATGTATTTTTTGCTGTCCCTTGTATTAATTGTGGAGCTAAATTACACCATTTATCAATACTAGAAATAAATGAATCCACCTCTGTCACTGATGTTGATAATCTTCCAGTATCACTGACTAAAGCTTCTATTAATTGTGTTCGGTCTGATAATATAGCTTGTTTCCATGCTTTTAAAGCGGCAATTCTGCCTTCAATTCCTAATTTTTGCCAGATAATTTGTCCTCTTCGCAAACGGTGACATTGCTGAGAAAGTAATTTTGGTGGCGGAGGAACAATGACATAATCAAATTTACCTGTGCGGGGGTTGCGGACTTCTATTGGTTTACTCATTTGTGATTAATTTAAATTTTATCTCTCGCAAAGGCGCAAAGGCGCAAAGGAAGAAATACCGTAAGCTTCCGAAAACGTTTTTACAGTATTTATTGTATTCTCAAAATAGTCCATTTAGAGTTATTTGTATGTCTGCTGCTCAAAAACTGCGCGAATTACTGGCACGTCCTGAAATTATCGTTATTCCTGGTGTTTATGACTGTTTGAGTGCAAAATTGGTAGAAAAGGCGGGTTTTGATGTCGCTGCTACCAGTGGTTTTGGGATTGCTGCTTCTACCTTGGGTTTACCTGACTATGGTTTTCTCACTGCTACGGAAAATTTATCCACTGTCGGGAGAATAGCTCAGTCAATTAATATACCCTTGATTGCTGATTGTGATACGGGTTACGGTAATGCTTTAAATGTGATGCGAACTGTAAAAGATGCGGTGCAGTTGGGTTTAGCTGGGATTATTTTAGAAGACCAAGAATGGCCGAAGAAATGCGGACATTTTGCAGGTAAACGGGTGATTTCGATGACGGAACACGCGGGGAAAATCCGGGCTGCGGTGGAAGCACGTGGTGATAGCGGTTTGGTCATTATAGCCCGAACTGATGCCCGTGCGCCTTTGGGGTTGGAGGAAGCCATTGCTCGTGGTCAATCATACATCAATGCTGGTGCAGATGTCTTGTTTGTGGAAGCTCCCCAATCTGTGACAGAGTTGGAAATTATAGGTGCTGCTTTTCCTAATGTGCCATTGGTAGCAAATATTGTTGAAGGTGGGAAAACTCCCGCTATTTCCCCCGCAGAATTGCAAAATTTGGGGTTTAAAATTGTCTTTTTCCCTCTGACTGCATTGATGGCTGTAACTGAGGTAATGAGTGGTTGTTTTCGTCATTTAAAGGAACAGGGAAGGACTGATAATTTATCTGGTTTGATGAATTTTCAGGATTTTCAAGAATTGATGAATGTGCCGCAATATTTATCTGTGGAGAAGGAGTATAAGGAATGAATAATATCCAAAGATAATTATGATGCGGATATTTTAATGAAGGTTTTATTTGAGATACTTAGCGAAATAGAACCTGTTAGAAATCAAAAACCTATTTTTACTCACAGTAGCTTTTCTGAGCGTCCTATATCACCAGCATTTACAATTCGTGACTGGTTATACCTAAAATCTAAATCCTCTCAAGGAGAAGATCAAGAAATTAGTCGAATTTTGTTAATTAAGTTAATGAATAACGGACTTCATATAGATGAAATATTAGATGCTGAGGTAGCTTACCATGAATGCCATTTTAATCATCAAGATGTTTCTGGTAGTTCTTTAGCAGGATCAGTTTATTTAAAAGGGATTTTAATTAGCTTAGAGAATGCACCAGATTTTATATGTGAATATATTCACTTAAAATGCAGTGAGGATGGCAAACTTTATAAAGAAGTAGATATTCTTAATTTAACTAATTCAATTCATGCTAAAAAATTACGTCCGCGTTATGTGGCTAGTGATAAACATACACCTGAAGGTAAAGGTATTTATCGTGGTAGAAGGGGATCTCATATGGATTTAAGTGATGAAGAAGCTCAATCAGTTCTAGATCAAGCTATTCCCAATGGTAGACAATACTATGGTTATTATCAGGGCAAATTTTATGAATTTCAGTCAGATAATGTTGGTGGGTTTCATGGTTATCTTGTAGAAGAAAAAGAAGTACCTTATAAAATAATTGAACATTTTAGACAATGATGAAAATCGCCACTGGTAATCCTATATAATTGATATTATTGATTCTATATTATTTAATTTTATAATTTTTGCTTCTTTTTTTTGTATATCATATTCAAAATTCCATAGACCTTTACTACCATTTTCCCAACCTATTTCAAACCCAATATAGTTAGCTTTTGCTCTTTCACAAAAAGCATCTTTAGCAGTACCAATATCAACCAAGATATCTTTAAGCGTTAAACCTCTATCTAATATCTTGTTTAAATAAGATTTGCGTAGAAGTAGTAATGATTGTAAAACTGAAGATTTACCTGTACTGTTTAAACCAGAAAGTAGAGTTAGAGGCCTGAATTCTAATAACTGATTTTCAAAAGCCTTGAAATTTATTAAGCGCAGAGAACTAATCATAACAATACTTCCTGAATAATTTTACCGATAGTTTCAAATCTATACTCTACTTTTTTAGCAGTTTGGGATATGGATGCAAGAAACTCTTTATCATTGTCTGTATATTCAATAAACTTGTCAATTAGTTTTTGCTTGTATTTTTTTAATTTTTCTATATCTTCATCACTCAGTTGGCTAAGATGAAATGACCAAGCTTCAAAGAGGGGCTTATTAGGTGGAAAAGTTTTATTATCTTTATGAGAAATCTTGCGAAAAGCATTCTTTCCAAGAATATCATAAGCCGCCAACATTGACTTTTTAAATTTTTCCTTAATATTTGTTAATTCTGAATTAGTGAGATTATTTATTTTAGATAAAGCTTCACTTAAAAATAAATCTCTGGAATTGTCTTTATAATCTTTATAAGATGTTAGAATAAAAGCCAGATAACCAAGTATAAATTCTCGATCATCCATACGCTTTTTTCTTTCTTCACGAAGATTAAGAACCTGCGTAAATTCATCTGAATTTGCAAGTTCTCGTAATAATTCATTGGCTTTTCCTGGGTTTAGTGCATGACGTAGTTCTTGGTTTGAAAGAGGTACACCCCCTGTTTTAATTCTTTTAAAGATATTATATTTTACTTCTGTAGGAGTACCTTTTTCAAGTAAATAAACTACGGGCTGAGTTTCCAGAATTCGTCGTTGATATCTTGGTTCTAATTCATCATAAGTTTTACCATTAAGATTTGTAAGGTATTCTAGTCCACTTAGGGTGAGTTTTTTTTCACTTTTATCACTAACAAAGTGACTCAAAGCATATAATCTTTGTAACCCATCTATAACTACCCATTTATCATCATTAGTAGCATCTATATAAAAAGCTGGTAGGGGAATGCGAATCAGAATAGACTCAATTAGTCGGCTTTGAGCATCTAGCTTCCATATATTTGCCTGACGCTGAAAATCAGGTGCTAAATCAAGTGCTTCTTTCCCAATTCGTCTTAATAATTGTTCAATTGTTGGTTGTCTCGTGGCAATATTAATTTTATCAGGATCATATTCAAAAGTAACTTTTTCATATTCTTCATCATCACTATCTTCTAAATCTAAATCTTCATTATCATTTAAATCTGTCACGGCATTGACTCCTTAATAATTCTATTCATATCCCCTCCCATCCCCATCAAATCCAAAATTTATCTTATCGCATTTTTAACCCAAAATCCCAATAATATTACATAATATTACGCTTCCGGTTCAACTCCCAAAGCCCGTAATTGTGCAGTCAAACGATTCGCTCTTTCTTCACCGGTTAATAATAAATTACCTTGCAAATCCCACCACCGCAACCAAGGTAAATCCATAGCCAGATATTCACTTTGCCATAAACCCAACTCAACACCCATAGATGTAATCGGATAATGTCCCCGTTCATTTGCTGCTAATAACTGATATTGTCCACCAATTAATTCATAAACTTCTATACTGGCTTTATTTACTTCATAAATGCCGTAAAAAGGAGTACGAATTACCTGCTCATAAATCCAAAATTTACCTTTCCAAGGAGTTTTATCTCGTTCTTCTGCACCATTCCCCGAAACAAATTCTAAAACAATTGATGGAGCAATAAATTCTTGCCAAAGGACATAGGAGCGTCGGGTTTTACCATTTAAAGAAGGTGGTACATTGGGAACATAAAACCAGTCTGGTGCTTCTGCACCTTTTTCCGGTGGTTCAGTAATACGCCAATAAATACCCAAATCCTGTCCAATAAAATATTGACCATCAGGATGAAGTTTCTTTAATACTGGTTGAATGGAGTCCGTGAGGAGAATGCTTTGTGGATGTTCTTGCCAATTTTTCACAAAAGTACCGTCCGACTCTGGTAGTTGGGTATGATCTGGAAGAGAGGTTTCTGGGTAAGGGCGTAAGTCTGAATCTTCCTGGACATCAGTTGTAAAAGTCATATATCCTCCTGCTGGTGTGAGGTTTGTTCTAGTTTAGCAAAATTAGCAATATTTAGAGACAACGACTGAATTTAAATATACGTGATCTCAAAACCCTTGTAGAGACGTTCCATGGAACGTCTCTACTAAATTCATAATTTAAGCTGTTTTCTTCCTAATTAACTTTCTCCACCCCCGCTAAATCCAAAATTGGTGCAATCAAATCTTCCCGTTTCACCGCCATAATATGCACACCCTGACATAATCCCCGCGCAGTTTGCACTTGTTCGGCGGCAATTTTCATGCCTTCTTCGAGGGGATGTTTCGCTTTTGCTAATCTCTCAATAATGTGTTCAGGAATATTCACACCGGGAACAGCCTTATTAATAAACTGGGCATTTTTTGCCGATTTCAAGAGAAAAATTCCTGCCAAAATTGGTTTATTGTAACCACAGGCAATTTTATTCATGAACTTTTCTAGTATTTCAAAATCAGTAATTAATTGACTTTGAAAAAATTGCGCCCCGGCTGCTATCTTCTTTTCAAACCGACTTTGTAAACCTGACCAACTTTTCGATTGAGGATCTACTGCTGCACCTGCAAATAAATCTAATGCACCATCAGTGAGGGGTTTTTCATTAAAATCAAAACCCTGATTCATGTTTCTAATTAACTGCAATAGTCGCACAGCTTCCAAATCAAAAACGGCTTTTGCTTGAGGATGATCACCGGCTTTTACAGGGTCGCCAGTTAAAGCTAAGATGTTGCGGATACCCAAAGCATGAGCGCCCATTAAATCTGCTTGTAATCCAATTCTATTGCGATCGCGGCAAGCAAACTGACAAATCGGTTCAATGCCATTTTGCAATAAAATCACCGAGGCTACCAAGGAAGACATCCGCATTACGGCACGGCTACCATCAGTAATATTGACAGCATGAACCCTTCCCTTAAGAGTCGCCGCCATTTCGATGGTATGGATAGGATCTCCGCCCTTGGGAGGTGCAACTTCGGCGGTAATTAAAAAGTCACCCTTTTGGGCGGCTGTGCGGAAGTTGTTAAAAGCACTAAAGCTATAAGTATCCGGCATAGTTCAAATTTATCTTGAGGTTTTCTTAAAGAGTAAAACGAATTACACATTAAAGACTAAACCTTAGTTATAGAAATATCCGGTAAACGTAAAACTCAGCGGTTTTAGCCCTGAGATAAGTAGTGAGACAGAATTAATTACACAATGTCATTGCGTAAGCGTTGCGTGGCGTTAGCCATATGGAACGAAGTGAAATGAAGCAATCGCCAGGGTTGTGATTGCTTCCCTTCGCTCGCAATGACTGTAAATATTTTTGTCCAATTACTTATAAGTGACACGGGCGGTTTTAACAGCAGTGGTATTTTATGCTAAAATGAGATTGTGAGTAAGAATAACTATCTACGTGTTGAAACATCCTAGTATCGGAGAAATCCCGGCTCCCGTGAAACAACGGTTAGGTTTAAGTCCTAACGGCAGTATTGACAAGAAAGAGCGATTAATGGCAGGTTGTGGAGCGTACCGGATCTTGGCCCAGTGATGGACTCTGAAAGCACCAAAATGATCAAAGTAGCTAGAAACCTAAGCTGGACTTAGAGTAACTAAGTAGGCGTTGTTTGACGAACGCAGCGAGAATTAGACTTTGGGTACTCCCTAATCTAAATCTGTCAGCAGAATCTCAGCGGCTTTAGCCAGTGAGAGTGTCAAATATTACTCACTCAGATATCTTTTTCAGATCCCCGACTTCTCAAAGAAGTCGGGGATCTGAACCCTGTAAAAAATTACAACGGAACAGTGAAACCCAAAGCCGCTTTCACATCTGCTAGAGTAGAGTTAGCGATCGCTCTGGCTTTCTCCCCACCATCCCGCAACACTGACTCTAAATAACCCTTATCCGCCATTACCTCCTGATATTTGTCCTGAATCGGCTTTAAAGCATGAATCGCCGTTTCTGTCAATAAAGGTTTGAACTGTCCCCAACCCATATCTGCACATTCAATCGCTACCTCTTCCTTAGTTTTTCCAGCCAGCAGCGTATACAGTGTCAATAAATTATGGCATTCTGGGCGTTCTGAATCATCAAAGGTTAAACCCTTCACCAAATCAGTTTTACAGCGTTTAATCTTCTTAGTAATCTCCTCTGGAGAGTCTAAAATATTAATTCGGCTCAATTCTGAAGGATCTGATTTTGACATTTTCCTTGTCCCATCTGTCAAACTCATCACCCTTGCACCTTCCTTTCTAATCAAAGGATCTGGTAATTTTAATACAGGTGCTTTTTTGGCAAATTGGTGATTAAACCTATTAACAATATCCCTTGTTAGTTCTAAATGTTGCTTTTGGTCTTCACCCACTGGCACTTTATCAGCTTGATAAAGGAGAATATCTGCCGCCATGAGTACAGGATAATCTAATAAACCAACACCGACATTTTCCCCTTGTTTAACAGCTTTTTCCTTAAACTGAATCATATCTTGCAACCAGTTCAGGGGGGTAATGCAATTTAGCAACCAAGTGAGTTCACTGTGTGCGGAAACGTGGGACTGAACAAAGATATGAGAGTGTTGTAAATCAATACCACAAGCTAAATATAAAGCAGCAATCTTGTAAGTATCAGCCGCTAAAGTGGCGGGATTATGCGGTACAGTGATAGCGTGTAAATCTACCACACAAAAGAAATTTTCATACTGGTCTTGAATTTCTACCCAGTTGCGAATCGCACCTAAATAGTTACCTAAGTGTAAGTTACCAGTTGGTTGAACTCCCGACAAAACGCGCTGTTTACCCATAATTATCCGTTATTTATCTCCTCTTCCCCGCTTTGTAAATGGGGCGGTTACAAGACTCATTTTAGTAGTCATTGGGAGTGATTGGGGATTAGTGATGAGGTTATTAAGAGCATCTTTCCTCTTTTTCTGACTTTTGCCAGAAGTTTCTGGAGTTACCAGGTAAGGGGAAAACTCAGTTATGCAACTAAATAAGTAGGATCAATCTGAAAAAACACAGCTAAATCTTGAATTTGTTTTTCTGTTAATTGGCGTTTACCATTAAGAATATCTAAAACTATTAACTCACTTTCTAAGATAGAAACTAAATCTTTTGGTTGCAGATTAGATTCTTCTAACAAAGCTTGAAGGAGTGCTATACCTGTTAAGGTAGGTATTATTTCATGTTGTTGTTCATAATCATAAACAAGAGTAGCAAGAACCTTCAGATAGTCTCGATCATCTTGTGTAATATTTCCTTGATCCAAAATAGAATTAATTTGATTTTGAGTAGCAATTAATTCATCTTCATTGGTAATTGGTCGAGGAGGAAATGTGGTAATTAGTTTTATATAGTAGTTACTAGGAATTTTTAAACCACTCGTCATTTTTCCAATTCTCCTTATCGTATTCAGCATGAGTGAGTACAGCACGTATAAATAAGAGTTGATACTCATAATCTATATAGGTTATCAAACGATAATGATTACCTTTGATATTAAAAACAGTAAAGTTACCAACTAAATCTGCTGATGGAAAAATTTGTCTGACATCATTAAACTTTTCCAATTGAGAATCAGATATACGTTGATACCATAGTAAAAGTCCTGATTCTGCTAGGGAGTGCTTTTCCCAAAAGTCCCTAAGTATTTTTTTGCTAATAACACGCATCAATTTAAGAAAATAATATTATAACCATTTTTAAGTAAATTTACCAAATATTTTATCTCAGATTTGAGACGTAAATAAATTTTGTTTGCTGAACTGTAATTTATCTTTACCTTATCTATTTCTTTTCTTAAATATAAAACTAAAAGAATCTGTACCTCCAGAGAGATAAAAACTAACTCATCTAACTTTTATAGTTCAAATTAAATAGGTTTTGATCAAAAACAACTCAGGGAAATATACTTAATGAAAGCTTTATTAATCTGGCCGATAATGCCTAATTCTTTTTGGTCTTATCAGGAAACCATTGATTTAGCTGGGTTACGATCTACCAATCCCCCATTAGGGTTAATCACGGTGGCAGCAATGTTACCGAGTGATTGGGAATTCAGATTAAGCGATCGCAATGTCCGTCTAGAAACAGATGCAGATTGGGAATGGTGCGATATAGTCATAATTTCTGCAATGATCATTCAGCAACAGGATTTTGGTGAATTAATTAGAAAAGGTAAGGCGTTAGGTAAAAAAGTGGCAGTGGGTGGACCATTTGCCACATCTGTACCAGAATTTGTTCTTGAAGCCGGCGCAGATTATTTAATTTTAGATGAAGGGGAAATTACTATTCCCATGTTTGTAGAGGCTTTAGAAAAGGGAGAAGAAAAAGGGATTTTTCGCGCTACAGAAAAACCCGATGTCACCACAACCCCCTTACCTCGATTTGATTTATTAGACTTAAATGCTTATATAGCCATGACGGTGCAATTTTCCCGGGGTTGTCCATTCCAATGTGAATTTTGCGATATTATTACCCTTTTCGGTCGCAAACCCCGGACAAAAACCCCAGAACAAATCCTCGCCGAATTAGATGCTTTGTATCAGATGGGTTGGTGGCGTTATGTATTTATAGTTGATGATAACTTTATTGGCAATAAACGCAATGCTAAGGTCTTTCTAAGAGCATTAATTCCCTGGATGGAAGAACGTAATTATCCTTTTGCATTATTAACAGAAGCTTCTTTAAATTTAGCAGAAGATGACGAATTACTAGAACTAATGGTAAAAGCTGGTTTTGTGCAGGTGTTTATGGGAATTGAAACCCCTGATGTAGATAGTTTAGTCGGAATTAATAAACCACAAAATACCCGCAATTCCTTAGTTGAATCCTGCCATAAAATTACTAAAGCCGGATTACAAATTATGTCTGGTTTTATCTTAGGATTTGATGGTGAAAAACCAGGTGCAGGTAAACGGATTCAAGAGTTTGTAGAAGCAACTTGTATTCCCCAAGCCCATCTTAACTTATTGCAAGCATTACCCAATACAGCCATGTGGACTCGCTTGCAAAAAGAAGGACGGTTAAGGGATGGTTTAGGTGAATTTGTGGGTTCTCAAAAAGCCTTAATGAATTTTGTTCCCACTCGGCCAATGTCGGAAATTGCCGAGGAGTTTGTTGATGCTTTTTGGAATTTATATGAACCCATGCCCTACCTAAAACGGACTTTTCGGCATTTTATGATGATGGAAGGTTGGCGGGCTAAATATGAAAGAAATTTAACAAAACCAGAGTTCCAATTTTTAATGTCTATTTGTTGGCGACAGGGATTTTTGCGTTCTACACGGTTTGTTTTTTGGCAGCAATTAATAACAATGGCACGGCAAAAACCTCATCTATTATATGATTATTTAATTGCTTTGGGTACAGGTGAACATTTTTTCAAGTTCCGTCATGAAGTCAAGGCAGAAATAGAATCAGAATTGACAGAATTTCAGCAACAAGAACAAGAACAAAAAGTAATAAGTCTACAATTAGAACCTGTAAGTAAGTAATCAATACCTTGTCCATTTTTGCTAGGTTGGGTTGCGCTGTCGCTTAACCCAACCTCGTTCAACTCGTTCCCAGTCTCTGACTGGGAATGAGTTCTAGAACCCACATTCCGCAGGTGTTTTTTGAATTTTCGGAATTATCCATAACCCAATGATAACAAGGCTTTCAGACAATGACACGCAATTCTATATTAGAGCGATCGCCGATATATTTAAAGCTCGAATCAAGTTTATTGAGAATAATGTCAATAAATTAGTTGGTTTGAGATTAAATTCATTGAATACCGACCTAGATAGCAAAAAGCATGAACTGGTTATTATGATTGGGTTTTAGCTGTTTTATGAAATTCTTTTTTTGACAAAATAACCTGCTGGGAAAAATATTTTGAGTATATTTACTCATGCTGAATGTGGGCTAGAAGGCTCTGACTTCAATGATATTAGAGGCAGAGCCTCATTAACTGCATTCCTAGTCAGAGACTAGGAACGAGATGTGGTAAAGAACTCAAGTCATCTCATTCCCAGTCTCTGACTGGGAATGAGTTTTAGAAGGCTCTGACTTCAATGATATTAGAGGCAGAGCCTCATTAACTGCATTCCTAGTCAGAGACTAGGAAATGATCGGAAAAAACCTCTGTTCTTCCCTCCCCTACTCCCCCTACATCCCCTACTCCCTCTACATCCCCTACATCCCCTACTCCCCCTACATCCCCTACATCTCCTACCCCCCTAACCCCCCCTACTTGCCTTCACCCGTCATTTTCGGGTTAACAGACCACTAGCTTGTGAGCAGATGTCGCCGCAGATGATCTAAGGCTGTATTTGCACTTACATAACGAATTAAAGACCGTCCCCGAATTGTTCCGAAGCGATGTTCAAAACTGATTACTTCATTACCAGGACCAGCTAAACCAATATAGACTAAACCCACTGGTTTGGTTTGGGTTCCCCCAGTTGGTCCAGCAATGCCTGTAATACTTAATCCCCAAGTGGTTGAGAGCCGATTTTTAACGCCAATAGCCATTTGTTCAGCTACTGTCGCACTTACCGCCCCAAATTCCTCTAAATCCTCTGGGTTGACTCCTAATAGTCCAACTTTGACAGAATTATCGTAGGCAATTACCCCACCCCAAAAGTAATCAGAACTACCGGAAATTTCCGTTAACATTTGCCCCAGTCCCCCACCGGTGCAAGATTCGGCTACAGATAGGGTTGCTCCCGCAGACTTTAAGAAATTACCAACGACAGCAGCAAGGGTGTCATTGTCAATGCCATAATAATCTAAGCCAGCGATTTCTCTTAGTTGTTTTTCAATGGGTGCAATTAAAGCTTCTGCGGTTGTTGCGTCTGTGGCTTTAGCAGAGATTCGCAGTCTGACCTCTCCCTTGCCTGCATAGGGGGCTACTGTGGGATTAGTTAAATTAAAGTAGGGGGCTACTTTTTCGGCTAAAGCAGATTCTCCAATTCCCCAAAATCTTAAACTGCGACTATAAATAATTTCCTTTCCCCAACCTTGACTTTTCAGAAAAGGTACGGCGGTTTCGGTCCACATTCGATACATTTCGCTGGGAACACCAGGGAAAGTAAAAATAGTTAATCCTGGACGGGGTTGCCAAATAATACCCGGTGCTGTTCCTGTGGGGTTGGGTAAAATTTCTGCACCTTGGGGAATTAAGGCTTGTTTGCGATTATTAGCGGACATTATTCGTCCCCGTTGGGCAAATTTTTCGGCTATATCTTCGACAATATCGGCTCGTTCTATTAAGGGAACGCCAAAAAAATCAGCGATAGTTTCGCAGGTGAGATCATCGGGTGTGGGTCCTAAACCACCTGTGAAAATGAGAATTTGTACTCTGGAAGCAGCAATTTCTATAACTTCTTTGAGTCGGTCTGGATTATCGCCGACGACGGTTTGATAGTAGTGAGGAATGCCTAACTGTGCTAATTGTTGAGCAAGATATTGGGCATTGCTGTTAAGGATATCTCCTAGCAGCATTTCTGTACCAACGCAAATAATTTCTGCACTCATGGGGGTTAAAAAGGAATTAGGAATAGGAATCTGGGAAGAACTGGTGATATTAAATACTCGCTTGAATTTTGCTTATTTCTGTACATAAATTTAATAAGTATTATAAAATTAAAGATGACGGTTTTAATCCGACTATTTGCAAAATATAAACATAAACTATGAATATTTGGGTAAATGAACAAATTGATCCTTCTGGACTGATTCACGCCTGTATTGCCTCTTGTGATGAATCTCAGGCTAGAGATTGTCATGAGTCGTTTAAGACTAATCTCACGAACTCTCAAAAGGCAGAGGGCTGGATTGCAAAATTACGAACAGTCAAATCTTGGGATGATGTGCCAGTTAATGCTTTAAAACTTGATTAATTAGAGTGTGCTGTCTGGAAAAAAGGGCGATACTTGTGATGAGGTAGACAAAGCCCCAATCTCATTCTGTCTATTAATTGATAGGATGGGTGGTAATAAGTAGGTGAACGGAAAAAACCGAAATATGTAACGAAAAGTAAAATCGCCCAAATCCTCTTCACTCTTGCCTCTTGCCTTGCCATAACGACGATTTTCAATGCTAACCTACTTATTTGCGTTAATATTCTGAAGTTTCCAGTTACCATTCTAAATTCCATGCAGCATGAGACTCAACTTAGTTTATTTGATAACTCCAGCTTAAACCAAAGAGAGCTAATTACTACAAGTAATAAAATTCCCATTCCGCCGGGAACTTATGAGAATGTAGAGGAATTGACAAAACATTGCAATGGCTGTCAGCGTTGTGCGTTAGCCCAAAACCGTACTCATGCTGTGGTTGGGCGTGGTAATCTCCAAGCCGATATTATGATTATTGGAGAAGCACCGGGGAAAAATGAGGATGAAACAGGTTTACCATTTGTGGGTAGATCAGGACAATTACTAGAAAGTATCTTAGCTTCAGTAAATTTAAGTACAGAAAGAGATATATATATTGCCAATATTTGTAAGTGTAGACCACCGGAAAACCGTGTACCGACTAATGAAGAGGCTGCTGCTTGTAAACCATATTTATTTGAGCAGATTCGCCTGGTTGACCCAAAAATTATCTTATTAACAGGTGCAACTTCTGTGAAGGGTGTGATTGGTGATAACCGTCCGATTACTAAAATTCGTGGTCAATGGTTGGAGTGGGAAGGGCGCTTATGTATGCCTATTTTTCATCCCTCTTACTTGTTGCGTAATCCTTCACGGGAAAAAGGAAAGCCTAAATGGCTCATGTGGCAAGATATACAGGTGGTTCGTGCCAAGTTTGATGAGTTGACAAACTCTATTTAGGGTTTGCTGGAAAAGTTATCTGTGAGGGCAGGGAACTCTTAACTGGGAACTCTTAACTGGGAACAGTTTTAATTTGTGTGTACACGATAGCTCCTAAAAGGCTACTCTGTACACATAAGTTATCGAATCACCATTATTCCTCAAATTACCCCACCCTAACCCTCCCCGATGCTTTGGGGAGGGAACTAATTTTTCCGGTTTCCCCCCTCGCTCACTTACATATTAGAGACTTCCAATTAAAAAAATATCCTAAAATTTCTTGTGGTGCGGGCATCTTGCCCGCTAATAATACAAGGACGGGCAAGATGCCCATCCCACATCCCACAAGATTGGATCATCTTTTTTGTGGATTTCTCTTAGAGTAAACAAATCCAAATCACCAAATGGTGATAACAAATATACAGTTAGATCCAAAAATGCGATCGCTCTTTACAAATATACGCCTTATGCGAGTTAAAAATATTGTGGTTCTATCAGGGTTTCCAGAGTTCTCTAGAACGATAATTCCAGAATCATCAACGGTATTACAAGGGTTTCAGCATTTAATTCACATAAGCCGTAATATATATCAAGCTCAAGCCCAACGCTACTGTCAAGGATAGAGACTGGATCTTCCTTTTTGGTACATTATATTGCATCTATTTTTTGTAAAAGCGTATATTGTTATTCTCCAAAATTAGTAAATATCAATGCTCCTGTAAATTGGTAAAGTTAGGAAATCACAAATATTTAAGTCATCAGATTTTTACCGCTAAAACATGGGCAGCCAGAGAAAAATGTACTGGGAACTCGATTTTTACTCCCGTCCGATTTTGGACGAAAATCAGAAAAAAGTGTGGGAAATGTTGGTGTGCGAAAGTCCTGTAGATATTGGTACACCAACGGATTCTCTGTTTCGCTATGCTAAATATTGCCCAAGTACCCAGGTAAATTCGGGTTGGCTACGGACAGCAATCCAGGAAGCGATAGAAGAAGCTGGTACAGCACCTACCAAAATCCGCTTTTTCCGCCGCCAAATGAATAACATGATCACCAAATCCTGTGAAGACGTGGGAGTACCCGCCGTACCAAGTCGGCGGACGTTGGTTCTCAACCAGTGGATACAGCAGCGAATGAAGGAAGTTTATCCCCAAGAACCAGGATATCAGGGGGTAGTTAATCCTTCGGTGCGTTTAGATAGACCCTTGCCCCAGCGATTACCAGATGCGTTGGAAGGAAAACAATGGGCTTTTGTGACTTTAGAGGCTAGTGATTTGGCGGAAATGCCGGATTGGGAAATTGGCTTTGGTGAAGCTTTTCCCCTAGAGTTGGCGCAATTATCTCCAGAAACTCGGATTCCAGGAATTTTGATTTTCTCCCCCAGGGCTTTACCCATAGCGGGTTGGATGTCTGGTTTAGAAATGGCTTATTTGCACTTTGACACCAAGCAAGGCAACAGGTTGATTTTAGAAACGGGGGCTACGGAAAGTTGGGTGGTGGCTAATATCCGCACTCCTGAACTTTTGGCAGAAGCACAGGGCTTTGCGGTAGCTAAGGAACAAGCCAATGGCGTACATTTTATTGGTGTCCAGTCCGATTCTCAATCCCAAGATTTTGCGGGCTTTTGGCTGTTACAAGAAATCAATTTGCCATGAGGGTACAAGCAGGGATAAGCTCTAAACTGGTGCAAATGAGTGTTTCTTATCTGTTCCCTGTTCCCTGTTCCCTGTTCCCTTTTTTGTAACTGTTGATGACACGCTAATGGGATAATGATGTACGTCTATTAAGCGATTTATATCCAAAATCCATAATTCATAAAGGGACATGGGTTCTGCAAATTTGTTACAAGATACACTGGCGGAACAACTGCTAGAACTTGCCCTCAAATCTGGTGCTGAGGCTGCGGAAGTATATCAGTCACGATCGCTTTCTCGACCAGTTTTTTTTGAGGCTAACCGTCTCAAACAACTAGAAACCAGTCAATCTGAGGGTACAGCCCTACGGCTATGGCGGAATGGTTGTCCCGGTTTGACGGTGGCTTATGGCGATGTTGATCCCCAAGCTATGGTGGAGAAATCTTTGGCACTGAGTCAATTAAATCCACCGGAAACAGTAGAATTAGGGACTTATGGCGAGGATTCTTACTCAGATTTAGGCACATCTGTATCCGTAGAGATGTTGATTAACTGGGGCAAAGAAGCGATCGCCTTAATTCGTGATGTCTATCCAGATATTCTTTGCCATAGTGACTGGGAATGCGATATAGAAAACACTAGACTGATCAACAGCAAAGGTTTAGATTCTCACTACACCGACACCACACTTAGCTGCTATATGTCAGCGGAATGGGTGAGAGGTGATGATTTTCTCAGTGTTGCTGATGGTCAAACTCAACGCGATAAACTCAACCCAGAGAAAGTAGCCAGCCAAATTTTACAGCGATTAAATTGGGCTAAAGAAAACATTCCTAGTCCCAGTGGTCGTAGTCCTGTATTGTTCACTTCCAAAGCAGCAGATATGCTGTGGGGAACTGTGCAATCAGCTTTGAATGGTAAACACATCTTGGAAAAAGCTTCCCCCTGGGCAGATAGATTGGGTAAACCAGTTATTGCCCCCACCCTGACCCTTTACCAAAACCCAAAAGCTGGTCCCTATAGTTGTCCCTTTGATGATGAAGGTCAACCTACCCAGTCATTGATATTTATCGAAAATGGGATTTTACGGAATTTTTATAGCGATCGCACTACTGGACAACAATTAAACAGCGGTAGCACTGGTAATGGTTTTCGCCCTGGCTTAGGTAGTTATCCCACTCCTGGATTATTTAACTTCCTGATTCAACCTGGTGATCTTTCCCTATTAGACTTGATTAAAAAGATGGATGATGGCTTAATTATCGATCAAATGTTAGGTAGTTGTAGCGGACTATCAGGTGATTTTTCCATCAATGTTGATTTGGGATATCGGGTCAAAAACGGGCAAATAATTGGCAGAGTCAAAGATACAATGGTAGCAGGTAACGTCTACACAGCCCTAAAACAAGTGGTGCAACTAGGTGGAGATGCGGATTGGAATGGTTCTTGTTATACACCATCGCTGATAGTAGAAGGACTATCCATTACTGGGAAAAATAGTTAATATTATACATCTCAGATCCCCGACTTCTTCAAGAAGTCGGGGATCTAACACAACGCAATGATATAGACGTTTGGGAAGGGTGGGGTATGAGGGGTATTGGGGGGATGGGACGAACAGGGGAAGTTGTCTCTTCTCTCGCGTCGAGACTTGTAAGTTTTAACATTTAAGAGTTACAGAAAAATATTCTGAATCAGGATAACCAGGATTAAAGGATTTACAGGATGGTAATTTATAGATGGTTTAAATGGTTTAAATTATTCAAAAACAATCATTCAAAAACATCCTAAAAAAACCAACTCCTTACCAAAAATCATCCAACAACATCCTGAAAATCCTCAAATCCTGGACATCCTGATTTAGACAGTCTAATATATATGGGCGCACAGATTTCCACTATATTTAAACGATAACTGAAACTCAAAAACTTGTCAAGAGTATTTTCAATAATTTTACCGTCTTTTCTCATCCAATCTCCTCAGTAAAAATATTTAATATTACTAAATAAGATACCCATCTAAAAAACTCAAGAAAGAGTTAGTTTTAAATTAAAATTTAAAGATTAAAAATTTAAACTTAAAATTTATGATTTCCCTGACAATGCTAACCCAGCAGTTTCGGAACTTTTGGCAACCTAGAAAGGGACTAGCCATAGCAGAAGCTTCTATAATTGGGATAGTAGCCGCTTTATCTGCGGTATTACTCAAACAAGGTTCAGGGTGGTTGGGAACATGGCGAGTGCATACAACTCACATTTTCCCAGCCTGGATATCTCTACCATTTATTGGCCTAAGTTTGGGGTTTCTTTCCGGTTGGTTAGTCCAACGATTAGCACCAGAAGCCTCTGGTAGTGGGATTCCCCAAGTCAAAGCCGCTCTGGCGAATGTGCCAATCAAGTTATCATGGAGAGTAGCTTTTGTCAAGTTAATCTCAGCAATTATCGCCTTGGGTTCAGGATTAACCTTGGGTAGACAGGGACCGACAGTCCAAGTGGGTGCGGGTTTAGCTGCGGGAATGAGTCGCTTAGTTCCCACTTCTCCAGATCATCGCCGCCAAATGATTGCCGCGGGGGCGGGGGCTGGTTTAGCAGCGGCTTTTAATGCGCCTCTAGCCGGGGTCTTATTTATTATTGAAGAATTATTACAAGATTTATCAGGTTTAACTTTAGGAACGGCAATTATCGCTTCTTTTATTGGTGGCGTGATTTCCCGTTGGTTAGGTGGTGGGAGTTTTCAACTAGACTTAAAACTGATTAATCACTCTAGCAGTTTTTCCCTATTAGAAATTCCGACTTTATTAATTTTAGGAATTTTAGCGGGTTTATTAGCAGCTTTATTTAATCAGGGATTAATTTTTAGTATTCAAGCTTATCGCCGTTTACATATTAGTTTACCTTTGCGGGTAGCAATAGCTGGTTTGGCTTCGGGTTTAATTATGTCTTTGCTACCAGAAACTTTTCGGGATAATACAGGTTTGCGGGAGTTTATGATTGCCAGTGAACCAAATATTCCTTTAGCGGGAATTGCCTTTATTGCCCAATTTATCTTAACATTAATTGCTTTTGGTTCGGGCGCACCTGGGGGATTATTTGCACCCAGTTTAATTTTAGGTTCTTGTTTAGGACATATTATTGGCGTATGTGAATTGCAAGTATTTGGATTTGGTTCACCGACTACCTACGCATTAGCCGGAATGGGGGGATTTTTTAGCGCGGTTTCTAAAGTTCCCATTACTGCAATTGTGATTGTTTTTGAAATGACGACAGACTTTAATTTAGTCTTACCTTTAATGGTGGTATCTGTGGTATCTTATCTGGTAGCGGAGAAGGTTGTTCCTGGTTCACTCTATGACAAACTTTTAAAATTAAATGGAGTTGTTATTCAAAAAAATAGTCCGACCCAAGGGATATTAACTCAGTTAACTGCTAAGGATGTGATGCAGTGCTTGGTGGAAACTTTGGAAGCAGAAATGACGGGAGATGAAGTGATTAAGGCTTTTTCTCGTTCCCATCATCGCGGTTTTCCTGTAGTAGAAAATAATAAATTAGTCGGCTTAGTTTCCCAAACTGATTTACAGAAGATTCGGAATCATCTTTTGCCCCATGAAACTCTTTTAAAAGAAATTATGACACCTAAGCCGGTGACGGTGACACCAGCAGATAGATTAAGTCATGTTCTCTATTTATTAGATAGATATCAAATTAGTCGTTTACCTGTGGTAGATGGTAAAAAATTAATTGGGATTATTACTCGCGCTGATATTATTCGTGCTGAAGCAGATCATTTGAATGGCGAAAATGGGGTGACAGGTCCCCAAGCAGAACCTTCTTATTTAGTTTACCAAACTCGATCGCCTAGTATTGGGAGAGGGAGATTATTAGTTACCATTGCTAACCCGGAAACCGCCCCCGTATTACTAGAAATGGCTGCCGCTATTGCCCGCGATCGCCATTATGAAATAGAATGTTTACAAATCATCTTAGTATCCCGTCACATTTCCCCAGCGGAAACCCCAGTCAACACCGCAAAAAGTCGCCGCTTACTCCGACAAGCCGAAAGTTTAGCCAAAAAACTGCACATTCCCATTCATACCCAAATTCGGGTCGCCCATGATGTTGCCCAAGCAATTTTAGAAACAACTAAGGAACGATACATAGATCTAATTTTCATGGGTTGGAAGGGAAATACATCTACCCCCGGCAGGATTTTTGGCAATGTTGTAGATACGGTAATTCGTCAAGCAAATTGTGATGTTGTTTTAGTAAAATTAGGCAATAATTGCCATTCATATCAACAATTTAAACGATGGTTAGTCCCTATGGCTGGGGGACCAAATGCACCCATAGCCATCAAATTATTACCAGCTTTAGTCACTTTGAAAAATGAGATAGAAATTCGCTTAACCCAAGTAGTTAAACCTGGGGAAACAGCACCTGATATGACAGTTTTAGAAGCATCTACCCGGCAATTAATGCGTCACCGTAATTTACAAGGCAATGTTGTTGCTGCATCTTTACAAGCTGAATCTGTCACCACTGGAGTAATTGAGTTGGTGAAAACTGAAGGTTTCGATGTTGTAGTCTTGGGTGCTTCCCGTGAGGGACTATTACAACAAGCCATTCAAGGAAACATCCCCGAAGCGATCGCCTCTGGTGTTGATATTACGGTAATTTTAGTCAGCAGCGCAATGTCTTAACTATGATTTATGTGATTTTAATGAGTTATTGACCATCTTTGTTCTGACAAAAAATATGCATCAAATTACATCATAAAAATCATAAAAACCATAAAAATCATAGTTTAGACACCATTATCGAGAAGCAAGCTGTGGATCTGCCCAAATGCTACCTCTTTCACCGAAAGTTACTGCCTGATCCCCTTCTGCTGAAATATCTACAGTTCTACCATCATTAGTCACTTGCAATAAAGGCCAATTTTCCTCCCCTAATTCACCAGCACGGAATAACACATTATTAGGTTGCTTTTTACTCCAACCTAACAAAATAGCTATTTTTTCGTGATCATCTTCGGATTGCACAGGACTAACTACATTGAGATGATTTTGTTGACGATTCCAAATTACAGCCTGATCTGTGGCATCTGCGGTATTAAAAATAGCCACAAATTTACGGGCTAAAAAGCGATCGCCTTTTTCAGACCAACTCACAGGCACTAATACACCCATATTTCCATCACGATCCGTTTCTACTGACAAACTAGCCTGTCTCTTTAACAGCGGATCAATTACCAAGCTAGTTGATGTCATCACCCGTAACCGCTTGGTTTGTCTATCTTCCACAAACAACACACTATTAACTCGGCTATTGTGCATTTCCGGTTTTACTTGCATTTGCACCCGACTATAAATCGCATACCTGCCATCAGGAGAAACTACAGGAATACTCCGATAGTAGCGGACACCAGAACCACCTTTCCCCCCAACCGCTTCTTGAGTAGCCAAAATCCATTGCCAAGGGATGGGGTGGGGACTACCTATAGGATCAGTTTGTGCCGTCTCTGACTCATTTTGCTGTTCACTAACAGGGATTTCTCCAGTTTTAGGTATAACTGTTGATGTTGCCAATTCCTTAGATACAGCATTCTCACTGACTGGAGAATTTAAATCAGCTTCTGCTTTTGCGTCTTGTGATTTTTGAATTAAATTAACTTGATTAACCGATGTTGGGTTTGGAAATTGTGCCACATTAACTGATGTTACAGTTTCACTAACAACATTATTCCCCACTTGATAACTTTCTCTTTCTACCCCTGAAGTCACGCCATCTTTCGGTAATGAATGTATCCCTTCACCAACGGATATTTTTCCTGTTTGAGAGTTAACTTGAGCAAATTGTAAATTTAACTGCTTAGTAGCAGAATTTTCTGTCAATTTTGGATGAGATTTGCTAATTCCCGAACTCACAATTGCTGCTTCTAATTGTTTCGCTAAGGTAGCATTAATAGATATTCCCACGAAAGGTGAAATTATAATAACTATGGCAATGTACTTGAGAAATGGTTGAACACGGAACCATCCTGACACCAAAAGGGGTTTAAGCATGATGAGACTCTCTAGGGGGCAGTTGCTAAGTGCGGGCAGTATTTATACGGAAATGGAAAAAAGCTATGACTATATGTATATCAACAAACCAAAAGCTTTTACGAGATAATTTAGAGACTTCCAAGAAATAAATTATCCCAAGAAACGAACCACAGAGGCACAGAGTACACAGAGAGAGAATTTTTGCATCAGTTTTGGGACATTTTTTTATTTGGAAGTCTCTTATTCAAATGTTGCATTGCTTTACAAAAGTTTTATTATCACCATTTACCCCCTCATAATCTTTACATAATATACAATCATGACGGGATAGAAGTTAACAGTAAATTACATCTGTTAATAAATACCATCATTATTGTCAGTTCAAGCAACATCCATATTTAATACCAGTAGAATACAGGTATGTTTATCAGGAGTGTAAATTCAAGCATTCAGCCGTCAGCACTTGATTAAGAATCGAATTGATCAGCATTCTGAATGTTAATTTACTGATGTCAGTCTCCCCCATTCAAAACCCCTAAAATCCGGTTTTGGCTGAACACCTACGTAGCCAAAATCTAGAGATGATATTAAAACTTGTCTTAGAGGTTGTTTTAAGTAGTGAGACAGAATTAATTACACAATTTTATTGCGTAAGCGTTGCGTGGCGTTAGCCATATGGAACGAAGTGAAATCAAGCAATTCCAAGGGTTGTGATTGCTTCCCTTCGCTCGCAATGACTGTAAATATTTTTTCCAATTACTTAAAAGTCTAAATTCATACTAACTGAGGCGAATATAATTCGTCAAAAAGTTTTCAAACATCCTTTTAAATCAAGTAATTTCCCAATAATATGCTTTGTTTCTGGCTGGATATAATAGCGCAGGACTTACCCGATCAGAACCTATATATTGGCAAATTCAGATTAACTGATGCACGATCAATAGTAAACAAAAACATTAAATTCATACACCAGAACAACAAACTGTAATTTACACTCGTAACCGCTGCGATTAAGCAAACACAGTCTACTTTGAACTTGGGCAATTATCGAATAATTTTGATTTAGTAGAGAAATGACCAACTCTAAAACACAGCCAGACGCACAAAATCCGTCAACAGTAGATGCAAATAATGATAGGCTTCCGAACCGAAAGCATCGCCGAACTAACTACCTGGACTATTGATAGTTTATCGAAGCTGTTTTTACTCAACTAATAGTAAACACTATACCATCAAACCATGAAAATTTATTTCCCATAATCAAAAATGCTCAACATAATTTTACTAATATTCAGATGTCGCAGTTGTCAGTGATGAGGAACACACTTACCATTAATTAATGACTCATGACTCGTAATTAATGATTAATAACTAATGAAAATAGTATTTTTTGGCACTCCAGATTTTGCGATTCCCACCTTTAAAAAACTCTTGGAAAACAGTGATTTTCAGGTACTTGCTGTAATTACCCAACCAGATAAACGCCGAGAACGTGGGAATAAACTGACACCTTCCCCCGTGAAAACCTTAGCTACAGATCATCATATTCCAGTATGGCAACCGGAAAGACTCAAAAAAGATGTTGAAACCTTAACACGACTCAAGCAAATGGAAGCTGATGTGTTTGTAGTCATTGCCTATGGACAAATATTGTCTAAAAAGATATTAGATATGCCAAAGCTGGGTTGTGTCAACGTACATGGATCAATTCTCCCTCAATATCGGGGGGCTGCGCCAATTCAGTGGAGTATCTACAATGGCGAGAAAGAAACCGGGATCACAACTATGCTGATGGATAAAGGCATGGATACAGGTGATATGCTCCTAAAAGCAAATACACCGATTGATTTACTAGATAATGCTCAGATTGTAGCAGAAAAGTTAGCGATCGCTGGTGCAGATTTACTCATAGAAACCCTATATAAACTAGAACGTCAGGAAATTACACCAACTCCTCAAGATCATGCCACAGCCACTTACGCATCTTTGATTCAAAAACCAGACTATGACTTAGACTGGGCAAAAAGTGCCATCCAATTACACAATCAAATTCGCGGCTTTTATCCTAACTGTATTGCCAGCTTCCGCAATCAACCATTGAAAATCATTGCTACTGTTCCCATAGAGTCAGCGTACATTCAAGAATTACCAGAGCAGTTACAGGAAAAAATTAACAAAATACCTAACTTATCAACTATATCAGGTCAACCTGGAGAAGTAGTAAATATTACTAAAGGACTAGGAGCAATTGTCCAAACAGGGGCAGGTTTATTACTGCTGCGGGAAGTGCAATTAACAGGTAAACGTCCCCAATCAGGATGGGATTTTGTCAATGGGACTCGATTAACTGTTGGTGAGGTAATTGGTAATGGGTAATTGGTAATGGGTAATTGGTAATGGGTAATTGGTAATTGGTGATTGGTGATTGGGTAACATCGTCTCTCCATCTGTTTCCTGTTCCCTGTTCCCTGTTCCCTGTTCCCTAATTTTCATAGAACCGACAGGATTTACATGGTCCTTCTGGGTTAACAGCACAACGGATAATTTCTGAAAGAGCATTATAATGACAAGTAGCATCACCGATAACCCAACGTCCCTCTACTAAACTTTTTTCTTCCGGTCTTTGGGCTTTTTGGACATAAATAGCGATATTGTGTAAACTATAGCGTCCTCCTCTAAGCTGATATCTATGGCAACGCTCTAAAACTGCGTAGGTTTTACCTTCAAAATCAAGATAGTTTCCCGGTTGGGGTGTCCAATCAAGTTGTAACTTACCAAGAGACTGACGCGGATGTGTCAAAATTACCTCAGTGGGTAAAGAATTTAGCTCCATGATCAGTTTATGTGATGTGATTTACATACATATAGAGTATCGCAATATTTTGGCGATATTTTTGCTTCGTTCCCCATTTTTGTAGCAACGTTTGATGAAACGTCTTTACAGGATTATAAAGTCATTTAAAAGTTAATATTCCATTACAACTTAACCAGGGCTGATCAATCTATAGAGTATAGATCACAGGTATGATAGATGACCTCCAGAAAACGACTGTTAATTTACACATCTTTACAAATTGCCATGTTTGACAGGGAGTAAGTTGGGTAAACACTAAATGGCGATGTTGCTGATTACAGCTATATAACAGCAATTTTGGGGGATAAATTAGTTAAGGTGTCTATTACATTGTTTAAAGTTATGTAGCCTTTTGCTTACAAGCTATCAAGCCCTGGGGTAAACTATGCCTTGATTATGATTATTTCACCTCAGAAGAACACCCGAAAGGAGCAGTTTTTTCAATGTCTCATACCGTAAAAATCTACGACACCTGCATTGGCTGTACACAATGCGTCCGCGCTTGTCCTACTGACGTACTAGAAATGGTTCCTTGGGATGGCTGTAAGGCTGCTCAAGTGGCTGCTTCTCCCCGCACTGAAGACTGTGTAGGTTGTAAGCGTTGTGAAACTGCTTGCCCCACCGACTTTTTGAGTATTCGCGTTTATTTAGGCGCTGAAACAACTCGCAGCATGGGCTTGGCTTACTAAGAATTTCATTTCTAAATTCTTGGTCTTTTAGCGCTGAGGAGTGAGAGCGGGAGAAACATTTAGATTCTTTCCTCATTCCTCAGCATTTTTGTTGTCAGTTGTCCGTTGTCCGTTGTTCGTTGTCAGTTGTCCGTTGTCCATTGTCCGTTGTCCATTGTCCGTTGTTATATCTATTTGTTTCCTGTTTCCTATTCCTAATAACCAATGACCAATGACCAATGACCAATAACCAATTTGCTAAAGTGGCTTATTCATTCCAGCAACTATACTTAAAATTTAATTATCCTAAAACCGGAGTGGTTTAAGCAATGTGTGGAATAGTTGGATATATAGGCACTCAGGCAGCGACAGATATTTTACTGGCTGGATTAGAGAAATTAGAATATAGAGGTTACGATTCGGCAGGAATTGCCACTATTTTGGAAGGTGACGTGCATTGTGTGCGGGCTAAGGGTAAATTACTCAATTTGCGTTCTAAACTGGAACAAATCGAAAATCCTGCCCAAATAGGGATTGGTCACACGCGCTGGGCAACTCATGGTAAACCGGAAGAGTACAATGCCCATCCTCATTTAGATACGGCACTGCGGATAGCTGTGGTACAAAATGGGATTATTGAGAATTATCGAGAGTTGCGGGAACACCTGAAGGCACTAGGACATGAATTTCGCTCAGAAACAGATACAGAGGTAATTCCTCATTTGATTGCTGAGTGTTTAAAGCATACTCCTGAAAATCCTAATTCCCCTTCGGTGTTTTTAGACGCGGTGCGAGAAGCTGTAAGTAAATTAGAGGGGGCTTATGCTGTTGCGGCTATTTCTGCTGATTACCCTGATGAGTTGATTGTAGTTCGTCAACAAGCGCCTTTAGTGATTGGGTTTGGACAGGGTGAGTTTTTCTGTGCTTCCGATACGCCGGCGATTGTTCCTTATACCCGCGCTGTGTTGTCCCTAGAGAACGGCGAAATTGCCCGGTTGACTCCTTTAGGAGTGGAAGTCTATAACTTTGCGGGAAATCGTTTGAAAAAGCATCCTCGGACTCTGAACTGGAATCCCATTATGGTGGAAAAACAGGGATTCAAACATTTTATGCTCAAGGAAATCTATGAGCAACCGGGGGTGGTGCGGGATTGTTTAGAGGCTTATTTCTCAACAGTGGAGAATGGAGAAATTACTGCGGAATCACCGGTGAAATTGGATTTACCAGCGGAATTCTACGCAGATTTAGAACAAATTCAAATTGTTGCCTGTGGTACAAGTTGGCACGCGGCATTGGTGGGTAAATATTTATTAGAACAGTTGGCAGGAATTCCAACTCAGGTACAATATGCTTCAGAGTTTCGATACGCGCCTTCACCTTTAACTGCTAATACTCTGACTGTTGGGGTGACACAATCTGGGGAAACTGCTGATACATTGGCGGCTTTGGCGATGGAAAAAGAACGCCGACAGGGGAAAGAATCTAAGTATCAAGCGCGACTTTTGGGGATTACTAATCGCCCAGAAAGTAGTTTAGGGAATATGGTGGCGAATATTATCAATACTCATGGGGGAATTGAAATTGGTGTAGCGGCGACGAAAACTTTCATAGCGCAATTGATGGCGTTTTATGCTTTGGCGCTAGATTTGGCTTATCGTCGTCAGGAGATTAGTGATTCGAGATTTGAGGAAATTCTCACGGGTTTACGGCAGTTACCAGGGGAAATTGAAGCGATTTTGGAAACTCAAGAACGTTATATTGAACATTTGGTACATGATTTTTCAGAAACAAAAGATTTTATCTTTATTGGGAGAGGAATTAATTTTCCGATTGCGTTAGAAGGGGCTTTAAAATTAAAGGAAATTAGCTATATTCACGCCGAAGGTTATCCAGCGGGAGAAATGAAACATGGACCAATTGCGTTGTTAGATGCAAAAGTTCCAGTGGTGGCGATCGCTGTTCCTGGTAATGTATATGAAAAGGTAATTTCTAATGCCCAAGAAGCAAAAGCCAGAGATTCCCGTTTAATTGGTGTAACTTCTGTAAAAGATGGAGAAGCGGCGGAAATCTTTAATGATTTAATTCCGGTTTCGGAGGTTGAGGAAATTCTTTCGCCAATTCTCACAGTAATTCCATTACAGTTGTTAGCTTATCACATTGCGGCGCGGCGTGGTTTGGATGTGGATCAGCCGAGAAATTTGGCGAAGTCGGTGACTGTGGAATAAATTTTAACATCTGGTATCCTTTAGGCAAACCACGTTGTAGAGACATTTCCTGAAAAATCTCTACATCAGCATTAAACCATCCTGTAATTGATGAGATATGTAAGGGTAAAGCAAGAGCTTCATTGGTGTCAAATTAAGCTCAAATCCCTACCACATCTCGTTCCTAGTCTCTGACTAGGAATGCAGTTGATGAGGCTCTGCCTCTAATATTATTGAAGGCAGAGCCTTCTAGAATTCATTCCCAGTCAGAGACTGGGAATGAGATGACTTGAGTTCTTTGCGGGATAGAGGTTTTACGTTAAGTTGACACCAATGTTACCCCTACGATATATCGAAGTCAAGGTAATTCATGTTGATTTAATATCAAGACTTACGCAAAATATTCCTCAAACCCTCATTTCTCCGTGTTCTCTGTGTTCTCTGTGGTTCGTTATTCCGTGACTCGTGCATAAGTCCTAAATATCACTAAAATTAATAACATTGACAGGTTGGCTACCACTTTTTTGTTAATTTGTCAATAGGGAATTTTTGCGATCGCTCAAATTAGATCATTTCTGAGCAAATTCATGGCTAAAATTGTTGAGGGAATAGTTATTAATTTTGTAAAGTTTTGTATTAGCCTGGGAAATTAATTTCTGAACCTACTGTCAATAAAGAGTTTGAGACTAACATCTTCTGAAAGATCTAAAATTGACAATAATAACCCAATTATGAAATTCTCTGAAATTATAGCAAATCGCTGAAAGTATAGCAACCTCGTTGATAAATAGAAAAGATTCTCAATTAATTATTAAGGAAATATAAAGGCAAATTGCTAAAAGTTATAAATATCAAAAGTATTATTGATTTTCTATAATTTAAACTTATCATATGATTCTGACTCCTGGCTACTGACTCCTTCTTCAATGTGTTCACCTACTTATAGGAATCCGGTTTGATTCCTGATAGCGTTCACGTAGTGTGCCGTTCGCGGTAGCGTGCCGGAGGCATCAGGCATAGCGTGGCGTTAGCCATATTTTCCGTTGATTTAGGGAACAGGGAAGAAGGATTTCAGTATGTACTGAGTTCTGTATGGCTACGCCACGCAAGCTATCAAAAATCAAATAGGAGTCCTATAGGATAAATCTAATGATATAATTCTGCCATACTTGACGATAAGTGTGGAAGATGCTTGAATATCATTTAAGGAAAAAATTTTGACTACGTGAGTCACTTTTATCTAGTTTGGTTGTCTCTAAATTTCCTTAACGGTTTTATATAAGCAATAAAACTAAATAAAAGGCGGAAAAATTCAAATTTTTATACTCATAATAAGTCAAGATTAATATTTAACAAAAATTGACACCATGTCCAATCAGAAGGGTTACATCATACCTAGTTTGCATTCCATAGAGGCTGAACAGCCTTCTAAAATTAGTGATATTTTGTGTCGTAAACTAACTACTTTGTCTGTGATCACTGAGTTTTTTCCTCCAGACTATGCGGCGACAGGACAGTTGATTGAAGAGCTAGTCAAACAGTTGGAGAAACAAGGAATTAAGATTAGAGTATTCACTGGACAACCAGGATATGCTTTTACTACCGCTCAAGCCCCAGCCTTAGAACAATTAGGCAATGTTCGCGTTCAAAGATCCCGATCTACTCAGGTATGGTCTAATAGGATTCGCGGAAAAGCTGTTAATGGTGTTTTATTTACATTGCGGGTTTTTTTGCATATTATCAGAAATGCTGGTAAAAATGATGTATTTTTATTAACTTCAGCACCTCCTTTTTTATCAATAGCCGGATACTTAACTCATTTATTTTTAAAATTCCCCTATGTATGTTTAATATATGATTTGTATCCAGATATTGCGATCGCTTTAGGAGTAGTTTCTCATAAGCACTGGTTAGCCAAGTTTTGGTGGGCAATCAATCGCCAGATTTGGCAAAAATCAACAGGAATTATTGTCCTGAGTCCTGCTATGAAGGAGAGAGTCCTAGCAATCTGTCCAGAAGTGGCTGATAAGGTCTCTGTAATTCATAGTTGGGGAGATCCTGAGTTAATTGTCCCGATTGCCAAAGAAAAAAATTGGTTTGCTAAACAACATAACTTGGATAGCATATTTACAATTCTTTATTCTGGTAATATGGGTAGGTGTCATGATACAGACACCATTTTGGCAACTGCTAAACAATTGCAAAATGAAGAAATTCAGTTTGTTTGTATTGGTGGTGGACCCAAACGGGAAAGTTTTATTCAAGATGTCAAGCGGTTAGGATTAAAAAACTTTCTTTTTCTCCCCTATCAAGAAAAAAGTGTGCTACCGTATTCCCTGACAGCTTGTGATTTATCATTAGTTAGCGTAGAATTAGGTCTCGAAAGTTTAGTTGCACCTAGCAAACTCTATCCAGCCTTAGCTGCGGGAAGACCCATAGCAGCTATTTGCCCAAAAGATTCCTACCTGCGACAGCTAATAACAGATGGTCAGTTTGGTATCAGCATTGACAATGGAGATAGTGATAGTTTATCTAAATTTATTCTTAACTTAAAGAGCGATCGCCAACTTGCAGAAAAAATGGGTAATGCCTCCCGCGAATATTTGCAGTCAAACTTTACGCCAGAAATCATCGCTAAACAATACATCAATGTCCTAGAAAAATCTATAACTTGAAACGTCACTCCAGCCTAATCAGCATCAGTGTGTGAACAAATTCATTCAGAGGAAGAAGCAACAGGGAACAGAAAAAACTCATGTTTAAAAACATGAGATTGAAATAATGACACTGTTTTTTTCGGGCTACGCATCTTTTAAAAACATCTTTTTCTTGACTGAGCTTTAAACTGGTGCAAATGAGTGTTTCTTATCTGTTCCCTGTTCCCAGTTAAGAGTTCCCTTTTTTTGTAACTTTTGTTTCTTATCTGTTACTTGTTAAGAGTTCCCTTTTTTTGTAAATTTCAGACAACTCAGTTAACAAAATTTAATACCTCAGACAACGTTGAATCAGGAGTTGGGCTTTGATGGTCTTTTTGATCTAAGTCCCTCCCTTACAACCTTCTTACGATCTATTGTTTAGTTGGTGATCAGGAGGCCTAAGTGCAGAAAAGGTGTGAGCGAAATCGGAAACGTTCCCAACGGAGAGCCATTTATTGTCCCATACATAGTTGTTACATAGATAGTGTTAGCCAAAAACACAGACTATTTACCGAACAAGCCGGACAACTACAAGAACGCGGTATAGCCCGACGAGAAGCAATGATGTTAGTAGCAGCTAAAACTACAGTTTCTTTACAGGGTGAGTGGTTAGAGGCTTTTTGGTGCGAAGAGTGCCAAGAAACAAAATGGTATCATGTGCGTAAGCATGAATCCAAGTATGAGATATCTCTTGCCCCAGCCGAACTTTGGCAACAAGCAACAGGTGTCATTCATCCCCATCGCAATCCTTCTGTGGGAGAATTTACCTATAGGCAATCCCGAATGCTTGGGGGTAACAGTGTTAAAGACTTTTGGATAATGAACTGACATGAAAAAAGCTCTCATTTGTGGAGTATCTGGACAAGACGGATCTTATTTAGCACAATTGCTGCTCAATCGAGGCTATACAGTTTGTGGAACATCCAGAGATGCCCAAATATCACCTTTCCAGAACTTAGTTCACTTGGGTATTAAAGATCAAGTAAAGCTGGAGTCAATGTCCTTAACTGACTTCCGCAGCGTCTTACAGGTACTCACAAAAATCCAACCAGATGAAGTCTATAATTTAGCAGGACAAACTTCCGTAGGTTTATCTTTTGGACAACCTGTAGAAACTTTAGAAAGTATCGCTACAGGGACACTAAATTTATTAGAAGCCATTCGCTTTTTAGGCGCAACCATTAAAGTTTACAATGCAGGTTCGAGTGAATGCTTTGGTGATACTGGCAATGTAGCAGCAGAAGAAAATACTGCATTTCGCCCCAGAAGTCCTTATGCTGTAGCTAAATCTGCTGCTTTTTGGGAAGTAGCTAACTACCGAGAAGCTTACGGTTTATTTGCCTGTTCAGGAATATTATTTAATCATGAATCTCCCCTGCGTCCAGAAAGATTTGTCACTCAAAAAATTATTGCTACTGCCTGTCGGATTGCCCAAGGTAGTCAAGAAAAATTATATTTAGGTAATATGTCAATTCAGCGGGACTGGGGTTGGGCGCAGGAATATGTGGAAGCCATGTATTTAATGTTGCAGCAAGATCAACCTGATGATTATGTAATTGCAACGGGAGAAAGCACTTCCTTAGAAGATTTTGTCGCAGCAGCATTTACATCTGTAAATTTAGAGTGGCGTGATCATGTGGTGGTTGATAGTAGCCTATTCAGACCTACAGATTTGGCGATCGGTAAAGGTAATCCCCGCAAAGCCAAAATCCAATTAGGATGGGAAGCTAAATATAAGATGGCAGATGTGGTGCAAATGATGGTAAATACAAAGCCAACCAAGCAATTCAAATAGCAAAACAAGAATCCCAAAGGGCTGAACAAGAATCTCAAAGGGCTGAACAAGCTAATAGGGAGTTGTATGAATTAAAGCAAAAAATGCGATCGCTTGGTATTTCTCTTGACTAAGCCTTGATCAATAGACATCGCCAAAAAAGAAGCCTTCACTCTATAAAATAAAATAAGAAAATCAGATCCCCGACTTCTCTCAGAAGTCGGGGATCTGAAACTCTAGTAGTTCGTCAAATTTATTTTGACGGGTAATGATCGGAAAAAACTTCTGTTTTTCCCTCCACTACCTCCCCTACCTCCCCTACCCCCTACCTCCCCTACCCCCCCTACCTCCCCTACCCCCCCTACCTCCCCTACCCCCCTGCTTCCCTTCACCCGTCATTTTCGGGTTGACAGACTACTAGGGTGGCGGTAATTGAGATATGCTTTGTTGATCTTGAAAGCGATCGCTAATTTATGAAATCTCAAATTAGTCCTTGGGGAAATTCTTTAGCCTTCACTCTATAAATAAAATAAGAAAATCAGATCCCCGACTTCTTTAAGAAGTCGGGGATCTGAAACTGTTGATCTTGAAGGCGATAGCGAAGCGCTGCTGCAAGCAGTTCGCTTGGTTACATGAAACTCTTTAGCAGGTATCAATTATTCAGATGAGTCAACCAAAATATACTGATAATAAAGATGACATTTGAATCAGAATCTCTGAACTTAACGAACTACTAATTAAATCTGTGTTATTCTATTATCCATCCATTAGGGACTTCCAATTAAAAAAATACCCAAAAATTTCTTGTGGTGCGGGACGAATTGCCCGCTAATAATCAAGGACGGGCAGGATGCCCATCCCACAAAATTGGGTAATTTATTTTTTGGTGTTCCCTTAGAGAACGGCGATCGCAAACCTGTATAAAATCAGAGTTACAAAAGATAGATTCGATTATTGTTGTCCGAGAGTGACAGAACCGGGATAGTATTGAACAGTGAGTTGGGCTTTGATGGTCTTTTTGATCTCAGTCCCTCCATGCAACCTTTTGAGGATCTCTATTAAGATCTTGATCAAGAGGCCAAAGTACAGAAAAGATCTGACCAAAATTTGGAACTTTTTCTACAAGACATCTAATATTGTCAGCAATTAGGCGATTAAAGAAATAAATATAATCACTGAGCGGATCTACGAGAACGAATTTGTTGAGCCAGTGAACTTCTTGCCAGTGCGTTTTAGAACAGTCAAAAAACAAGTAAATAAAATAATTAGATATTAAAATTATGACTAGTACCGCAAGGCGGAAGTCAAAAGTCAAAAGTCAAAAGTCAAAATGAAGACAGTATAGGCTTTTGGAGGATTTAGAATGGTTGGTTTATTTACGCCGTTTTGTACTAGCACAGCTTGACGTAAATAAGATGACTATTAAAAGCTCCGAAAATTTGATTGCTTAGAAGGCTTGAAAATGATTCATTCACTTACGCCGCACGGTACTAGTGTGTGGGAAATGCAAATCAAAATTTCAATGGGTAAATTAACACTTAATTTACCTTTACCTGAGTGAATAGACAGCCAAATCACAATTAATAATATCCAAATTTTACCCATTGAACTAGCTCATATTTGGGCTTTAGAGCAACTCCCTTATCATCATAAAGATCCTTTTGATAGGTTGATCATTGGTCAGTCTATAACTGAAAATATTACTATTCTCAGCATTGATACTATTTTTGATGCTTATTCAGTTAAGAGAGTATGGTAATGTTACAATGTAATACTTGAAATATATTTAAACACTAATGTCTGATACAGTTATTCGCACGATTTTCAATGCTAACCTACTTATACTATTCAAAGACTTTAACCAAGAAAATTTGATGAAAAGATTACTTGTAACAGGCTCATCAGGTCTAATCGGTTCGGAAGTATGTTTATACTTTGCTTCTATTGGGTGGGAAATTCATGGTGTTGACAATAACCAAAGAGCAGTTTTCTTTGGATCTCAAGGAGATACGCGCTGGAATCAACAACGACTGCAAAACTCCATTAAAGGGTTTGTTCATCATGAAGTAGATATCCGCGATCGCCAAGGGGTACTCAATTTAATTGAAAGTCTCCAACCAGATGCTATCGTGCATACAGCAGCCCAACCTAGTCATGATCGGGCAGCAGCCATTCTTTTTGATGATTTTGATACAAATGCAGTAGGAACTCTGAATTTATTAGAGGCTGTGAGGCAATTTTGCCCAAAATCGCCCTTTGTGCATATGTCCACAAATAAAGTTTATGGCGATCGCCCGAACACAATTAAACTCAAAGAATTAGATACCAGATGGGATTATGATGATCCTATTTATGAGCATGGTATTCCAGAAACTTTTATTAAAAATCCTCGCATAGCAGAAGTATATAATCTTGGAGGAGGTAAGCAAAATAGCTGCTCAATTCTAGAAGCATTTAATTTAACTGAAAAATATAGTAATAAAGCCATGCTTTCTACTTACGTACTAGAAAATCGTATTGGTGATCACATTTGCTATTATTCCGATTTAACAAAAATGCGTGAACATTATCCTCACTGGGATATTACAATTTCCTTAGAAGAGACAATTAAACAGATAGTTGAATCTTGGCAACAGCAATTAAATACAGGAGATAATTAACAATGTATCAAAGTGATGTGTATAGCAAACCTAGCTATGAGCCATTACCTCCTCAACAAACACTGCCAACGATGTATGATTTACCTAGCGAAGATCCAGAGGAGCCAGGTTTGCCAGACGAATTTCACCTGTTACAACCAGAATTATTGCGTAGCACCTTTCGTCCACCTTCTTATGCAAGGTATCAGCTTACCTAATGATCAATAGGGTTGAGAAATTGTCCAGTCTGAAAGTCATTATTACTAATTTTATGTCTAAATCACCTCTCTACGAAACAGATTTCATGGATTGGTTAACTCAACAAAAATTAGCCTTAGCTAGTCGAGATATCACAGCTTTGGATTGGGAGAATTTGGCAGAAGAGTTAGATGCTATGGGTATTAGTGAAAAAAATGAGTTAAAAAATCGGTTAATAATTTTATTAACTCATTTGCTAAAATGGCAATACCAATCTTCTAAACGTTCTATTAGTTGGTTTACCACCATTGCTAACCAAAGAGATGATTTACAAGATCTACTCAATGAAAAACCAAGTTTAAAACAATATATTCCTGATATTTTACCCAAAGCTTATCGAAATGCGAGAAGAGAAGCATCAGCAGAAACAGGTTTAGCATTAAGTACGTTTTCAGAAATTTGTCCTTATGATATACAAGAAATATTAAGTCCTGAATTCTTGTGTAACACGACAGATGATTTTGAAAAAGCTATGTAGTGAGCTAATCAATCATGTATCAGATAAATCCACCATTATCTTTCCCTGAAACTTGTCCTTATTCTTTAAGAGAAATTCTCAATTGATAGTTTTTTTATCAAATATTTGCAAAATAACATTCCCCTGGCAGTGGAATTAATTGCTTTATCTGAAATCATAGATCAAGATATATTGTATGGTGCTGTGACTACTGGGAATTTGTGGCAATTTGGTAAATTAGATAAAATTGAAAAAACTATCTATCAAGATTTAAACCTTTTTAAGATTCCTGATGATTTGCTATATTTAGGTAAAATTTTATTAGGTATTTTAGCGTAATATTGGGAAGCAAGTATTCAGAAACTTTCTTGAAACTTATGAAGTATGAGTTAAAGAAAAGCAAAAATTGCACCATTGATTATAATGAAATTATGTTACTATTAGAGGATGTTTTAAAAGTTTTTAATGTATAAATAAACCCCTCTCCAAACCTCTCCCCGACGCGGGGAGAGGCTTTGAAACCCATCCTCGAATATTCATTTAGTCTATCAAATACCCTTTTGTCGTCTAGGGTGGCGGTAATTGAGATATGCTTTGTTGATCTTGAAAGCGATCGCTAATTGATGAAATCTCAAATTAGTCACTTGGGAAATTCTTTAACCTTCACTCTATAAATAAAATAAGAAAATAAGATCCCCGACTTCTCTAAGAAGTCGGGGATCTGAAACTGTTGATTTTGAAAGCGATAGCGAAGCGCTGCTGCAAGCAGTTCGCTTGGTTAAATGAAACTCTTTAGCAGGTATCAATTGTTAAGATGAGTTAAGCAAAATATACTGACAACAAAGATGACATTTGAATCAAACACTAATCAACTCTGTGTTATTCTATTATCCATCCATTAGAGAATGGCGATCGCAAACCTGTATAAAATCAGAGTTACAAAAAATAGATTCGATTATTGTGGTGCGAGAGTGACAGAACCGTGATAGTATTGAACAGCGAGTTGGGCTTTGATGGTCTTTTTGATCTCAGTCTCTCCATGCAACCTTTTGAGGATCTCTATTAAGATATTGATCAAGAGGCAAAAGTACAGAAAAGATCTGACCAAAATCTGGAACTAAGAAAATCAGATCTCCGACTTCTCTAAGAAGTCGGAGATCTGAAACTGTTGATCTTGAAGGCGATCGCTAATTTATGAAATCTCAAATTGGTCGTTGTTTATGATAAAATAAATAATTCAGGGGAAAAAATGAGTGAAAATTGTCGAGCGAACTGCTTGCAGCAGCGTTTGGCTATCGCCCTTAAAGAATATAGACTATTAATTTTTATTTAGTCCACGTAAGTAGACTTAATTTGTGTATTAGCGATTTATAATCGCCGATAGCGTAGCTAAACTCATAGATAATCATCCAAAGCATCAGGAGAACAAATCCATGGCAGCAATTACAGCCCGCGAACTAGAGTTGCAAATGCCCGATGCCAGTAAACTTTTAAGTGATGAACCAGAGATAGAAAGCTCCCTGCACTATATGCAACTGTTATTGCTAGTCACCTGCCTCGAATGGGCATGGCAAGAGCAGGATGATTTTTTCATTGGTGCAAACCTGAGCATTTACTTCAGTCGCCAACAACTCAAAAATCGTGACTTTCGAGGTCCAGATTTTTTCCTAGTCAAAAACACCACCAGAGAACCACGCAACTCATGGGTGGTCTGGGAAGAAGACGGACGTTATCCCGACCTGATTATTGAATTACTGTCCGACTCCACCGCCAATGTAGATCGCACCACCAAACTAGACTTATACGCAGAGAGATTTCATACCCCTGAATACTTTTATTTTTCACCAGAAACCTTAGAATTTGCAGGCTTTAGACTAGAGTTTAATAAATATCGCCCCATCACGCCCAACGCCCAAGGATGGCTATGGAGTGAAGCCCTGGGCTTTTTCCTGGGTATTCACAATGGCCAGTTGCGTTACTTCTCCTTAGAAGGCACTATCATCCCTACCCCCCAAGAAGCCGCCAAAGATGAAATACTCAAAGCCAACCAAGCAATTCAAATAGCAAAACAAGAATCCCAAAGGGCTGAACGGGAATCTCAAAGGGCTGAACAAGAATCTCAAAGGGCTGAACAAGAATCTCAAAGGGCTGAACAAGCTAACACGGAATTGTATGAATTAAAGCAAAAAATGCGATCGCTTGGTATTTCTCTTGACTAAGCCTTGATCAATAGACATCGCCAAAAAAAAGCCTTCACTCTATAAATAAAATAAGAAAATCAGATCCCCGACTTCTTAGAGAAGTCGGGGATCTGAATCTCTAGAGTGGCGGTAATTGAGATATGCTTTGTTGATCTTGAAAGCGATCGCTAATTTATGAAATCTCAAATTGGTCCTTGGGGAAATTCTTTAACCTTCACTCTATAAATAAAATAAGAAGATCAGATCCCCGACTTCTCTAAGAAGTCGGGGATCTGAAACTGTTGATCTTGAAGGAGATAGCGAAGCGCTGCTGCAAGCAGTTCGCTTGGTTACATGAAACTCTTTAGTAGGTATCAATTATTCAGAGGAGTCAACCAAAATATACTGATAATAAAGATGACATTTAAATCAGAATCTCTGAACTTAACGAACTATACTAAACACGGTGAGATTTAAACTTTTGCCAAATGACAAAGAACCCAGATGTGTAGGGGTTTAGCTCATGCTTTACCCCTACGTTTAGAATCAAACAATCAAGCCGTTTTGAGTATACTAATTAAATCTGTGTTATTCTATTGTTCATCCATGAGAGAACGGCGATCGCAAACCTGTATAAAATAAGAGTTACAAAAAATAGATTCGATTATTGTTGTCCGAGAGTGACAGAACCGGGATAGTATTGAACAGTGAGTTGGGCTTTGATGGTCTTTTTGATCTCAGTCCCTCCATACAACCTTTTGAGGATCTCTATTAAGATATTGATCAAGAGGCCAAAGTACAGAAAAGATCTGACCAAAATCTGGAACTTTTTCCACAAGACATCTAATATTGTCAGCAATTAGGCGATTAAAGAAATAAATATAATTGGAAGATTTTCAGGTGAGAAAACCAAGTACATTGTCTAAGAAAGTTTTGTTCACCTACTTAGTGAAGACTCCTTCAGTCAAGAATTTAAAAAATTTAGTTGAGATAGATCATTAAAATTTTATGCTAGAAAATAAAACAATTTTAATTACGGGTGGAACAGGGTCTTTTGGCAAAGCATTTGTCAGAAATATCCTAGAACGTTATCCCAATATCCCTCGTTTGGTTATTTTTAGTCGGGATGAACTCAAGCAGTTTGAAATGGCTCAAGAATTTCGAGATCAAGACTTTCCAGGGCTGCGCTATTTTTTGGGTGATGTCCGGGATCAAAATCGCCTAAGAAGGGCTTTAGAAGGAATTGATATTGTCGTTCATGCAGCCGCATTGAAGCAAGTTCCAGCAGCGGAATACAACCCCATGGAATTTATTCATACAAATGTCCTTGGTGCAGAGAATGTAATTCAGGCTTGCTTGGATACTGATGTCAAGCGAGTGGTGGCTTTGTCTACCGATAAAGCAGCAGCGCCAATTAATTTGTACGGGGCAACTAAACTATGTTCAGATAAATTATTTATTGCAGCAAATAATATTAAGGGTAAACGAGAACTGAGTTTAAGTGCGGTGCGATATGGCAACGTTATGGGTTCTCGTGGTTCAGTAATTCCTTTTTTCCTCAACAAGCGCCATGAAGGGGTGATTCCAATTACTGATCCAAACATGACACGGTTTAATATCATGCTGCAAGAGGGAGTGGAAATGGTGCTGTGGACGATTGAGAATGGTGTGGGAGGGGAGATATTTGTGCCAAAGATTCCTTCCTACCGAATTACTGATGTAGCCAAGGCTATTGCCCCAAATTGTGAACATCGGATTGTTGGTATCCGTCCTGGGGAGAAAGTCCATGAAGAAATGATTACCAGTGCTGATTCCTTGACAACGGTAGATTTGGGTAAGTATTATGCAATTTTGCCCATAACTAACAGTTATAACGTGGAATCATATTGCGATCGCATGAACGCCACCCCAGTAAAACCAGGATTTAATTATAATTCCGGTGAAAACAGTCAGTTTCTGACCGTAGAAGAGATTCGGGAGTTAATTCAAACTCATGTAGATCCAAATTTTCGGGTTTGAGTAATATTAAGTAGTGAGACAGAATTAATTACACAATACCAGTGCGTAAGCGTTGCGTGGCGTTAGCCATATGGAACGAAGTGAAATGAAGCAATTCCAAGGGTTGTGATTGCTTCCCTTCCCTCGCAATGACTGTAAATATTTTTGTCCAATTACTTATCAACACCGGGCTTGTTTAAAAAATTTAATTTTATTAGCTAAGTAGTGAAACAAAATTAATTACACAATATCATTGCGTAAGCGTTGCGTGGCGTTAGCCATATGGAACGAAGTGAAATGAGGCAATTCCAAGGGTTGTGATTGCTTCCCTTCCCTCGCAATGACTGTAAATATTTTTGTCCAATTACTTATCAACACCGGGCTTGTTTAAAAAATTTAATTTTATTGTGGTTTATTGTGGCATTTATCAATCTCCTGAGAAAAACTCAAACAAAATGGTTAACCCCATTTAAAATCTTCAGTACCCCGTCCTATCAGCAAATTGGGTTAACAATAAACCGGAACAAAAAGTTACTACTTTTGTCCTTTACCAGTAACCTACTAGCTGCTTCTTTAGAAACCGCCACCTTGGGGGTAATTTTTTTAGCGCTAGGGGTTCTAGAGTCTCATAAACTCCCTCACTTACCCAACCAAATAGCGTCCACATTTCCCTGGTTAGCTCAAAAATGGACTGGGGACAGCCAAACAATTTTTTTAGTCCTCATTGCCTTAGCAGTAGGGTTGCAATTAACACGCAGCCTCATGGACTATGTGAGTAAAGTAGCTACTGGAGATTTGACAGCCCGGATTCAAGCCCAGATGACAGAAACAATCTTTGCCCGGATTATTAGTCTCAGCTTTCCCTGTGCTAGTCGCTATAAAGTGGGAGACTTAAGTACCCATGTTAGTGAAGGAGGTAGCACAATTGACCTACAAATGAGAAATTGGAATCTGCTGCTGACTGGAGTGTTTTTAGTCCTAGCCTACTCAGTCACAGTCCTAGCAATTTCCGTGCCTCTGTCCGCAGTTGCAGTGTTATTGTTTATAGTTTTGATGTTTGTTCAACGCTGGTTACTGCCCCGCATTCGTGCCACTTCAGTTAAACTTTCCCATGCCCAGGTAGATGTTTCTAAAGACATGGTGGAAAATATCCAAGCCCTGCGAGTGGTGCATACCTTTGGTCGTCAAGCCCAGACAATTGAACGAGTAAGATCCCTACAGCAAGAAGTTCTAGGCTTTTTACAGCGCCAAGTGCGGTTAATGTCCATTACCAGCCCCCTGAATAATAGCTTAACGATTTTAGTGGTTGCTGTTTTATTAACAGCCGGTTCACTGCTCCTGCGGCGAGAGCAGTCGGCAGTGTTGCCATCTCTAGCTACCTTTATTTTGGCACTAAATCGTCTGTCCATGCAGATGCAGGGAATAGCTGGAACAATGCAGCAGTTGGCGGAATACTCAGGACGGATGTTACGCATAGATGAAATTTTATATACAAAAGATAAAGAGTTTACTCGTTCGGGCGGCACAGAATTCACCGGACTTAAATCCGCTATCAGCTTTACTGAAGTATCCCTCCACTATGATGGAACTACCACCCCATCTCTGGTCAATGTGTCATTTAAATTACCAAGAAATTCAGTCACAGCCTTAGTGGGGGAGTCTGGGGCTGGTAAGTCCTCCATCGCAGATTTGCTGATTGGCCTATATGAACCCACATCAGGGCAAGTCTTAGTAGACGGATTGGCTTTACAATCCTATAGCTTAGAAAGCTGGCGCAAGGGGCTGGGAGTGGTTAGTCAGGACACCTTTATTTTTAACCAGAGTATCTTAGAAAATATCCGCTACGGATTGCCCCAAGCAACGGCAGATGAAGTGCGAGATGCTGCTCATTTAGCTCAAGCTGATGGGTTTATCTCCTCTCTCCCCCAGGGTTATGATACGGTAGTAGGGGAGCGAGGTTATCGGCTTTCGGGTGGACAAAGACAACGGGTGGCACTGGCACGGGCAATATTAATGCAGCCGGAGATATTGATTTTAGATGAGGCTACCAGTGCTTTAGATAGTCAGTCAGAGCGCTTGGTACAGGAAGCATTAAATCAGTTTGAGCGCGATCGCACCGTGTTAGTTATTGCCCACCGTCTTTCTACTATTGTCCGTGCCGACCAAATTATAGTCCTAGAAAAAGGACAAGTGGTGGAACAGGGCAATCACCAGGAGTTATTGGAACTAGATGGGAAATATGCCCACTATTGGGCGCTGCAATCAAGAGAGAAATAAAGCAATACTATTCACTACTTTTAGTAACAGTAAAATCACTTATGAATAGCACAAAACGTCAATACTACTCCTTAGTCGCGCCAGCTAGGGAAATTTACAAAAACTCAGGTAATGTTTCCTCTTTTTTGAGAAATTCATGAGGTATAAATTAAGTATGAGTCCGAACTCAAAACCATTTAGTTTCTAGGGTTGATTTTTAACACCTTTTTAAGTTTTCAGTTTTATGAACTATATTCCCTACGGACGGCAAAATATTAATCAGCAAGATATTGATGCAGTAGTCAGCGTTTTACAGTCAGACTGGTTAACCCAAGGACCAGCGATCGCTCGATTTGAAAACTTAGTAGCTGAATACTGTGGGGTAAAATATGCAGTGGCGGTGGCTAGTGCTACAGCGGGGTTACATATTGCCTGTTTAGCTGCGGGACTAAGTTCTGGTGATAGACTGTGGACTGTACCTAATACCTTTGTAGCTTCTGCTAACTGTGGTTTGTACTGTGGTGCGGAAGTGGATTTTGTGGATATTGATCCTCAAACCTATAATCTCAGTATTCCCGCCCTAGCTGACAAATTAGCCCTAGCAGCAGAACGGGGGAAATTACCTCAAGTTGTCGTTCCAGTCCATTTTGCTGGGCAATCCTGCGACATGAAAGCGATCGCTGAGTTGTCACAAAAGTATGGCTTTCAGGTGATTGAAGACGCAGCCCATGGTATAGGTGGACGTTATGGCGATCGCCCCATTGGTTGTTGTCAGTTTTCCGATTTGACTGTATTTAGTTTCCACCCAGTTAAAATCATTACCACTGCCGAAGGAGGCATGATTTTAACCAATCGTCAAGACCTCTATGAACAGTTGATCCGGCTGCGGAGTCATGGTATTACCCGCGATCCTCGCTTTATTCAGGGAGATTCCCCAGGACCTTGGTACTATCAGCAGTTGGAGTTGGGTTATCATTACCGGATGACTGATTTACAAGCCGCTTTGGGTGCAAGTCAGATGGAAAGGTTGGATACCTTCGTCAAGGGTCGTCATGAGTTGGTAGCAAGATATAATATTGGCTTGCAAGATTTACCTGTGACTAGGCCCTATCAACATCCTGATACCTATTCCAGTTGGCATTTATACGTAATTCGGTTACAACGCCATTCCATCAATCGCTCCCATCGAGAAGTATTTGAGGCACTCAGAACCGCAGGAATTGGAGTCAATGTACATTATATTCCTGTTCACACCCAGCCCTATTATCAGCAATTGGGATTTAAGCAGGGTGATTTTCCTGAGTCTGAATCTTATTATCAGGAGGCGATTAGTTTGCCGCTTTATTATGATTTGACTGAAGACAATCAAAATTATGTTATTAAGACGTTAGGGGAGATTTTACAAGATTACCCGGTAAGCGTAAAGCTCAGTGTCTTTAGACCTGAGATATAAGCGACACGGGCGAATTTATTCGCCTGATTCATTGACTTGTAACAGCAGATGTGATATGATCTCGACGACCTTAGAATTTAAGTATAACTAAACGACGTAAAAACTTAACTTATTTGGTTGAGTGCGTAGTCATACCTAACGGTATTGCAGTTTAGGAAAGCTAAATTTGGTGAAAAATGAAATGCAAAAATCGAGTACGGTAGGGATACGGTCATTAACGCTTTAGGAGAATCGACCTCTGTTTTTGTTGGAGTAATCCAGCAATTGTAAGTTGGCTCATTGATTAAAGAATCTCAGTGTCTTTAGACCTGAGAGTGTCAAAATAGGAAGATAATAATAAGTAATTGGACAAAAATATTTACAGTCATTGCGAGCGAAGGGAAGCAATCACAACCCTCGGAATTGCTTCATTTCACTTCGTTCCATATGGCTAACGCCACGCAACGCTTACGCAATGACATTGTGTAATTAATTCTGTCTCACTACTTATCAACAGACATCTTGACCTGATGGAGAGTCAACATGAGTGACACATTGTATGAATCTGACTTTTATAGCTGGGCGCATCAACAATCAGATTTACTGCGTCAGGAGAAATTTGAGCAGTTAGATTTATCTCATCTGATCGAGGAGCTAACAGATTTGGGTAATCGTCATTACGATCAGTTAGAGTCAAGGTTGATGCAATTAGTGGCGCATCTGCTCAAATGGCAAGTGCAACACTGGCGACGTTCTAACAGTTGGCGAGCGACAATTCGCGTACAGCGAACATCAATTGACAAGTTGCTGCGTCGTAATCCTGGGTTAAAGTCCCGTCTCAATGAAGCCTTAGTAGAAAGTTGGTCTGAAGCTAGAGATTTAGCGATCGCAGAAACTGATTTACCCGATGAAAATTTCCCTGAAACTTGTCCTTTTGAACTAGATGATATTATCAATCCAGATTTCTGGCCAACACCCTAATACCGAAAAATAGAGACAATCAAAATTATCTTATTAAGACGTTAGGGGAGATTGCCTAATGAAGTTGGGTTTAGGAACGGTACAATTTGGCACAGATTACGGAATTTCTAACAAGTTAGGACAAACGAGTGCTGATGAAGTTAGGAAAATTTTAGAATTTGCTGCTGGTCATGGTATTCGTTATCTTGATACTGCACCCGCTTATGGTACTAGTGAAGCTGTATTGGGAGAACATTTAAGTCCCTCTCACCAGTTTCGGATTGTTACCAAAACTAGTAAAATAACTAAATCTCAAATTACTGCCGATGATGTCCAATCCGTTTTGGATACATTTAGGCGATCGCTCGAACAATTAAAGCAAACATCAGTTTATGGATTGCTAGTCCATCATCCTGATGACTTATTAAATGATGGTGGCGATCGCTTGATGTTGGAGTTAGAATCACTCAAGGCGCAAGGTTTAGTAAAAAAAATTGGTGTATCAATTTATGGTCAGGAAGAAATAGATAAGTTATTTAAGAAATATTCCCTCGATCTAATTCAGATTCCTCTAAATGTTTTTGATCAAAGGTTACTCAGAAATGGCTGCTTGCGATCGCTCAAAAACCAAGGAATAGAAATTCATGTACGTTCAGTATTTTTACAGGGCATTTTATTAATGTCAGAGGAAGAATTACCACCTTATTTATCAGGATTTATACCCTATTTACGGCGATACCGTGAAGTTAATGAAAAATTGGGGATATCACCTTTGCAAGCAGCAATTGGTTTTGTAGATCAACTTTTAGAAGTAGATACTATCTTGATTGGGGTAAACAATTTAGATCAATTGGTCGAAATAGTTACAGCGACAGATAGGATATTTGATTCTAAGTGTTTACGAGAATTTGTTATTGAAGATACTTCGTTAATTAACCCGTCATTATGGAGAAAAATGGTATGAAACAAGATAATATTTTTTTTAGAGGTGAGGGAGATAATTGGTTCTATCGTAATACCAAAGATTTGGGAAAAAAAGCAGAATTTGATTTTCCGACTTACATAATAAATTTGCTTAAAGACAAGAGTGGAATTAAGAAAATTGCTGAATTAGGTTGTAGCAACGGATGGAGGCTGAACGATCTGGGAGAAACCCTTCCTAACATTGAATTGACTGGCATTGATGCCAGTTTAGCAGCGATTCAAGACGGACAAAAAAAATATCCACACATCAAACTTTCTCAGGGTTTGTTGTCTAATATCCCACTTGATGAAGAGTATGATGTTGTAATTATCTATTTCGTCTTACACTGGGTAGACCGCTCGTCCTTGGTTAAATCTATCGCTGAAATTGATCGTTGCGTTCGGGATGGAGGAATATTAATTATTGGTGATTTTTATCCCGATTTTCCCCAGCGCAGACATTATCATCACTTGCCAGAATCAAGTGTATTTACTTATAAACAAGATTATCCTAGTATATTTGAACAACTTGGTATATATAAAGAAATCACTAGGTTCACTGGCAACCACAATCACAAACAAGATTTAAGTATTTTGTCCTGTGATTCTGATAGCAGGTGGATCTGTAGTGTTCTACATAAAAGCTTGAATAACTATTACCACGAACGAATCTTAGAAAAAGAACCATAATTTCACCAGATAAACATAATGATTATTGCTGTTCTCCAGGCAAGATTATCCTCCTCTCGTCTTCCAGGAAAAGTCCTCAAGCCGATTTTAGATCAGCCAATGCTGGCATTACAGATTGAGCGGATTAAGAGGTCACAATTAATCGATCAATTAGTTGTAGCGACGAGTACTTCTCCAGAAGATGAGCAAATTAGTAAATTGTGTCAAGAAATTGAAGTTGTCTCTTTTCGTGGCTCTTTAGATGATGTCTTAGAACGAGTTTATCAAGCAGCAAAACCATATTCTCCAACCTATTTAGTAAGACTAACAGGTGATTGTCCTCTGTGCGATCCAGAATTAATTGATCAAGTGATCCAATTTCATGTTGATGGAAACTATGATTATTCCAGCAATTGTTTAATCCCCACGTATCCAGATGGTTTAGATGTAGAAATATGTCGCTTTCAATGCTTAGAAATAGCTGAAAAAGAAGCCACATTACCATCTCATCGAGAACACGTGACACCTTTTATTAACCAGCAACCAGATCGCTTTAAATTAGGCAATTATCAACATGATCAAGATTTATCATATCTCCGCTGGACAGTAGATGAACCAGCAGACTTTGAATTAGTTAGACAAATATACACGAATCTCTATCCACAAAATCCAAGTTTTAATATGAGGGATATTTTAGATTGGCTCTATCAACATCCCGAATGGCAAACCCATAACAGTAAGTATGAGCGCAACGAAGGTTTCACAAAATCGCTCCTTGCTGACCAAGAGTTTCTAGTCCAAACTAACTAATTAACCATGGACTCAATTATGTGCGATCGCTATCAAAAGTCGGAACATTTGTTACAGCGCGCCCTCAAAACTATTCCCTTGGGTACGCAAACCTTTAGTAAAAGCAAAACCCAGTATCCTTTTGGTGTGTCTCCTTATTTCATCGAACGCGCTCAAGGCAGTCATGCTTGGGATGTAGATGGGAATGAATATATTGATTTTATTAACAGTTTAGCAGCAGTGACATTAGGCTATAACGATCCCGATGTTACTAAAGCGGTGCAAGCTCAACTTCAGCAAGGAACTATTTTTTCTCTCCCCCATCCCATTGAGGTACTCGTAGCCGAAAAGATTGTTGAAGTCGTTCCTTGCGCCGAAATGGTACGTTTTGGCAAAAATGGTTCTGATGCTACATCAGGAGCAATTCGAGTAGCAAGAGCTTATACAAGACGTGATAGAGTTGCAGTGTGTGGCTATCATGGTTGGCACGACTGGTATATTGGTTCAACAGCTAGGGATTTGGGTATACCCGCCGCAACTAAGGCTCTGACTCACAAATTTCTCTATAACGATATTGAATCCCTGCACCAACTATTTCAGGAGTATCCTGGGGAAATTGCGGCGGTAATTTTAGAACCGATGAATGTCTTCTTTCCAAAAGATGATTTTTTAGGCAAAGTTAAAGAACTGACTCATCAAAATGGTTCTCTCTTAGTTTTCGATGAAACGATTACAGGGTTCCGTTATGCCATTGGTGGGTCTCAGGAATATTTTGGCATTACTCCAGATCTAGCAACTTTTGGAAAAGGTTTAGCCAATGGTTATCCAGTTTCTGCCCTCACGGGTAAGGCTGAGATTATGCGAGTAGTTGAGGATATATTTTTCTCCTTTACTTTTGGTGGTGAAACCCTGTCTCTATCTGCTGCTTTAGCAACAATTAATAAACTTCAGCGAGAACCTGTAATTCAAACTATGACTGCAAGAGGAGAAGCGATACTTACCGATGTACAAGCGTTAATTGATCGTTATGACATCGGACACATTTTCAGCCTCAGTGGTCATCCTACTTGGTCTTTTCTGTTGATAAAAGATATTGCTCCCTACAGTCAGTGGCAGATTAAAACCCTGTTCTTGCAAGAAATGTTTGCTCGTGGCATTCTTACTTTAGGCACTCATAATCTCAGCTACGGTCACGCTGAAACTGATGTTCATAGTCTATTAGCTGTGTATGAAGAAGTGTTACCGCTAGTTGGTGCATTGGTAGATAACAAAGAATTAGAATCTTATTTGCGTTGTCAACCTTTAGAACCTTTATTTAAAGTGCGATGAAAAAAAGTCAGACGCTAATTATCCGTGCTGACGCATCTACCCAAATGGGTACGGGTCATGTCATGCGGTGTTTAGCACTTGCCCAGGCTTGGCAAACTGATGGTGGACAAGTGTACTTCTGTACCCACAAAGATTTCCCCGTCACCCTCGCCCAAAGACTGGCAACTGAGGGCATAAATAGGCTGGAAATCGCACCATTACCCGGATCTTTGGCAGATGCACTGGAGACCATTACCTGTTGTCAAAATTATCACAGCCCTTGGTTAGTTCTCGATGGTTATCACTTTGATGCTAGTTATCAACAAACAATTAAAGCGGCTGGATTACAATTATTGGTAATAGACGATTATGGACACGCTGATAGTTATTGTGCTGACTTCATATTAAATCAAAATATTGATGCTGATGCCAGTCTCTATCCCCGCATCAACCCAAAAACCCAATTTCTGTTAGGGTGTGAATACACTTTGTTGCGGCGTGAATTTTGGTCATGGCGCGATCATGCTAGATATCAACTACGGAAATCGCCTCCTGGTTCATTCTTGCGAATCTTAGTTACTCTAGGTGGTAGCGATCCTGATAATGTCACACTTAAAGTCATTCAAGCTTTACAACTAGTAAACAGTGATAATTTAGAAGTTATTGTTGTTGTCGGTGGTAGCAACCCGCACCATGAGAAATTACAGACTGAAGTTGCAAAATCCAGAATATTAATTACTTTACAACAAAATGTCACTAATATGCCTGAGTTGATGGCTTGGGCAGACATAGCGATCGCCGCAGGTGGCTCAACTAATTGGGAATTAGCATTTATGGGCTTGCCTAGTCTTGTAATCACAGTAGCAGATAATCAAAAAGACATTACGGCAAAATTAGATCGACAAGGTGTAATTATTAATCTGGGTTGGCATCAGAATGTAACTATTGAGGGTTTGAGTTTAGCAATACAAGACTTAATTAGTGATCGCCGCCATCGGGAAACCATGAGTAAAAAAGGACAGCAGTTAGTAGATGGCAATGGTGCAAAGCGCGTTGTCTCAGCGATGGTCAGTATGTTAGCTTAGTGAGTCAAACTAGCGATCGCAAAACATATATGTTCTTGCTTTACCCCCACCCAGAGCATCAAATAATTAAGTCGTGTTAAATATAATTACTATGAAAACCGATAAATGGTTTTACGAATTATTTTTGTCGCAACCAGGGATGCTGGCAGAGTTGATGCCAGGAATTGAAGAAAACTGGGAGTTCATTTATAATGCTCCTGTTGTTAAGGAGAAAGAGTTTCGACTGGATGGAGTCTTTACGCCAGTATCAAATAACCCGATGATACCGATGGTGTTTGCTGAGGCACAAATGCAGTCCGACGCAGGATTCTATGGACGGTATTTTTCCCAATTGTTTGTCTATATTAATCAATATACAGTTAAACAAGACTGGCGGGGACTGTTGATTTTACGCGATCGCAGTCAAGGATTAGGCTGGGAAGTTCCCTACACAGAATTATTGGAAAGACGGGTAACTCAGCTATATTTGAGTGATCTGCGGGACCAGCAAGAACTAACCCCGAATTTGATGCTCTTACAGTTGTTGGTGACAGAAAAAGACAAAAGTGCCGTAATTGGTAGAAAGCTATTGCAGGAAGCCGACACAACAGGCGAGTTTCAAAGGCGATTGAGTTTAATCGAGACTATACTGGCTAATAAGTTCCCTGAGTTAACCAAGGAAGTCATTATGAATATGCTAGAGTTAGAGACTGTGGATATTACCCAATCCCGTTTTTACCAAGAGATTATTGTCGAAGGTCTTCAGGAAGGTCGCCAAAAGGGTCTTCAGGAAGGTCTTCAGGAAGGTCTTCAGGAAGGTCGCCAAAAGGGTCTTCAGGAAGGTCTTCAGGAAGGTCGCCAAAAGGGTCTTCAGGAAGGTGAGGCTAATTTAGTTATTCGTCAATTAAGACGACGACTGGGGGAATTACCAGAGAGCCAATGTTCACAAATCAAGAGTTTTCCTGTATCACAGTTGGAGGCTTTAGGAGAAGCGCTGTTGGATTTTCAGGGTATTGACGATTTGGATGACTGGCTACAAAAATATACTGAATTAAGTTAATTTATAAGTATCTGCCTTAACGATACAGAGATCCCCGACTTCTTCGAGAAGTCGGGGATCTGAAACCCTCACGGTCCGCAAATCAAATATGGTTGCTATATACATGGAACAACTCAATTGAATTCACAATCATTACGCTAGAGGGTGGTTGAAAAATTCTGATTAAGACAATTACAACATTAACCAACAAACAAATGAGCAATTACATCCTGTACATCTAGAGTTTTTTTGTCAGAATCAGGATAACCAGGATTAAAGGATTTACAGGATGTTATTTAATAATTGTTGGTGGAAATTTGGGGATTATTTTGTTTATTCTGATTAAGACAATTACAACATTAACCACCAACAAACAAATGAGCAATTACATCCTGTACATCCTCAAATCCTGGATATCCTGATTCTGACAAAAATTATCCGCGTTCATCTGCGTTTATCTGCGTTCACCTCTTAGATGATTTGGGCAGAAGTGTTAAATCAGGAAATATAATCAAAGGGATTATTTAATATGGCTAAACGTGAAGACTATCAACTAAGACCTTTACAAGAATCTGATTTGGAAATGGTATTAAGTTGGCGTAATTCAGAGAGAGTCAGAGCTAATATGTATACAGATCATATTATCAGTCTTGAAGAACATCAAACTTGGTTTAAAAAAATAAAAGATGAGCCAACCGTTGACTATTTAATCTGTGAATTTCAAAATCATCCTATTGGGTTGGTTTACTTTACAAATATAGATAAAAATAATAATAAGTGTTACTGGGGATTTTATTTGGGGGAAACTACAACTCCTTTAGGTGGTGGAGGTGCTTTAGGTTTTATTAGTATGGAATATATTTTTGAACTTGTTGATTTTAGAAAAGTTTGTAGTGAAGTTTTAAGTTTTAATAATAAATCTTTAAAACTCCATAAAAGACTCTCCTTCCAAGAAGAAGGATGTTTTAAAAAACACATCTATAAGAATGCTGAATATCAAGATGTTATTTGTTTAGCCTTATTTCAAGAAGATTGGTTACAGAATAAAAATGATATAGCTAAAATCGTATTTAGGAATAAATAATGTGATTAATAATTATGTTGTAGCTGGTAGTAAGTCTTGGAATCGTCAAGTTTTTGACAAGACAATCGTTAAATATCCCAGCCAATGGTTTTTTATAAATTCTACTTTTCTATAATGCAAATGAATTATCCAGTATTATATGATACTCAAAGAATTAAGTTTGATAAACTAAGATCAAATGAAGACATTCTTTATTTATTCAAACAAATTTTTAACAGAGATTTTGACGATAACTTGCTAAACTGGTTATCATCTTGTCCAACAGGATCTAACAAGTGGTATGCAGCATTCGATATTGATATTCCAATTGGAATATATGGTTTATTGCCAATTAATATTAGACTTGGTAATAATATTTACAATGCTGCACTTTGTAATAATGTTGGTGTAGTGAAAAATTTTCAGGGAAAGGGATTATTTCAGTCGTTAGGTGAGTATGCTTTAAAAGACAGTAACTTCCCCATTGTGGTAGGTGTTCCTAATTCTAAGGCAGTAAAAGGGCATAAACGTATCGGCTGGAAGACTTATGGAAATATTGAGCTTTTACAAGGTGTTACCAGTGATATATCACCTGAATACATTACAAATTCTTATTTTCAGTATTTCCCGAAGGAGGAAAACAAATATTTCAGTGTTGTAAAAGGACTAGACTTTATTAAATGGAGATACTCACGTCCTTATTACTCATATTTTCAAAGTGTATTTGAAAATCAAAAATATGTTATTTGGAAAGTATATGAAGGTAGGAAACAAATACTCGAAACCAATGATTTCAGACTTGCTATCAAACTTGGAGGAACGGTAGACATTTGGCAGTTTAATGGTAGTTCCGAATCGTCTTATTTAAAAGAGAGAGGATTTGTTCCATTAATGTCTAATGAATTTATTTTATATACAAACTTACCTATTTCACTGAATTCACCAGATCAATTTTGCTTTGAACTAGGAGATAATGATGTTTTCTAGAGAAAATTTTGATAAACAGCAGACAACCGTATTAGTTGTTGCTGCTCATCCTGATGATGAGGTATTGGGGTGCGGTGGTGCGATCGCAAAACACGCACAGCAAGGTGACAATGTTCATATCCTCATTCTGGCAGAAGGAGCAACCAGTCGGGATGAAAAGCGAGATAGAAGTCATTTTCAACGGGAACTTTCTGCTCTTGCAAGTGCAGCTAAACAAGCAAGTGAAATACTAGGATCTACATCAGTTTCCCTTAAAGACTTCCCTGATAACCGAATGGATGGCTGCGAACTGTTAGATATAGTCAAGGTAATAGAAGACGCTGTAACCCACATACATCCGCAAATTGTCTACACTCACCATAATGGGGATGTCAATATTGATCACCGCCGCGTTCATGAAGCTGTGATTACAGCTTGCAGACCAAAACCTGGTAGTTCAATCAAGACCTTGCTTTTCTTTGAAGTACCATCTAGCACCGAATGGCGACCACCAGGATCTGCACCAAGCTTTGCACCTAACTGGTTTGTAGACATTTCAGAAACACTAACTCTGAAACTCAAAGCACTAGAAGCTTATAGCTTAGAAATGTGTCCCTATCCCCACCCTCGTTCCATAGAATCCGTTGAATATTTAGCCAGATGGCGGGGATCTACTGTAGGGGTTGAAGCTGCTGAAGCTTTCATGTTAGGAAGGAATTTATGCCTCTAAACTAGGTAAAATTATCAGCAATTTCAATTTAAAAAGAAAAAAGAACGGACTAAGGGGAGTAATTTAAATCTTGTAGTCCGATGTAAACTAATATATCAGTAACTTATCTCAGATAGCAGGGTGATAATGAAAACGATAGAGATTCAAGATAGAAAAATTGGTAACAATCATCCCCCATTTATCATTGCCGAAATGTCAGGGAATCATAACCAATCCTTAGAAAGAGCCTTGGAAATTGTGGAAGCTGCATATGAAACAGGCGTTTGCGCTTTAAAAATTCAAACAGCCAAGCCAAATACAATGACGCTAGATAGACATGATGGAGAGTTTGTAATTAACGATCCTAAAAGCTTGTGGTATGGTAAATCCTTATTTGAACTTTATCAACAAGCATATACCCCTTGGGAATGGCATAAACCAATATTTGATCGCTGTCGGGAATTAGGTATCATCGGGTTTAGCACACCCTTTGACTTTACCGCAGTAGATTTCCTAGAATCCCTAGATGTTCCCTTTTACAAAATAGCCTCCTTTGAAAACACCGATTTACCACTAATTCGCAAAGTTGCCAGTACAGGAAAGCCTATCATCATTTCCACCGGGATGGCAGCGATCGCCGAATTAGATGAAACAATAACCACCGCCAAACAAGCAGGTTGTCAAAACCTAATTTTACTTAAATGTACCAGCAGTTACCCATCAACACCCAAAGACACAAACTTACTCACCATTCCCCACCTCAGAGATTTATTCGATGATATCCAGGTTGGCTTATCCGATCATACCCTGGGAATTGGTGTAGCTGTTGCCAGTGTAGCATTAGGTGCTACAGTCATCGAAAAACATTTCACACTTAACCGCGCTGATGGTGGTGTAGATGCGGCTTTTTCCATGGAACCGCAAGAAATGAAACAATTAGTTATAGAAACAGAAAGAGCATGGCAAGCTATGGGTAAAATTAGCTATGGAGTAACCGCAGCCGAACAGAAATCTTTAATATTTAGGCGCAGTCTTTACATAGCCCAAAATATGCAATCAGGTGATATACTAACTCCAGACAATTTAAGAGCTATTCGTCCCGGACAAGGTTTACCCCCCAAATACTACAATCTTTTATTAGGGAAAAAAATCAAAGCAGATGTTCAAGCGGGAACACCAGTAAAGTGGGAATTGTTAATGTGATAATGTAAGTTGCTAGTTAGGTAAATTGTCAGAATCAGGATGCCCAGGATTAAAGGATGAACAGGATGAAACCAGAGCTTTTATGGTTATCGAAAGCAATGATGATGGTTACTTAGCAATGATAAGTAGTGAGACAGAATTAATTACACAATGTCATTGCGTAAGCGTTGCGTGGCGTTAGCCATATGGAACGAAGTGAAATGAAGTGAAATGAAGCAATCGCCAGGGTTGTGATTGCTTCCCTTCCCTCTCAATGACTGTAAATATTTTTGTCCAATTACTTACCGGGTATTCAAGGCACATCGCCCTAGAGTTGGTCATTCGTGCCTTAGAATTAAAAGGGGAAGTGATTATTCCTTCCTTTACCTTTTTAATACTCCCTATAGTGCGTCCTTTAACTACGCAAACTGCTGTATCACCAGATTTTTACTCGATTAACTCTTTAATGCTATGAACAAAAAAATTCTCTTTTTTAGTCCTTACGCTATTTGGCCTTTTCATTTTGAAAATGACTTAGAAATTATCAAGCAGCATATTGACCAAGGAGATGAAGTAACTTTTTTAACTTGTGATGGTGACTTATCTTCATGCGAGCCAAACAGTAACCATAATCTGTCAACCTGCCAAAGTTGTATACAAAGAAGAAATAAAGGATTTCAATTGCTTGAGATATCAAACAAAGTTAAATTTTTAAATTTTGTAAATCTTTCCAACAGTGACAGACAAACAATTAAAAATTTTCCTAAATATTTTAAAAATCTTCGTACACTGAAATTATTAACTTTAGAAAATTTTGATATAGGTCTATCAGTAGCATCATCACTTATTAGCTATTTAAGAGAACCATATCCCAATCCAAATAATTACAAAGATTATGTTAAAAGAAATATTGAATCAGCATTAATTGTATATTTATCTGTGAAAAATCACATTCAAGCAATTAAACCTGACAAAATGTATATTTTTAATGGTAGACTTGCATCTTTAAGAGCGGCAATGAGAGCAGCGCAACAGATGTCAACAAGCTTTGACATTCATGAAAGAGCAGGAGTAGCAGGCAAGTATTCATTAACAGCTAATACATATCCTCATGATCTAGAATGGAATAAAGCAGAAATTGAATCAGTATGGACTAACTCTAGCCTTCCAGAAGCAGAAAAATTTGGGATAGGTTCACAATGGTTTATTGACAGAAGAATGGGGAAAGATCAAGGCTGGTCTTCTTTCACTAGTGATCAGAATAAAGCACCTAATTTCATAGATAAAAGTAAAACTAATATAGTTATTTATAATTCGTCAGAAGACGAATTTGCAGCTATTACAGGATGGGAAAATCATATTTATAAAAGCCAAAGTGAGGAACTCTTTAGGTTGGCTCAATCTCTAAAAAATGATCAAAATATAGATATTTATCTTAGGGTGCATCCCAACCTAAAAAATATAAGTAACAGTCAAACAAAAGCTCTGACGAAACTTAAAGGACGCTATGCAAACTTTCATATTATAAGTGCTGAAGACACTATTAATTCTTATGAATTAATGGATATTGCAGATTGTATTATTACATTTGGTTCAACAATGGGAGTTGAATCTGCATTTTATTATAAACATTCATTCCTAGTTGGTGCTTCTTTCTATGAAGATTTAGAAGTATGTTCCACAATAAGCTCTCACAATGAATTGGTCAATATAATCAAAGACAGACAATTCGATTTATCTTTGTTGGTCAAGGAGGAGAGGAAAAAAAATGCAATTAAATATGGTTTTTATATGGCCACTTATGGAATTGAATTCACACATTTTCAACAAGAGAGCATATTTGTAATGACATTATCGCATAACGGTAAAACTATTAATGATTCGCTGATTTACAGTCGCATACTTGCCAAGTTTAAAAGAATTATGGTTCTTGGGTTATTTTCATGGAAAACCTGGTTCAAAATCATTGAAAGACTTATTGCGTGGGCAGTTAAAGCTCCGAAAATTTGATTGATTACAAGGTTTGAAAATGTTTCATTCCCTTACGCCTCAGTGTACTATTCTGATTTTAAAATCCAAACAAAGATTTTAAATCTTAATCAATACCTTTGCCAAAACCTTGAAATCCTATTGATATTGTAACGAGTTTATTGGGTTTCAGACCTATATTTGGGAAATTGGCATAGGTATTGTTAATAAGAGCAAATTTAGATTACTTATATGTCACTATCAACACCAATAGCCTTTATTATTTTCAATCGCCCAGATTTAACGCAAATTGTATTTGATGCTATCCGTCAAGCACAACCTAAGCAATTATTCGTAGTTGCTGATGGTGCTAGATTCCCAGAAGAAGCCGAAAAATGTCAAAGAGCCAAGGATATTATTAAACAAGTAGATTGGGATTGTCAGGTTCTCACCAATTATGCTGATCATAATTTAGGATGCCGTCAAAGAGTATCAAGCGGAATAAGTTGGGTTTTTGAGCAAGTTGAAGAAGCAATTATTTTAGAAGATGATTGTTTACCAGATCTAACTTTTTTCCAATTTTGTGAGGATATGTTAGTTCGCTATCGTGACGATACTCGGGTTATGTCTATTGCAGGAACTAATATTCAAGGAAATTTCTCACTAGACTTTAGTTATTTTTTCTCAAGATTTGCTTTAATGTGGGGATGGGCAACCTGGCGAAGGGCTTGGAACTTATATGATCCTAGTATGTTAGATTGGCCAAGCCTTAGAAAAACTAGATGGCTTTATAGTATAGGTGTTGGCAAAGAAATATTTCGCTGGCGTTGGAATAGAAATTTTGATATAGTATATTCCGGTGAGCTTGATACTTGGGATTATCAATGGATTTACACATGTTGGCGCGAACATGGACTGACCATAATTCCATTGATAAATCTTGTGAAAAATATAGGTTATGGGAATGATGCAACTCATACTACAGGTGACCATCCTATTTTAGCCAAGCTCATAGAAAAACAAATGAATTGGCCTCTCAAACATCCAAATCAAGTGGAAATTATTTACGAGGCAGATGAGTTTATTTCAAAAAATTGGTTTGGCGTTTCCAGATTAGCCTACTTAAAATTTTTACTCAAATCAATGATAAAGAAATAAGTATGAGGTTATTCAATAACCACGAGGATCTCTCTGCTGATATCCTTAGGACTACTCGTTGAGGGTAAGAATAATTTGATAAATGGTTTGACAACGCGCTACCTCATGGATATCCAAATGTTTATAATTACGTTCTATTAAACAACTAGTATGCTAGAAATCTTAAAAAGAACCGTTAAGTCATCAATACGGGCAATAGGACTTGATCTACATCGCCTTTCGCCCAGTCAAAATCCATTTTTCCAACTCCGTCAGGGTCTGGAGAAATTTAGTGTAGATTTAGTATTTGATATTGGTGCTAATACAGGACAATTCGCCACTGAGTTACGCTCTATAGGCTATACAGGCCGGATCGTCAGCTTTGAACCGCTCTCAGATGCCCACAAAAAACTAAACCAAGAGGCTGCTCGCGTCTCCTCGTGGCAAGTTCACCCCAAAATTGCTATTGGAGATTTTGACGGAGAAATCGAGATTAACGTCGCAGGTAATTCGGTATCCTCTTCAGTTTTACCTATGTTAGAAGCTCATGCAACGGCTGCGGTAAACTCTGCATATATCAGTACTGATAAAGTAGCGATCGCTCGTTTGGATTCTATTGCGTCCAATTATCTTAGTGGTAAAGAGAATTACTTTATCAAAATAGATACACAGGGCTTTGAATGGCAGGTTTTAGATGGTGCTCAGGAAACACTCGCCAATGCCCAAGGTGTACTATGTGAACTATCCCTTGTACCTCTTTATGAAGGACAGCGATTATGGTTAGAAATGATAGAACGACTTAATTCACAAGGTTTTAGTCTCTGGGCAATTCAAAAAGGTTTTACAGATCCACGAGATGGTCGTACCCTTCAGATTGATGCCATATTCTTCCGATTAAACATATTTGGCATAACAGGTACGGAAGAACCAACATAATTGAAAATAAACATGACAATTGGCTAAATAAATAAAAGGTAAGTATTCAATAGCACTCGTTCATACCCAGATCCCCGACTTCTTTTATTAATTGTGTCCATAAATGATAAATTGATCACAGAAGTCGGGGATCTTTTTACCTCACCTGAATTCTTACAATAAAATTATGAAATCTATCCCCATAAAGCATGAATTTGTTATTTTCTAATAAATAGACTTGATACCAAAAATTACATCAAAGGTTAATAAAAATCCATGAGTATTCTTCTGAAAAGTGATGTGAATAACTATAACAAACCAAATATTTTCCATCAAGTATTTAGTCTTTTTTCTAATTTTCGCTATTCTATTTTATTATTTGGATTAAGTATTTGGACATTATCGCCAATACTAGGTATAATACCTTTATTACTATTTTCGCAAATACATATTTCTCGGTTAGTTACTACAAACAAACCGAAACAAAATATTTTGAGTCTAAACTCTTTTTCCCTTTTTCTCGTACTCTTTACAATTACAATTATTGCATCTACATATCAGGTGATCAGTGATTTAGAAGCGTATGTGGAAATCTACAAAGGACTGGGAAATCAGCCTTTTTTTGAGTATATGACTGCTAGGAGTATGGAACCAGTGACATTCATAATCCCAAATTTTATAAAATTGCTGTTCAATTCTAATGCATATTCCTTTATTTTAGTTCAAGCTTTGACAATGAATTTAGCATTCATGCTCATTGCTATAAGATTTATGCCATCATACTATCCTACAATTATTTTGCTTAATATTACCTCCGGAAATTATTTTATCCAAATGTTTTTAATGAGACAGTTTTACGGTCTCATATTTTTAGTTTTTTTCATTTATACTTTCTCTTTGTGGCAAAAAGTTATCCTGCTATCATTAGCAATGTTTACCCATAGTAGCTTATTTCTATTTATTGCCCCGGCAATGATTGCTCTGCCCTTAAGTGATAATTTTACTCAAGTAAAGTTTAAGTTCAAAACAATGAGAATCTTAAAAAGATTTTTTAATAATTTAATCCGCAACAATTTTTTCTTTTATGGAAGTTTGATATTTATTATAATCGGACTACCTACTTTTTTAGTGTTGGTTGGAAATAATAGTAATTTGCAAGCTATATTTCCATATCTGATTGTGAAGATAGACCGCTACAAAGATTCATATAACTATTTACTAGGACTCAGTAAAGACCTATGGAAATCAGTTATTGTTGATATATGTTTTTTGCTCACATCACTTTTAATGATCAAATTCAAAGATGAAGATGTTTATTGTTACTCATGGTCTATTATGTTTTTAGTAAACCTTGTTGCTTTATTTTCGTTTTACTATTTTCTACCTGCTTTTGGAAGGTCGGTATATTTCTTAGCCGGGTTATCTGGTTTCTTTTACACCATTGTATTTAATTCTAAAAAACTAACTCATGAATTAAACCTTTTTTCGTCCATTATGTTCATGGCAATTATTACTAAAGTTCTCTACTTTTCCTACCGTATAGTTGCAGGATCTCTTGCAGGTCAAAGTCAGATATGGAGTGGCAATCCTCTTAATGCAAATATGTTTGACTATATCCAATATTTGTATAGAGGACTTACAGCAGTTTGAGATCAAAACCACAACAAAAATGTAAGAATTCAGGTGAGGTAAAAAGATCCCCGACTTCTGTGATCAATTTATCATTTATGGACACAATTAATAAAAGAAGTCGGGGATCTGGGTATGAACGAGCGCTATAGCTGAATACTTACACAAAAATTAATCGCAGAATGAAGTTTGGTACTGGTTTTCACCATTTTTATTTGTGGCATGGTTGATTACAATTTGCTGTAATTGATTGTTGCAAAATAAATAAAATAATCAGTTCAATGGCAATTTTTAACATTATTTTGATAATATGATATTAGTATCTGTAGGCTCAGGGTAAAACTTTTTAGTAAAATTTATGTTAGAAGTTGCAGCAATTTTGACCTGTTACAATCGGCGACAAAAAACCCTTAACTGCTTAAGTTCCTTATATACCTCATTATCCAGCACTCAAGACGTTAATCTTACTGTCTATCTGGTAGATGATGGCAGTACAGATCAAACAAGTGAAGTAGTATCTAGGCAGTTCCCTGAAGTTAAAATTATTCAAGGTTCCGGGAATTTATATTGGTCAGGGGGAATGCGTTTAGGCTTTGGGCAGGCTATGAAAACAGGCTATGATTTTTACCTGTGGCTCAATGATGACGTAATTCTGAATCCTAGTGCCATAAAAGAACTTTTGAACTCTTATCAAAAAAACTTCTCCCTTTTTGGGAGAGAGTGTATAGTTGTTGGTCCATTATCCAATCCCCATGATGGCCAGGTCATTTATAGTGGTTATCGCTCAGTTGGCTCAAAATTTGTACCCAAAGGTCAGATTGTTTACTCGCCAGATGAAGATTTAGAATGCCATTATTTTAATGGAAACTGTGTACTAATTCCCAAAGCTGCTGCATTTAAAGTAGGCAATCTTAATCCAATTTTTATTCATGCAATGGGTGATTCTGATTATGGCTATCGGTGTTTCTTGCACGGATTTAAAATATTCGTCTGTAAAGATATAGTAGGCTGCTGTGAGCAAGATGAGGGAGATTACAAACTGTATTCTGGTCTTAATCAAGGAAATTGGAAATCATTACCCCTTTTACAAAGGCTCAAGCTTATCACTAGCCCGAAAAATTTCCCAGTCAAACCATGGTTAGTTTATTCCTATAAATATTTGGGTTGGCTATGGATATTAAGGTTTTTAAGACCTTATGTGTTGGCAATATTTCCCCAGTTTATTTGAGTATATTATTCATGAAAAAAAGTTCTTTTTTGCTGGTCTGATATTTCTGGTTACATGACCGCTTGCTATTTAATTTGTCTTTTCAAATTCGTCCTCTAATTTTCAATAAAAATGCAAGGATTTTGAGACTCTAAATACCACATCACCTTTTTGTGATAAAAATTCGTAAAACTCTTATTAATAAAAAGTTTTATCTTTATTCAGCAAACCCTAATTAAGCGTGAGTCTGTCGTTGTTTTTGAAGAGCAGGAAGAGGTATTTGTTATCTTGTCAGCAAAAAATTAAAAACATAAAGGCTAATTAACATCCATGCAAGCTAAAATCAAAAAAGTCCTAAGATCCCCGACTTCTTTGATTGATTGTATTCGGAAAGGATAAATCTATCTTAGAAGTCGGGGATCTGGAAACAAGTGCTATAGCTGAATACTTACACATGAAGGCTAATGAATATCCATGCAAGCTAAAATTAAAAAAGTCTTAAATAAATCAGGTGACAAGATCAAAGTTCTCCATATAGTTCCCTCTGTCGCAGCCGTTCGCGGCGGTCCGAGTCAGGCTATTTTAGAAATGGTCAAAGCTTTAAGAAAAAATGATATTGATGCAGAAATTGTCACCACTAACGATAATGGTGAAGATATATTAGACGTACCTTTAGGAAAATTTATAAATTATCAACAAGTTCCTGTCCAGTTCTTTCCTCGGTTTTCTCCTTCTATTCACGCTTTGAGAGAATTTGCTTTTTCCAGAGAATTAACAATATGGTTATGGCAAAATATCCGTAATTATGACTTGTTACATATTCATGCTATTTTCTCCTATAGTTCTACAATAGCAATGGCGATCGCCCGCTGTCAAAAAATTCCCTATATTGTTCGTCCTCTAGGACAACTATGCACATGGTCTTTACAGCAAAGTGCTAGAAAAAAGCAAATATATCTGAAAATTATTGAAAAAGCTAATCTTAATCACAGTCAATCAATCCATTTTACCTCTATTGCAGAACAACAAGAAGCTGCACTATTAAATTTAACCTCTCCAAATTTTATCATCCCTCACGGACTTGCAATTCCCGATAGAATTCCTCATGCTTATCAACGTCTACGACAACATTTTAATTTACCCATAGATGAACCAATTATCTTATTTTTATCTCGCTTACATCCTAAAAAAGGTTTAGATTACTTAATTCCAGCATTAAGCAAGTTATCTCATCACCGCTTCACATTCATTGTCGCAGGTAGCGGCGATTCAGATTATGAAACTGAGGTAAAAACTTTAGTCACAACTCATGGAATTGCAGAAAAAACACATTTTGCCGGATTTGTCAAGGGTGAAACCAAGGATTTATTAATGCAAGGAGCAGATATATTTGCCCTAACTTCCTATTCCGAAAACTTTGGTATATCAGTTCTAGAATCCCTAGCTGCTGGTGTTCCTGTTATTGTTACCCCTGGTGTAGCTCTTAGTGATATAGTCCAGCAACAACATCTGGGATATGTTACAGAACTTAATATTAATGATATTGCTACTACAATTGAAAACTTCTTAGATCATCCTCAAGAATCGAAGGAAATGGGCGATCGCGCACGTGAGTTTATATTAGATAATTATACATGGGATCATATTGCCTCAAAAATGATATCTGTTTATGAACATACAGCACTTCCCGGTGTTATGAGGTACATATCTAGCGGGCAAGATGCCCGCACCACAAGAGTTTCATGATTCAACTTTGTACCTCATCAGAGCGGAAAAGGCTGTATCATTCACGCCATTAAATGCAGTACAGCTTAAAAAGCGATCGCTCTGGTTTCTCGACTATTGAAAAAAGGGGCGTTGCTAATTAAGGGGATGAATTTTAGTCTCACGCAAAGGCGCAAAGACGCAAAGGTAAGATTTTTAAAGGTTCAATTTGGAAATTTCATACCTCGATTCAGCAACGCCGAATTCAGAAAGTAGGGGCGCAGGGCCTGCGCCCTTCCAATGATTGATCAACAACACTATGAAATTTATTTACCCCAACCCGGAATAGCTATTAAGAATGGTTGCTTTACTTACGCCATGCTGTACTAATAGATTCTGACCATAAAAAATTCAGGGCGTTGCTGATCTTTTTCCTGAAAGTTGTCCGTTTTCTGCCGATGATCTACTTGATCCAGAATTTCTTCCCGATTAAAATTAGTAATGTACTTGTACCACACTTTTGTTTTATATTCCTTTCTTCCTTTGCGACTTTGCGCCTACCCTTCGGGATCTCTAAGAGAGATTGCGTGAGACTTTAAAATGTGGTTTATTTACCTAAAAATCGCTGTAATGTAAATTGCTGGTTAGGTAAATTGTCAGAAATGGCTAACGCCACGCTTCGCTATCAGGATGTCCAGGATTAAAAGATGAACAGGATGAAACCAGAGTTTTTATTACCAATTACCTAGTATATGGAAGGAATTGAATATTAATAACTTAACTATTAAGTAGAGGGAAGCAAAAACAATGACTGTAGCTCTAGATAAAACCATAATCTATCCCGACAGTGATGGTCAGCCCATGGCAGATAACACCAAGCAATTTCGCTGGATTGTCCTGATTAAAGAAAATCTCGACTCCCTCTTTGCCAATGACGAGACCGTTTTTGTGGACGGAGATCTGCTGTGGTATCCCGTTGAAGGTCGTCCCGATATTCGTGTCGCTCCCGATGTCCTCGTGGCCTTTGGCCGACCCAAAGGCGATCGGGGGTCATACCGGCAATGGCAAGAAGATAATATTCCTCCTCAAGTAGTGTTTGAGATTTTGTCTCCAGGCAATACCCTCAAAGAAATGAGCCGTAAATTGTTATTCTATAACCGCTATGATGTGGAAGAATACTATATATATAACCCAGACTCTAATGAATTGATGGGTTTTACCAGAGCCAACGAAGAACTCATATCCATTGAAAACATGGATCATTGGCTGAGTCCTCGTTTGGGTATTCGGTTTGAACTAACAGCGTCAACTCTAAATATTTATGATCATCAAGGCAATCTCTTCTTATCTCCGTTAGAACTACGCAAAAGCCTTGAACAGGAGAAAGCGAGGGCAGAACAGGAAAAATCCAGAGCAGAACAGGAAAAATTCAGGGCTGATTGTCTAGCCGCCAAGCTGAAAGAATCAGGTATAAATCCTGACACTCTAATACCGTAGGAGCAATTCATAAAACCTCGCGGTAAGTGGGAAACTCAGAAGAAGCCAGGGAATTAATTCCCTGTCTAATAGCTGAAGTCGGTTTTAACCGACTGGTTTGGGTAATATTAACAATACCTTGTCCATTTTTTGTAGGTCGGGTTAAGCGACAGCGCAACCCGACGCATTTGTTGGGTTATGGCTTCGCCTGCTCATTGGTGTCAACTTAGGCTACAGATGGCTTATTTGTCGACTTCCACACCCACCCAGAAATGAATTTCCGGGCTAATAAGTAAAGTTTACTAAAGTAAACTGGGGATTTTTAGTCATCAAAGGACAACTTTTGCTATTAGACTGGGAATTGATTCCCAGGCGGGCTATGGGTTTTACGTTAAGTTGACACCATTAAGCTTTTGCTTTACCCCTACCTTTAGAATCAAACAATCAAGCCGTTTTGAGTATACACCGTAGCCAAAGCATCGGGGGGATTAAGGGGGGTAATTCTGGCAACGGCAATGAAACACAGGAGATCATTAATCATGTATCAAGGTGAAGCACCTCCGCAGAAAAACCTGCCCACCATGTATGATTTACCCAGTGAGGATATTGATGAAGAATTAGACTCCACAATTCATCCTCGTCCACCCTGGGAAACCATGCCCACAATGTATGATTTACCTAGTGAAAATCCAGAGGAGCCAGGTTTGCCAGACGAATTTCATGACTTTCAACCGCAATTATTACGGGAAACCTGTCAATCTCCCGTTTATCCCAAGGAGGAAATGTTCATTGGTACGGATTTAAACTTATACTATGATGTGCGCCATTTTGCATGGTATAAAAGACCAGATTGGTTTTTAGTCTTAGGTGTGGCTGCTTCCGAAAAACAAGAAGATATGCGGTTGAGTTATGTAATTTGGCAAGAAGGATTAGCTCCATTTTTAATAGTAGAATTATTATCACCAGGTACGGAAGCAGAAGATTTAGGACAAACATTAAGAAGCGCGAATAAACCGCCGACAAAATGGCAAGCCTATGAACAGTATTTGCGATCGCCCTATTATGTTATCTTTGATAGATATGAAAATCGCCTCCGAGTATTTCAATTACGTGGGACAAAATATCAAGCAGTGGAACTGGTAGAACCAAAATTCTGGTTTCCTGAATTGGAATTAGGAGTAGGAGTTTGGTCAGGAAAATATCAGGATACAGAAGGTTTGTGGCTACGTTGGTATAATCAAGATGGTGATTGGATTCCTACTTTTGCTGAACGAGCAGAACAGGAAAAACAACGAGCAGACAAATTAGCTGAAAAATTGCGGGCTTTGGGGGTGAATTTAGATGATATTTAAAGAAAATTATTCTTAGATCATCCTCAAGAATCGAAGGAAATAGGCGATTCCTAGGTCGCGCTAGTTCCCTCCGGGACGCTTTGCGAACGCTATCGCGCCCGCTATCGCGCCCGGCAGTTTATATTAGATAATTATACATGGGATAGGATACCATTAAAATGGTTTCCGTCTACCAAGAAATTACCCCCCTTAGTCCCCCCGATACTTTGGGGGGAAACAAAAATCTGATCCCCTCTCCTTGATAAGGAGAGGGTTAGGGTGAGGTTAAATATGCAACTTTACAAATAATTAGGGCTTGCTAGTAGCGTAGCGTTAGCCATACTTCAGGATGGGCGCAGTCCCTGCGCCCCCTACCTCCTGATAGCGCAGCGTGGCGTTAGCCATACTTTTAGCTCTCACAGACAACTTTTTCAACTGCTTTAGAACAAAGTGATAATGTCCCAGAAATCTTTATCACTCCCACATTATCCAGTTATATTTGTGATTTTTACACAGCTTGTGAGCGAATTAGCGAAAGAGTTGCTGTGACTTTAGATGGTGGAATACCAAAAGCGGAAAATTGGCACGAACAACTATTGTTACAAATGGCAGAAATTGGTGGAGAAAATCGTCCGCCTTTATGGCCAGGTTCACTATTATTACAGTTAAATGATTATCGCAAGTTTAGACATTTAGCACAGCACAATTATAATCTGCAATTGCGAAAAGAAAGAGTATTAGAATTAGCCCAACAAACAGAAGTAATTATAGCAAAAATTCAACAGGCGATCGCTCTTTTTAATCAATGGTTAGAATCTCAAGTAAAAGACTTGTAAATTACTCCCCTTAGTCCCCGATGCTTTGAAGGGAAACAAGAATTTAGTCCACTTCAGGGGACTGAAAATTAATCTTGAGTCTACTTCAGTAGACTTGAGCTATTAGACAGGGAATTAATTCCCTGGCGGATTATGGGTTTAATCAATGGTTAGAATCTCAAGTAAAAGACTTGTAAATTACTCCCCTTAGTCCCCGATGCTTTGGGGGGAAACAAGAATTTAGTCCACTTCAGGGGACTGAAAATTAATCTTGAGTCTACTTCAGTAGACTTGAGCTATTAGACAGGGAATTAATTCCCTGGCGGATTATGGGATAATCAGAAAGATGTGAATAAAAGACAAACATAAACCATTATAGCAAAAATTCAACAGGCGATCGCTCTTTTTAACCAATGGCTAGAATCTCAAGCACAAGACACATAAATTCACAATTATTTAACTATCTAAATGCAATCAATAAACAATATAATAAATTAACACTGTTAGCGATCGCTCCTCACTATGACAGTTCTACAACTCCATCCCCCCAATACTCTACCTCGAATCACCTGGGAAAAACTACCAGCAGATTTTCCTCTACCAGATGAACCAGTGGAAAATAACCTCCAACCCCTTCTCGCTGCTGCTCTAAGAGAGTCCCTAGAATTAGCAGGTCTAATTATAGAATCAATGCTGATTGCCTCCAATTTTGGTCTATGTGCCACAGTGGATGATAAAAGCATTGTTAAAGCACCTGATTGGGTTTACGTTCCTTCTGTCCATCCTCTACCTCCAGGAGAAATCCGTCGTAGTTACACTCCTCATAGCGAAGGAGAAAACCCAGCCATTGTCATGGAATTTATATCCGCAACAGAAGGAACAGAATATTCCATTAATCCCCATTTTCCCTATGGAAAGTGGCACTTTTATGAACAAATTTTAAAAATTCCCACTTACGTGATTTTCCATCCCCAAATTGGAATTTTAGAAGTTCATAATTTAGTTAACGGTAAATACCAGCAAGAATCTCCAGATGAAAATCAGCGCTTTTGGATAGAAGCTTTAGACCTATTCTTGGGTGTATGGATAGGAAAAAAAGCCGAATTTGAGGGTTATTGGTTACGATGGTGGGATAAATCTGGAAATTTATTACTCTGGGGAAGTGAGTTAGTTAATCAAGAACGACAAATAGCAGAAAAAGAACGACAAAGAGCAGAACAAGCAGAACAAAAAGCTGTTAAACTAGCTGAAAGACTGCAAGCAATGGGGTTTAGTTCAGAAGATATTTAAGCGTTATTTTTAGTTTTGATAAACTATCAGTCTTGAATAAGATTTTGCCAAAACCAGTACCACAATAATACAACTACCCTTTCAGAACAAATGACATATCCAAATACAAAGTACGAATATTTGTACAACAGTAATCAACTTGGACACCATCATGGTTATTTGCTAAAACCACTTATAGAAATGATGTCAGAAATGCTACCCCCCCCCAATAACAACCAAAAACCTCGGATTTTAGATATTGGTTGTGGTAATGGTAGCTTGAGCAATTTCCTAGCACAGCAAGGTTATGAGGTTGTTGGTGTTGAAGAGTCTGAATCAGGTGTAAAATTGGCTAATCAAAATTTTCCCAATTGTCGCTTTATTCAAGGTAGTATTTACGATTTACCATACTCCGAACTAGGAGACAACTTTGATATTGTAATTTCTATTGAGGTAATTGAGCATTTATTTTATCCTAAAGAACTAGTCAGAAACGCTAAAAAATGCCTCAAACCCAATGGTGGGTTAATACTTACCACACCCTATCATGGTTATCTAAAAAACCTAGTGATGGCTGCTACAGGGAAAATGGACAACCATTTTACCGCTCTTTGGGATGGTGGTCATATCAAATTCTTTTCCGTACCAACTATGACGGCTTTACTTAAATCAGAGAACTGTACAAATATCAAGTTTAAGTTTGCAGGTAGATTTCCCTACCTTTGGAAAAGTATGTTGTGTTCTAGTACCATAGTTCAATAACAAGAATTTATTTGAATATCCTCATGTTAGAACAAATTACCCCCCTCATCCTTACCTATAACGAGGAAAATAACATTAATCGTACCCTAGAAAAACTTAAATGGGCAAGTAAAATCATTGTCATTGACAGTTATAGCACAGATACAACATTAGAAATTTTGTCTCAATATCCTCAAGTAGAAGTATTTTCCAGAAAATTTGATACTCATGCTACTCAGTGGAACTATGGATTAGAAAAAGTTGCAACTGAGTGGGTTTTATCCTTAGATGCAGATTATATTGTCACTGATGCACTAACAACTGAAATAAAAAATCTATCTCCCAATTCTGGCATTGATGGCTATTTTGCTAAATTCAAATATTGTGTATTTGGTAAACCCTTACGAGGTACTATACTACCTCCCCGTCAAATTCTTTTCCGTAAAGACAAAGCAATATATATTGATGACGGACATACTCAACTTTTAAAGAATCAAGGTAAATCTAGTCAATTATCAGCATACATCCACCACGACGATCGCAAACCTATTGACCGATGGTTTTTATCAGAAACCAAGTATTCTGTTTTAGAGGCGGAAAAACTACTGAATACTCCTCAAAATGAATTAGATTTAGGAGATAAGATTCGGATGCAGAAACTATTAGCACCAATCATTGTCCCTCTTTATTATCTAATTCTCAAAGGTGGTATTTTAGATGGATGGCGTGGATGCTACTACGTTTTTCAAAGAATTGTTGCTGAAATTTTACTTTCTATGCGTCTAATTGCATTAGAATATAACAAAAAATAAACACGCAAAATAGAGCTTACAAATTTTTGCCTGTATTTACTAAGGAGTCAATTATGATTAACTACAGTTTGATTGAAGAAAAAATTGATGAATATAATGCTATATTTAGCAATGCACAACCTCATCCTCATTTAATTATTGATGGTTTTTTAGATCCAGAAGTAGCTTTAAAAGCTTATGAATTTTTTCCAAAAATGGAAGAAATGGACACTTTAAAAGATTTTCGGCAAAATAAAGCTCAAGACCCAGATATTAACAAATTTGATCCTATTTTCAACCAAATAATTTTTGGACATTTGCAATCTGAGCGTATGCTTGAGCTATTATCACGCATTACTAACATTCCTAATCTTCATGCAGATCCTCAACTTTATGCTTCTGGTTTAGCGCAAGGAGGCAATGGAAGTTTTCTAAATGTACATATTGATAATAGTTCTCACCCCGTAGAACCGTGGTATCGTCGTTTGAACTTACTGGTTTATTTAAATAAAGAATGGACAGAAGAAAAAGGGGGACATTTAGAATTATGGAATAAAAATATGTCTGATTCTAGAGCAATATTACCGATATTTAATCGCATGACAATCTTTGCAACTAATAAACAGTCATGGCACGGACATCGGCACGTAAATACTCCTGATGGAGATACTAGAAAATCAATTAATATTTATTACTTTACCAAAGAATCACCTGATGGTAGTGACTATTACCATGTCACATCTTTCAAAGCTCGTAAAAATGAAACCATCAAAAAAATTCTCTATCCTATAGATAATTTAGTGCGTACAACTGTCCGTACTTTAAGACCAAATAAGGATAGTCATGCAATTCTTTTGAGTAAGAAAGATGATCTCGATAAAGACAGCCAAAACGAATAATCGCCTTCGCAAACGCAAAATCCTCGCACCTTTAATCATCTTCATCTATTGTCTCATCCTCAAAGGTGCTATTCTCGATGGTTGGCATGGATGGTACTATACATTTCAGAGAGTTTTAGCAGAAATATTGCTGGGTATACATATAATAGAAGCAGAGAAAATAGATAATTAATTGGCTCAAATAACCTGCTCTTTATGACTAGGAGTTAGTCTGATGGTAAATACACTGGTTTTTGAAGTTTCCCAAGAAGAAGATGGGGGATTTGTTACTGAATGTCTCACCGAGGACATTTTTACCCAAGGAGATTCTTGGGAAGAACTCAAAGCCAATATTCGAGAAGCTGTTAAAGCTTTTTACTTTGAAGAATCAATTTTCCCAATTATACACTTATACTCAAAACGGCTTGATTGGTGTCAACTTAACGTGAAAGCCTTGTAAAATATCAGTTTCACCCTTTCTCGTTCCCATACTCTGTATGGGAATGAATTCTAGAAGGCTCTGCCTTCTATGAAAACAGAGGCAGAGCCTCTGTAATAGCATTCCCAGTCAGAGACTGGGAACGAGATATCATCAGGATTTGAGCTTAAGTTGACACCAATGAAGCTCTTGCTTTACCCCTACATATCTTGGTTATTTGTCATTTGGCAAAAGTTTAAATCTCACCCGTGTTTAGTATATATTGCCTTATCTTTGTAAATCAAAGCTATTTTATAGCAGCAATTCTCATTTTAAGGTTTCATGACATTTTAATCCTTACATTCTTATGGTTTTACAATTCTTAACGAATCCGGCGATGTGCCTCCGACAAAGTCAGAATCGCGGATTATAGGGATTAAAAGATTGAGCGGATTAGGTTGTTTGCTATGATAAAAGTTACTAAAATCCGTGAAATTAGCGCAATCCGTCTAATCCGTGATTCAGACCTTTTTCCCCGCGATCGCCTTCGCAAAGGCAAAATCCTCGCCCCTTTAATAATCTTCATCTATTGTCTCATCCTCAAAGGCGGTATTCTTGAAGGTTAGCATAGATGGTATTATACATTTCAGAGAGTTTTAACAGAAATATTGCTGAGTACACATATAATAGAAGCAAATAAAATATACTGAAACAGTTATTTATGCGTTTAGATAATTACACACTTGGAAACTATACACCCGGAGCGCCATACAGTCAACAAATTTTATGGTACTTCATTGGCTCACCCTTAGTGGAGAGTTACTGGCTGCCTATATCATCTATAAAAGTTTCGATACTGAGGCTGTTTGGTGCTACTATAGGTAAGAGTGTACGCATTAAGACACGAGTAAAAATTAAATTTCCCTGGCGCTTGACCATTGGTAATCACGTTTGGATTGGAGAAGATACCTGGATTGATAATCTAGCTAATGTTACCATCGAAAATCATGTGTGTTTGTCTCAGGGAGTTTATCTCTGTACTGGTAATCATAACTGGAATCACCCCAACTTTGAACTAATTCCTGGAGCTATTCATATTCAAGAGGGTAGTTGGATAGCGGCAAAATCAGTCATCGGACCTGGTGTTACTATTGGACGAGGAGCAGTTTTAGGGTTGGGTAGTGTCACAGGAAGATCCTTAGAAGCGAATATCGTCTACTCAGGAAATCCGGCTAAACCAATCAAAAAAAGGACAGAATGGGAAAATTTGGCATCAGACACCACCAAAAATTAGCGGAGTGCGGGTTTCAAGTCATACTTGTTAGGGTATTGTATATCGCTATAATCAATAAATTTTAGTAGTTAGTGTTTATCGGCGTTTAAAATTGCTAAACTATGACTCATCCAGGTAAAAAAAAACAGTTAGGGATCACCAAAAAATAAATTACCCAATTTTGTGGGATGGGCATCCTGCCTTCACAGGCAACTTATTAAGCAAACCCTACTTACACATCCTTGGTTATTCACCGCAAAAGAACCTATGCTTGACCAACTTACAAACGATAAAAACGCTCAGAATAATACCACTCCTGTTTCTACATTATTTCCCAATCCCACATTTTCCCAATTTTCAGAAGAGGCTAATGATTTTAACCTCAAGTCCTTTTTTGGTGTTTTACAGCGCCGAGCAATTATCATCATAGGAGTTGCTTCCGTTGCTATGGGTGGTGTTATTTATACAACTTTTAAACAAGTACCAATTTATGAAGGCAACTTCAAAATATTAGTTGAACCTGTTAATAGTGACTCTGAACTAGGGAAAATCGACGTGGGACTCGCCAATGCCTTTAAACCATCTGGACTAGATTATGAGAGCCAAATTCAAGTTCTCCAAAGTCCAGAACTGCTGAGAGATTTTATTAAAGAAATACAAAAATCTCATCCTGATATTGATTATAAGACCATTTTGGAAGATTTAACTATTCGTCGTTTGGGGCAATCAAAAATAATCCAAGTTAACTATAAAAGTGATAATAGTCAAAAAATTAAACTTATATTAGATCCTCTGGCTGATTTTTATTTAAAATATAGCCTCAACAAGCGACAAACAAAGCTCCGTCAGGGAGTTCAATTTGTGGATGCAAAACTACCTGAAATCCGAATTAGGCTAGGACAGTTACAAAAAGAAATGCAAATGTTCCGCCAAAGATACAATTTTATTGATCCAGAAAACCAATCTGAAGTAATTTCTTCGCAAATTCAATCGTTGACACAACAAAGACTAACTATAAATCAACAGCTAACCGCTGCCAGAGCTACTTATGACAGGCTACAGAGACGTGAAGAACAGTTAGCAATTCTCAATACTGCCCCTCTTTATCAAACCCTAATTGGTCAACAACGCCAATTAGACACCCAGCTATCTGGAGAATTAACTCGGTTTCAACCAGACAACCCAGTTATCCGCACCTTACAAGAAAAAAGATCCAACCTTTTACCTATTATTGAGGCAGAAGCAGCACGCACTATTAATATCAGAATATCTGAAGTTACGGATCTAATTAAGAAAATAGAAGTAGACAATCAGTATATAGTACAAGCAGAAAAACAACTGCAATTGAAATTAGACCAGTTGCCAGTTTTGTCTCGGCAATATACTGAAATCCTACGGAATTTAGAAATAGCCAATGAAAGTTTAAATCGCTTATTAGCTGCTCGTGAGCAATTGCAAATACAAGTAGCCCAAACAGAACTACCTTGGGAATTAATCCAAGCACCTAATCAGCCTCTATATCCAATTTCTCCAAATATTCCCCTCAATTTAATATTGGGATTTGTGGCTAGTTCTTTATTAGGACTAGGTGCTGCTTCTCTGAGAGAACAGACTGATAATACCTATCACAGTGTTGAAAATGTCCAGGATAAGATAGGACTGCCTTTATTAGGATCTCTTCCCTTTAATAAAAACTTAGTTCAGAATCGATCTTTAAACTTGACAAACAAAAATCAACAACCAGAAGTAGTTGTAGACCCTCTTCTCGTAAATGATGAACCAGCTAAAACTTCTGCTCGTAGACCTTCCCGATCAAGCTATTATTATGGACAGGGATCATTTTGGGAATCTTTACAAGTTTTATATAGTAATATTCAACTGCTTAATTCTGATAAACCAATTAGGTCTTTAGTTGTTTCTTCTGCTACCCCTGGAGATGGTAAAAGTACGGTGGGATTTAGTCTGGCAAAAACAGCCGCGATTATGGGGAAAAAAGTATTACTTGTAGATTGTGACCTCCGCAAACCCAAGATTCACAAACTCTCAAAATTAAATAATCTCTGGGGACTAAGTAGTCTAATTTCTTCAGATATAGATGTCAAGCAAGTAATTCAAGAAATGCCCGAACTTAAGGGTTTATCTGTGATTACGGCAGGTCCTGTACCACCTGATCCGGCGCGGTTACTCTCATCAGATAAAATGATTCAACTGATGGACTATTTCTCTGATAATTTTGATTTAGTGATTTATGATACTCCTCCTTTGTCAGGATTAGTAGATGCTAGGCTAGTAGCAATTAATACTGATGGTGTTATGTTAGTTATCAGAATTGATAAAACAGATAAATCAGTCGTCAAGCAAGTTGTTGATATGCTAAAAGCATCTCCCATCAATTTACTAGGAACGGTAGTCAACGGCGAGAAATTCCGAGGACTGGGATATAATTACAATTACAGATATAGTTCATATTACTATACTAAACACGGGTGAGATTTAAACTTTTGCCAAAAACCCACAATCCAACTGGGAATGAATTCCCAGTCTCATAGCAAAAGTCATCTGAAGATGACTAAAAGAACTAGAAATTTTTGAACTTTTTCTCGTTCCCATACTCTGTATGGGAATGAATTCTAGAAGGCTCTGCCTTCTATGAAAACAGAGGCAGAGCCTCTGTAATAGCATTCCCAGTCAGAGACTGGGAACGAGATAACTAGAAATTTTTCTCGTTCCCATACTCTGTATGGGAATGGATTCTAGAAGGCTCTGCCTTCTATGAAAACGGAGGCAGAGCCTCTGTAATAGCATTCCCAGTCGGAGACTGGGAACGAGATAACGAGATAAAAATAAATTACCCAATTTTGTGGGATGGGCAAGATGCCCGTCCTCGATGATTAGCAGGCAAGACTTGTACTGAGCTTGTCGAAGTATGCCCGCACCACAAGAAACTTTTGGGTATTTTTTTAAGATGCTTCGTTTCGCTACACTCAGCACAACAAAACAGGATCATTTATTTTGCGGCTTACTTTTAGTAAACTTTAGCCATTAGACCGGAAATTCATGGGTGGGTCTGTCGGCCAAACAAATAAAGCCTTGACAAATATGGGCAGGAGGAGAATCGAACTCCTATGACCTCACGGCCGCCGCATTTTGAGTGCGGTGCGTCTACCAATTCCGCCACCCGCCCTTGGGTGTGATTTTACTATTATAGCCTATTTTTTTAGTTTGGCAATAGGTAATTAGATTTAATTTAGAAACTTTTTGGGAAATTTCCAGAAACGGATTCCTGTAAAATCTACCAATTCCGCCATCCGCCTGGGGATGGAGATTCACCTTGGTAATTAATCCCCTGATTTTGCACTAACTTTTGGTACTCCTGACTACTTGCCCAACGGTCAATTTCCCTGGCTCGTAGTACGGGGACAGGATGGCTTAATTGGGCTGTGCGGGCGGATTTGACCATTTCCCCCAATTCAGTTTTGCTAATGTCATCATAGGCGCGAGCTTGGTCTACAAAGGCATCTAAATTGAGTTGAGGCGCTAAACTGGGAGAACCACCTGCTAACTTCATTAATACTGACATGACAACTTTTGGGTTTTGAGTAGCTAACAAAGCGGCGCGATCGCAGGTAAACTCAGCACAGCGGACCCATTCTAATAATTGTGACTGGATAGCTTGAGCCAAGACAGCGCCGACATTTGGGACAATGGCAGCGGCTAAAATCAATAAATTCACAGGTGTTAAATACACACTATGATCACACTTGAGATGACCTAATTCATGGGCAATTACAGCCTGTATTTCTTCAGGTGTAAGAATCTCAATCAAGGATGTGTGAATGACCACAAAAGGCTGCTTACCTCGCATGGCAAAGGTGTAAGCGTTGGGGGCTGGGTGTTGACGCACATATAACTGAGGTGGATCAATATCCAGAATTTGACAAGCTTCCAATAGTAACTTGTGTAAATCAGGAAGTTGTTTTTCTCCCACCAAAATACTAGAAGCGATATTTTCCACATAAAAAACCTGTTCAGCCATTGGACCTAGCAAATTCCGCACCATCATATCTAAACCGGGAATTTGTTTGAGGGTTTTGGTGGCTTCCAAGTCCAGAGGATGACGGAATGAATCTGCTTTTAAGCCTGTAAGCGAGGTTTTGAGTAAGGACATAGTATTTAAATTAAGCAAAAATGTGAATTCCAATGTTTATAACATAACAAGTTTGGGTTGAGAGATAGCAAAACCCAAGATGATCGAGGATTTTGTTGGGTTTCCTTGCGTCAACCCAACCTTACGATATGATGTTTATTTCTATGGTTCTAACTAACTTGTGCTTCAGCAACACCTACGGGACAAGCCACGTTAGTACCACCTAAACCACAATAACCACCGGGGTTTTTGGCTAAATATTGCTGATGGTATTCTTCAGCATAATAAAATTCAGGTGCATCTAAGATTTCTGTGGTAATTTTACCATACCCAGCGCCGCTGAGGGCTGCTTGATAAGCGTTCTTTGATGCTTCCGCTAGTTGTTTTTGCTCTTGTGAATAAACGTAAATTCCTGAACGGTATTGAGTACCAGCATCATTACCTTGACGCATTCCTTGGGTGGGGTTGTGACTTTCCCAGAAAACTTTCAACAGTTGGGAATAAGTAATGATTTTGGGGTCAAACACTACTAATATTACTTCATTGTGACCGGTCATGCCACTACAGACTTCTTGATAGGTGGGGTTGGATGTGTAACCAGCCCCATAACCTACCGCAGTGGTGTAAACTCCTTCTTGTTGCCAAAATTTGCGTTCTGCTCCCCAAAAACAGCCTAAACCAAATATGGCGGTTTCTAAGCCTGGGGGAAAAGGCGCTTTTAGAGGATTTTTATTAACGTAATGTTGTGCGGGTACTCGCATTACTTCTGCCCGTCCTGGTAAGGCTTGCTCTGGTGTAGGTATAGTTGACTTTTTACCAAATCCGAATATTCCCATTGTTTTTAATTTGTATTATGTATGATTGCTATTCTTCTTCATTGTAAAGATTTTTGTAGCTATTCCGGGTTGGGGTGAATAAATTTCATGCTGTTATTGATGAATCATTGGCAGGGCGCAGGCCCTGCGCCCCTACTTTCTGAATTTGGCGTTGCTGAATCGAGGTATGAAATTTCCAAATTGAACCTTTAAAGATCTTACCTTTGCGTCTACTCTTCGAGATCACGAAGCGTGATTGCGCCTTTGCGTGAGACTAAAATTCATCCCCTTAATCAGCAACGCCCTGAATTTTTTATGGTCACGTCAAATACTTCTGCAAAACATTGATTTATAGAATGTCGGACTTGGTTACAGGTAATGTCGGGAATCCATGCGGCTAAACTGCTGACTGGTTTATCAACAAGGCCACAAGGAATAATTTGCTTGAATCCTGTCATGTCTGGACATACATTTAAGGAAAAGCCGTGCATAGTAATCCATTTACTCACTTTTATGCCGATGGCGGCAATTTTGTATCCTTCTAGCCAAACTCCGGTAAAACCAGGAATCCGTTCTCCCTTTAAGTCGTAAGTTGCTAAAACGCGAATTAATACTTCCTCAAGTTGACGCAAGTACCAATGGAGGTCTTGACGGTAATGACGCAAGTTTAAAATGGGATAACCTACCAATTGTCCTGGACAATGATATGTGACTTCGCCACCTCTTTCAATGCGATGCACGTCATAAGCACTTTTGTCAAGATTAAATTTTATAAATTCTGGGTTTGCTCCTGTCCCCAAGGTGTAAACGGGGGGATGTTCTAGTAAAATTAGGACATCATCTAGTTCTGGGTTGTGAATACGCTCTGCAACTAGCGATCGCTGCCACTGATGAGCGGTTTCATAAGGCATTACGCCAACATTATATAGTAAACAACGGTACGGGGTTAATTGAGTGCTAGGAATCATCAGTGCATAAGTAAGGGGGAAGAGGCAAGAGGTAAGACACCCGATCTCTCTCAATTCCCAAAAATATAGCGAACAAATGTCAAGCTATGCAAAGGATCTTAAAGGAACATCAAGGAAATATACTTTAGAACTCACAAAATGCTAATTTAAATATATAACCTGAATAGGTGTTAGACGAGGAGAGCATTCAGCTAAGACAATACCAACTAATTTACTGACTGGCGGCAACTTAAAAATTTATTTATATCAATCAGGATCAAATTTCCCAAAAGGGTTGTATTCTCTATACAATAGTGAAAAAGACTGGGGGACGAAAAAAGGCGGGGACTCCTATTTTGGTAAAGTTCCATAGAAGTAGGCGTTTAAAAGGACTATATCTCAAGCAGCCTAATTCAATAGTTTTGCTTAAATAGCCAATTGCTTAACAACCAGTTGGGAAACAAGAGGATAAATAAGCGCCAACTTGAAGATGCAAGAAGTGTTAAAAATGCTAAAAAACAATGTCTTAGGGATAGGTAACAATTTGTGTCGGTGGCAGTGATAGGCCTGACCGCAATTTCTATTCCTAACTGAAAACATCACATATAATATTGAGCGGGAGAGTTTACATGAAGCTTGTCATCCACGGTAAAAATATTGAAATCACTGATGCAATTCGTGAATATGTGCATCAAAAGATTGAAAAAGCAGTTAGTCACTTCCAGAACATCACCAATGAAGTGGATGTCCATTTAAGCGTAGCTCGCAATCCCCGAATAAGTACGAAGCAAGCAGCAGAAGTAACTATTTATGCTAATGGTAGTGTTATCCGTGCGGAGGAAAGCAGCGAAAGCTTATATGCAAGTATTGACCTAGTTGCAGATAAAATTGCTCGGCAATTGCGGAAATATAAGGAAAAAAGGCAGGATCATAAAACTCAACCTATATCAACTAACGAAGTAGTAGCACCAGAAACTGTTGCAGCGGATTTAATAGGCGATCGCACCGCTGAATTACCCGAAGAGGTTGTTCGTACCAAATACTTCTCTATGCCGCCAATGACATTAGCTGAAGCGCAGGAACAACTGCAACTGGTGGGTCATGACTTTTATATGTTTCATAATGCCGAAACAGGTGAGATTAACGTCATTTATGAACGTAATCACGGCGGTTATGGAGTGATTCAACCCCGCAATAACGGTTATTCCAACAACAGAAATGGCAAATCTGCTAATGTTAATGTTGCTGTAGCAGAAAAATCTCACTCCAAATAAAGTCTGATTAAATTCTTTATATGTAGAGACGTTTCATGAAACGTCTCTACTAGTCTGTCAACCCGAAAATGACGGGTGAAGGCAAGCAGGGGGAGAAGAGAGGCAGGGGGTAAAGCACTGCTGATATGTGTCAACTTAAGCTCAAATCCTTACCACATCTCGTTCCTAGTCTCTGACTAGGAATGCAGTTGATGAGGCTCTGCCTCTAATATCATTGAAGGCAGAGCCTTCTAGAATTCATTCCCAGTCAGAGACTGGGAACGAGATGAAAGAGAGTTAGATCCCCGACTTCTCTAAGAAGTCGGGGATCTTATTTTATTTATGCTGCTAGTTGTTGCAGGGTTTTTAATGCTTCTTCAACGTGGCCTTTAAAGTTCAACATAGAATCAAATACATATTGAACAATACCATTTTGGTCAATTAGGTATGTAACTCGACCGGGAATAAAACCAAAAACGGCAGTTGCGCCATATTGTTTTCGGACTTTATCACCTTGATCACTTAAAAGTGTAAAAGGTAAATTGTATTTATTTGCAAACCTTTGATGAGATTCCCTAGAGTCACCACTCACACCAATAACTTCAGCACCAGCGGATTGAAACACTTCATATTGATCTCGAAAAGCGCAAGATTCTACAGTGCATCCTGGTGTATCATCCTTGGGATAAAAATAGAGGACAACGGATTTTTGACCCCGAAAATCTCCCAAACTGACATTTTTGCCATTTTGGGCAGGTAGACTAAAATTAGGAGCGGTATCTCCAACTTTGATAGACATATTAAAATTATTAATTAGAGAGTGTCAAGATTTGGAATTGCCAGTGTATTTACGTTTAGCCCAAACACCAATACCAAAAAGAATTGTACTACCTAATATTGGTAGGGTATCAGTTTCCCAAGGAACAGCCTGAATTTGAGCATTACTTAGGGTGAGAGTTGATTGACCTGTTGAATCATCAACGTCAACAACTCCAATACCGATATTATAACTTCCCGGTGAAGTGAAGGCATAGCTATAAGTACCATTATTACCAGTTAAGGGTTGAATATTATTGGCAATCGTTACAAAAGCTTGATCTTGATCTGTGCTTGTGAAATTCCAGTTGAAGCTAAACACATCTCCAGGGTTGATGTTACTAAAGGTACTTTTAATAGCTGAACCATAATAATTGTTCGGGATAGCAGCGTCCAAATCGGTCGCATTGATACCTAGCAATTCCTCGAAACTACCAGTACCACCACCCGTTTGAACTTGATTCGATGAACCTGAGTAAATAACTGTGTTGTTACTAGTAACATCTCCAAGGGGGTCAAAGGTGTTTAAATTAACGAAGTTAATAGAGTAAGCAGGGGCAGAGATTGCCATGGAAGTGATACCAGTGGACAAGGTGATACTGATGGTGATCAGAGGGTTTTTGAATTGAGTTAACATAGAGTTCCTGATAGAAAATGTTAAAAGACAAAGTTACCAACGTTATTTAACTGGGTGCTAGTGATGTTATCAACCTGAAGGAAGTTCTTAAATATGGCACTACCTGAAATCCCATCCCGATCAATTTGCAGAAAGGTACTACCAGTATTACTACCTGTTCCGTTTACAAATCTGATGTATTTATCCGCAATAGGATTAGTGCCATTATAATTGATACTACCGAGTAACTTAGTAAGAACAATTTTGTCTGCTCCCACAGTAAAATCCGTAATCCGTTGTCCTACATCTCGAAGATCGGTAAATACGAACAAATCATTACCCGCACCTCCGGTAATGGTTTTTGCCCCTGGACCGCCTATAATGTAGTCAGAAACAGCAGTTCCTACAATTGGGTTACGTCCATTGTTAATTGAAGGATTACCAATAATTTCATTGAGATCATTGATGTTAATATTTAATTGTTTTTCATAACTTAACCCTCCTTGGTCTGTGGTTTTGACGCGAATATTGTAACTATTCTTAGTTTCAAAATCGGGAGAAGCATTAATTTTCAGTTGATTGCTACTAATGGTAAAGACATTATTATCCGTGTCTCCTGCACCAGTTACCAGGCTATAACTGAAGGTATTACCCGTATCAACATCCGTCGTGCTGAAATCTCCGATTACAGTCAGAGAGGCAACATTTTCGTTAACACTGGTATTACTAAGGATGAGATTTGTTGGGGTTTCGTTAACATTATTAACACCAATAGTTAATTGTTTTTCATAACTTAACCCTCCTTGGTCTGTGGTTTGGACACGGATGTTGTAACTATTCTTAGTTTCAAAATCGGGAGAAGCATTAATTTTCAGTTGATTGCTACTAATGGTAAAGACATTATTATCCGTGTCTCCTGCACCAGCTACCAGGCTATAACTGAAGGTATTAACCGCATCAACATCTGTAGTGCTGAAATCTCCGACTACAGTCAGAGAGGCAACATTTTCGTTAATATTGGTATTGCTAAGGATGAGATTTGTTGGGCTTTCGTTAAGATCATTGACGTTAATAGTTAATTGTTTTTCGTAACTTAACCCCCCTTGGTCTGTGGTTTTGACAAGGATGCTATAACTATTCTTAGTTTCAAAATCGGGGGAAGCATTAATTTTAAGTTGATTGCTACTAATGGTAAAGACATTATTATCCGTGTCTCCTGCACCGTTTACCAGGCTATAGGTAAATAATGTGTTACCTGCATCAGGATCTGTGGCGCTGAAATCTCCGATTACAGTCAGAAGATCAACATTTTCGTTAATACTGTTATTGCTAAGGGTTAGACTTGTTGGGGGTTCGTTAAGATCATTGACGTTAAGAGTTAATTGTTTTTCATAACTTAACCCCCCTTGGTCTGTGGTTTTGACACGGATGCTGTAACTATTCTTAGTTTCAAAGTCGGGAGATTGATTAATTTTTAGTTGATTACTATTAATGGTAAAGAGATTATTATCAGTGTCTCCCGCACCACTGATCAGAGTATAGGTGAAGGTATTACCCGCATCAGGATCTGTGGTGGTGAAATCTTCAACTACAGTCAGAGGGGCGACATTTTCGTTAATATTGATATTGCTAAGGGTTAGATTTGTTGGGGTTTCGTTAACATTGGCAACTTGTATATTCAGTGTAGAGACAGTTAAACCTCTCAGAGTAGTCGTCGCAGGTTCCCCAAAATTATCGTGGGCTGTAATCTGCACCTCATAAATATTATCTTGATTACTATCAATGGGATTTTCAAAATCAGGAATACTATTAAACGTGAGTTGACCCGTTGTAGGATCAAGAGTAAATAAAGATTGATCCACTCCCCCTGTAATAGCAAAGGTTACAGTATCTTCTGGATTAGGGTCAGAAACTGTGAGAATAATATTATTACTATTTTCTAGAAAAGCCCCTGGGGTGGGAATCAGGGGTGCATTATTTACATAATCATCGGTAAAAGCCAAGCCCGATAGATTAGGAATCAGGACAAAATCTGAAGCGGTAACATCTGCTTTGGCTAAAAAATGGAGAGTAGCAAAGGGTTCTAGTTTATCAACACCTATTGCTTGACCCAAATCAAATGCAGGTAAAGCACCCGCTTCTAAATCGCCAATCCGCCCAACAGTGTTATCTAAAGTACCACCAAAAACGGCGGGAAAGTTTGAGGTAATAACTTCATCAGGGTTAAAAGGATCATCCAAAGATTCTAGAATACTTGGATTCCATTGTATGGAAGACAAAAAACCAATTAATCCGACTGCATCACTACGGAAGTCACCAACTAAAATTTGTGCATAAAACCTGTTTCCGGCAATAACGCTATCAACAGCATCGCTGATAAGACCGTCATTATCAGCAAATAGTTGGATTTTAATACTGAATGCCATAATATTTTCTTCGACTTGTCTAAATGAATTCTGACAATAACTGTACACAACGGTGTCTTGACACTCTGCGGACTGAAGACACCTTAATTTATTGAGGTTTTCGGTTTATCGAGCAAGCCCTAAGTAATAGACATCTCCGGTAAAGATTGTAGAGACGTTCCATGGAACGTCTCTACAATGGTTTCAAACCACGCCCATTTAATTTTCGGAGATAGTCTAATAGGCAGGGAATAATTTCAGGAGTTAAGGGAACACCAAAAAATAAATTACCCAATTTTGTGGGATGGGCATCCTGCCCGTCCTTGATGGTTAGCGGGCAAGATGCCCGCACCACAAGAAATTTTTGGGTATTTTTTTAATTGGAAGTCCCTAAGTAGACACTGAGAACTTAAACTGACAATTTCAGTTTGATGTCAGCAGTCAAAGCACTTGCATCAAGGGTATTAATCAACCCATCACCAGTGATATCAGCAGTGCCATCAAAAATTCCCTTGTTAAAGTTTGTTCTTGCTTGGTTCAGTGAACCTAAATCACCGGTATTAACTTTGCCATCATAGTTGATGTCTGAGTTAAAGGTGGATTTACCGGACAAGGCAACCTCGTATTGAGACCAATTAGGAACGTTGGTAAACAATACCAGACCATTAGCAACATTAAAGTTTTCCTTAGCTACCAAAGGATCATAGGTCAAGTTAACCCGTTGGCTCGAACCCGCATTCAGGAACAGGTCTTTATCCCCTGACAAATCCAGATTCACAGTAACCCCGCTGACATTAATCTGAATATCCGAAACTACCAGAACACCTGACCCCGTATTGGTGATGTCAAAGTATTTGGTGGTATCAGCATAATTGGGGCGGACATAATCGCTGTCTTGGAAGTTCTTACGGAACTTGGATAGTTCTGTTGTGAATTTGATACTAGAATCATTGGCATTGCCTGAATTATCAGTAATAGCCAAACCTGGAATCACAAGATCAGCTTCGTAGTATTGGCTGAAGTAGGAATCATAAGTATACCCATCTGCTGTGTAAGCATAACCGTATTCTGAGCCTAAACCAGAGCCGCCGCCATAGCTATAGAGATTGGTGGTCTCACCGTAGAGGGTGTCACCATCAGTGTAGCTAGTGACATAGACACGATTGTTGTAGGAACTATCCGTTGTTCCAGCGCTCACTGAGTCAATGGTATAGTAGCCAGTATTTCCTGTCTCATTGGCATAACCATCCAATACTTGACCTGCTGTATAGGTTCCTGCTGCTGCGTAGCCATAACCACTATAACTATCGCCATTACCGTAGGTGTAGGTGTAGTTGAATAGTTGGTTCTGGATGTCAGCTTCGTAGTATTGGCTGAAGTAGGAGTCGGAACTATAGCCGTTTGCGTCATAGGCATAACCGTATTCAGAGCCTAAACCAGAGTAACCATTAACACCCTGCCAATCGTGCCACAAATTGGTTGTTTCTCCATAACCCGTATCGCCATCTGTGTAGCTGGTGACATAGACAAGATTGTTATAGCCTGTGTTAGTATTGCCTAACTCAACCGAGTCAATGGTGTACTGGCCACTCTGCCCCGCACCAGGATAGGATTGAAGCTGACCAGGAAACTTAGCAAAGGTCGTATTTAATAAGGTTTGACCGTCTGAAGTATTGACAGTAAATTTGTCTGGACCAGCACTAAAAGTACCATTCCCATCCCAACTGTTTATAATAAACAAGTCAAACTCTACGGTGACGCTACCGTTTAGAGCGACATCATTGAGCGCTAGGCTCACCGTATCGTTACCAAATTCACCGAGGAAATTGCGGGAACCAACAGGAGTTGTGGAACGGGTCGAGCTTGACCAACCAGTTACGGAATCGCTTTCAAAGTCATTGGAGTAATTGAAACCACCAGCAGTCACTTTGACATTATCCAATCCCCAACTTTCATCAGTGATTTCCTGTAGGCCAGAGCCTATAAAATTCAGGGTTAGGGCATCGGATACATTAGTAAAGGTATAGGACAGGTGGTAGACTGAATCACCGACCCAATTATAACCAAGAGTATTGTTTTCAACCGCTCCTGTACCGCCAGGATAAAGATTGGTTTCGTTAGCAATGCCGCCAATGGTTTGACCTGCTGTATAGGTTCCTACTGCTGCGTAGCCATAACCACTGTAACTATCCCCATTACCATAGCTATAGGTGAAGTTATATTTCTGATTAGCCAGAATATCAGCTTCAGCGGAGTTGCTGAAGTAGGGGTCGAAACTATAGCCGTTTGCATCATAGGCATAACCGTATTCAGAGCCTAAACCAGAGTAACCCGCTCCGATATTAAGATAGCCTGCTGCACCAAAACCAGTATCACCATCGGTGTAGCTGGTGACATAGACGTGGCCGTTATAGAAACTATCTAAAGTAGTGGAAGCAATGGAGTCAATGGTATACTGTCCTGTATAGCCTGTTTCGTTAGCAATGCCACCAATGGTTTGACCTGCTGTATAAGTACCCTCCACAGCATAAACATAACCCGTATAACTATCCCCATTACCGTAGTTATAGGTAAAGTTATATTGGTTGTAAACTGAACCTATGAAAATTGGTTGAGATGTTTCCACATCCAGAGAGTAGTAGGGATTGTCATCCGCTAAAGCAGCATTATCTACTGTGGTTGTGAAATAGTAAGTCCCGGTGGAATTTTCTGTTTGGAAGCGCAGAAGAGCAAAGCGTTCTAACTGATTCACTCCTATAGCTTGACCCAATTCAAAAGCGGGGAGAGAACCGCCACTGAGGTTGTTAATCAAACCACTGCTATTGTCTAGAGTTCCATCCTGTAATAGGGGGAAATTGGCGGTGATAATGTTGGTGGGGTCAAAGGGCGTATCAATAGATTCCAGAATCAGCCCATCCCAAGCTAAGTTAAGTCCTAAACCGTTAACCCCAGCCGCATTTCCACGCAGGTCTGCTACCTGTATTTCTACAAAGAAGGAACGATTTAGTCCTACTTGGTCATTACTGATTATTTCACCAGCTATTCCATTGTTATCTGCCAGCAGATTCAGTCGCACTTGCAGGACGGCAGGCAAATCTGCTTCGTAATAGCTGTTGAACCCAGTGTCTCCTGAATAGTTGGCATTGTAGGCAGAGCCATATTCAGAGCCTAAACCATTGTAGCCCCACGAGCTAATACTATTTGTTGTACCATAACCAGTATCCCCATCGGTGTAGCTGGTGACATAGACGTAGTTGTTGTTGCCAGTGCCAGCATTGTCAACAGAATTAATGGTGTAATAGCCTGGATTGCCTGTTTCATTGGTGTAACCATCCAATACTTGACCAACCGTATAGGTTCCCTGTGCAGCATAGCCATAACCAGAATAGCTATCTCCATTACCATAGGTATAGGTAAAGGTGTATTGTTGGTTGATTAGGTCGGCTTCATTGGAGTTACTGAAATAGTCACCGCCCCCAGCAGAATTGTAGGCATAGCCAGATTCAGAGCCTAAACCAGAGTAGCCCCACGAGCTAATACTATTTGTTGTACCATAACCAGTATCCCCATCGGTGTAGCTGGTGACATAGACGTAGTTGTTGTTGCCAGTGCCAGCATTGTCAACAGAATTAATGGTGTAATAGCCTGGATTGCCTGTTTCATTGGTGTAACCATCCAATACTTGACCAACCGTATAGGTTCCCTGTGCAGCATAGCCATAACCAGAATAGCTATCTCCATTACCATAGGTATAGGTAAAGGTGTATTGTTGGTTGATTAGGTCGGCTTCATTGGAGTTACTGAAATAGTCACCGCCCCCAGCAGAATTGTAGGCATAGCCAGATTCAGAGCCTAAACCAGAGTAGCCCCACGAGCTAATACTATTTGTTGTACCATAACCAGTATCCCCATCGGTGTAGCTGGTGACATAGACGTAGTTGTTGTTGCCAGTGCCAGCATTGTCAACAGAATTAATGGTGTAATAGCCTGGATTGCCTGTTTCATTGGTGTAACCATCCAATACTTGACCAACCGTATAGGTTCCCTGTGCAGCATAGCCATAACCAGAATAGCTATCTCCATTACCATAGGTATAGGTAAAGGTGTATTGTTGGTTGATTAGGTCGGCTTCATTGGAGTTACTGAAATAGTCACCGCCCCCAGCAGAATTGTAGGCATAGCCAGATTCAGAGCCTAAACCAGAGTAGCCATTACCGTAAGCATAGTTAGCAGAACCATAACCAGTATCCCCATCGGTGTAGCTAGTCACATAGACGTAGTTGTTGTTGACAATATCAGTCTTGTCAACAGAATTAATGGTGTAATAGCCGGGGTTGCCTGTTTCATTGGTGTAACCATCCAATACTTGATCAACCGTATAGGTTCCCTGTGCAGCATAGCCGTAACCAGAATAGCTATCGCCATTACCATAGGTATAGGTAAAGGTATAAACGCTTTGGGGAACAGGTTCATTCTCAACAATAGTGAGGGTTGAGTTTATTTGATTACCTAATATTGCGCCTCCCGTAGGATCGCTTAGGGTTAAATTGACGGTTTTATCACCTTCGTAAATGGTGTCATCAATAACGGCAATAGCTACAGTTTTAGTCGTTTCACCATCGCCAAAGGTGACAGTAATGGGATTGTTGTCGTAGTCACTACCTGCTGTTGCAGTTCCGTCACTGGGGGTTAGGGTGACACTTACTTCGCCGATGATTCCCCCTGAACGAGTAAGAGTTACTTGGGTAATGGGAGTTCCGTCTTCTTGAACACTGTAATTGGTGGTACTGAATGTGATAGTGCTGGGAATATTTACTGCACTGATGCCATTTAGAGTGAGATGAGCAAAGAAGATATGATCATCATTGGACGGATTAACCGTTTCCAGTGTAAGACTAGTATCTCCGTTATTAATGAAGGGTAACAGATTGTAAAGTTCATCATCTGTTGCTGGATCTGTGCTATAGGGGGGTGGGTTATCAGGACTATCTCCTATACCACCAACAGTAAACAAAGCCCCGTCACCGAGTTGACCGTCATCATAATCACCTGCAACTTGAGTTAATGGTTGACCGTTAACATTAACTTGAGAGGTTTGTCCTCCGGCGGCGTAACTAAATCCAATTCCTAACCCTAAAGTTGCTCCGAGAGTTAAACTGGTATCAACAGGAGAAGAAAAATTGATCGTGGAAGTTGCACCTGTAGGGCGTAAACCACCAAAGTACAAAATTACGCTACTATCTGCCGGTTGACTAGGATCATCAAACAACACAGCAAGAGCGAGTCCTTCGTATGATGCAGATTCGTTTCCTTCGTCAACAGCAATGCTAATGATACCATCTGCTGCGGCATCAATGGTAGGTTTTACTAATGAAGTAACATCACTGAGGTAGCTGTGGAAGCTAAAATAACTGAAAACCGTTGTAGATTCAGTTCGATCCCAATTAATGCTTGTGCTATTTATGGAAGCAGTTGTGCCAATAACATTTGTGCCACTACCCACTAAATAAGCTTTGCGAACGGTAGCACCGGGCTTTTTGTCAACCCGAACAGATCCTGTTGAATCGAAAGTTCCACGACCATCAACAGAGAGGTAAATTTTTCCAGTCTCATTGAGGAGGGCATTTAACCCAGTGGATTCTTCTATGGCAGAAGAGACGGAGGAGTCAGTCTGTGCAGAGAAGGTAAGTTTCTGAACAGTTACATCAAGACTTAACTCATTTGAATTTGAGCCAATAGTAGCTTCCGTCATAAATGTGACTTTGTATATTGTTAATAGTTGCTTTTTTCAGCATATCCCATAGATAACTGAGTTCCGTACTGACTTTTACTGACTTTGTACTGACTTTAATTGCACATATATTAAGTTTTTTAACCCACATTCCGCAGGTGTTTTTTGAATTTTCGGAATTATCCATAACCCAATGATAACAAGGCTTTCAGACAATGACACGCAATTCTATATTAGAGCGATCGCCGATATATTTAAAGCTCGAATCAAGTTTATTGAGAATAATGTCAATAAATTAGTTGGTTTGAGATTAAATTCATTGAATACCGACCTAGATAGCAAAAAGCATGAACTGGTTATTATGATTGGGTTTTAGCTGTTTTATGAAATTCTTTTTTTGACAAAATAACCTGCTGGGAAAAATATTTTGAGTATATTTACTCATGCTGAATGTGGGTTTTAACAATACGCGAAAGTCCCCAGCCTCAATGTAATTTTATAATGGGGATGAGTAGCGGGCGGTCTCTACAATCTTTTTCACCCCACCCTAACCCTCCCCTTGCAAAGGGGAGGGAACTGGATTTTCTTGTTTCCCCCCTTCATAAGGATTAAGGGAGGTAATTTGACTTGTGTGTACACGATAGCCGATGCTTTGGGGAGGGGATTAGATTCCGGGTTCCCGCGTTCACAACAGAAAACTTCGGAAAAATAAAAGAGGCGATCGCTCAACATCAGCCAAAATATCCTAAAATTAAATACAGTAACGGGAATTTAGACTAAAAGAAATTAAAAATTAAAGTCATAAATTACCTAAAATAAGCGAGTTTAAACGTAAAAATGAACCATCATCTGTACGCTTTCATCATGGGAATAACCACTTAACAGAAATCAATGCCAAGATCACTATGCGTTCGTTATGACTGTATTGACGAGGTTAGGGTGGCTGTTACACGCAATGGATATGCTAACCAAAGAGCCTTAGCTGATGATACCGGATTATCCTTAGCTACAGTTAGTAATTTCTTAACTGGTAAACCTGTTAACTATAGAACCGTTGAAGAACTATGTCGCAAATTAAATCTAGATTGGCAAGAAATTACCACTAGCAGCGATGAAGTAATATCTACCCCCCCCCCGCAATCCGGACAAATACGCAAAAAAAAAACAATTTCAATAAATTCCAAGACTGGGGAACAGCAATTGATATTTCACCATTTTACGGACGTAGGGAAGAACTGATACAGTTAGAATCATGGATTATCCAAGATAGCTGTCGGTTGGTAGGATTGTTCGGTATCAGTGGAATTGGTAAAACAGCTTTAGCTACTCAACTAGCAAAACAGATTGGGGGTGAGTTTGATTGCGTTTTTTGGCGTTCAGTGCCTACTGTTCCATCTTTTGAGAGTATGATCACTGACTTGCTATCTTTTGTCTCTAATCACAAAGAAAGCAAATCCGACATTAATCGAGTTATCCATTATTTGCGTACTCGTCGTTGTCTGATTATCTTGGATAATCTTGACCCGGCTTCAGATATTAATTATATAAAATATACTCAACTAACCCAAATAATTGCGGAAACACACCATCAAAGCTGTCTCATTTTCACAAGTCAATCCAAACCTGCTGAAGTTGGTTTTATGGAGAAGTGGACATTATCAGTACGTTCTTTGGGATTATTGGGTTCATCAGAAATAGCTTTTTCCCTAATCCAATCAAAACAATTATTGGGAACTGATGAACAAAAATATGAACTATGCTATCTCTATGGAAATAATCCCCTCAAAATTAAAGTGGTTGTTAGTACCATCATTGACTTATTTGATGGTGACATTGGTAAGTTTCTAGAAGAAAAAAGTACCCGTTAGACTCTCAAATAGATTATTCCGCTTATGCGTCTGAGTTCACTTGATGTGTTTCGTGGTATCACCATTGCAGCGATGATTCTCGCTAATATGGCCGGAGTTGCAGATGATGTTTATCGTCCCCTCAGTCATGCCAAATGGCACGGTTGTACACCTACTGATTTAATATTTCCCTGCTTTTTATTCATTGTCGGTGTAGCAATGACGTTTTCTTTAGCAAAATATACCGCCCAGAACAAACCTACTCAAGCAGTTTATTTACGCATCCTGCGCCGGACTGCGATTCTATTTATATTGGGTTTAGTATTAAATGGTTTTTGGAATCAAGGTGTTTGGACTTTTGATTTAAGTAGTATCCGCTTGATGGGGATATTACAACGGATTGCTTTAACTTATCTTTTTGCATCTTTAATAGTTTTAAAATTACCTCGCAAAAGTCAATGGTTAGTAGCAGGAGGATTACTCCTTGCTTATTGGTTAACAATGATGTATATTCCTGTTCCTGATTATGGTGCAGGAGTGCTGACGCGAGAAGGTAATTTTGGCGCATTTATTGATAGATTAATTATTCCCAAAGCACATTTGTATAAGGGTGATGGGTTTAATTTTCTGGGAGACCCAGAAGGACTCTTTAGCACTATTCCGGCAATAGTTAGCGTTTTAGCTGGTTATTTTACGGGGCAATGGATTAAAGATAAAAAACAGGCTAGTTCACAAACTAGCATGGATTTAGTATTGTTTGGTTTGTGTTGTTTGGTAATTGCAATTATTTGGGATGTGTCATTTCCCATTAATAAGAAAATTTGGACAAGTTCCTATGTTTTATTTACCTCTGGTTGGGCGTTAATGTTATTAGCAGCTTGTTATGAGTTGATAGAGGTGAGGCTAATTAAACGCTGGAGTAAGCCTTTTGAGATCATGGGATTAAATGCGATCGCTCTTTTTGTGGCTTCTGTATTTCTAATTAAAATCATAGCCAAAACTCAACTGGGTACAGGTGAAACTGCCGTTAGCGTATATGATTGGATTTATCACAATATCTTTGCATCTTGGTCAGGAAATTTCAACGGCTCATTTTTGTTTGCATTTGTTACCTTGTTATTTTGGTATGGTGTGGCTGTCTTAATGTATCAGAAACGCTGGTTTATTAAAGTGTAAATAAAACTTTGCTGGGACAGGCATATTAACCAAAGATCAGATCCCCGACTTCTTAAAGAAGTCGGGGATCTGATTTCAAATTAAGCTAAGTAGGTGAACACAATAAAACCAAACTGTGTAAAGAAACGTAAAATCGCTGAAAACTTCTTTACTCTTGCCTCTTGCCTCTTGCCTCTTGCCTTGCTATAACGATAATTTTCAACGCCAACCTACTTAAATTAGATTAACAAAATAACCATCAAGGAGAAATAAACTATGTCAGCGAGAAAACCTAGCATTTTGGTAACGGGAGGAGCAGGATATATTGGTTCTCATACAGTGTTAGCACTCAAGCAAGCTGGTTATGAGGTAGTCATCCTGGATAATTTGGTGTATGGACATCGGGATTTGGTAGAACAGGTTTTAGAGGTAGAATTGATAGAAGGGGATACGAGCGATCGCACTTTATTAGATAATCTTTTTCAGAGTCGCCATTTTGCCGCAGTTATGCACTTTTCCGCCTATGCTTATGTAGGTGAATCTGTCACTGACCCAGCTAAATACTACCGGAATAATGTTTTAGGAACGTTGACATTATTAGAGTCAATGTTAGCAGCTTCAATTCATAAATTCGTCTTTTCTTCCACCTGTGCTACCTATGGTGTACCGAATTTTATTCCGATTACGGAAGATCATCCCCAAAATCCCATTAATCCCTATGGGGCAACTAAATTAATGGTAGAAAGGATATTAACTGATTTTGATGTGGCATACAATTTTAAATCAGTACGTTTCCGCTATTTTAATGCTGCCGGTGCTAACCCTGAAGGATTATTAGGAGAAGATCACCATCCCGAAACCCATTTAATCCCTTTAGTGTTACAAACAGCATTAGGTCAACGGGAAGCTATTAGCATTTTTGGGACTGATTATCCTACTCCTGATGGTACTTGCATCCGCGATTATATTCATGTCAATGATTTAGCCGATGCCCATATTTTAGGACTAGAATATTTATTAAATGGTGGTGAAAGCGAAGTTTTTAACTTAGGTAATGGTAACGGTTTTTCAGTTAGAGAAGTGATTGCTGCGGCGGAAGATGTCACAGGTATGGTAATATCAGTCAAAGAATGCGATCGCCGTCCTGGAGATCCTCCAGCCCTAATTGGTACAAGCGAAAAAGCTCAGAAAATCTTAAATTGGCAACCTCAATATCCAGGTATTAAAGATATCGTCTCTCACGCTTGGCAATGGCATCAACAAAGGCATAAATAAAAACCCGGCGTTGGTGAATTGAGGTATGAAAGTCGAAAATTCCATCTCTCAAACTCTTACTCTCTGCGCCTGGAGCGTCTCTGCGTGAAATAAAATCATACTTTTACTCAGCAACGCCTTTGAACTCTCTCAACTTGTCGAGGAACTCCCGCCTCTCTAAATAATATTTATGACAACCAACCTGCCAATTCTCACTTATACTCTGGAAGAAATATTATCTCGTTTGGATCAAAAGATAGAGAAGCAATTTACCGAAGTCAACCAAAAAATGGAGAAGCAATTTACCGAAGTCAATCAAAAAATGGATCGGCAATTTGCTGAAGTCAATCAAAAGTTTACTGAAGTCAATCAAAAGTTTACCGAAGTCAATCAAAAACTAGAAACTATTGATAGTAGACTAAATAAACTGGAAATTGGACAGGCAGAATTATCAGGGGAAATTAAAACCCTAGATGGAAAACTATCAGGGGAAATTAAAACCCTAGAGGAAAAACTATCAGGGGAAATTAAAACCTTAGAAGAAAAAGTTATTGGTATTGATAAAAGACTAGATAACCAAGAATTTATTAATCGTGGAGTTCTAGTAGCAGTGATTATAGCCTTAATTAGTGGAGTAGTTAAACTATTCGGTTTCTTTCCCACTGGTAAAATCTGAAAACCCTGATTGTTAGTAAAATGACAGGTGCTGCTGTTATTGTCTATAAAACAACTATCACCAAAATATATGACAACCAACCCACCAATTCTCACTTATACCCTCGAAGAAATATTATCTCGTCTGGATCAAAAGATAGAGAAGCAATTTACCGAAGTCAACCAAAAAATGGATCGGCAATTTGCTGAAGTCAATCAAAAACTAGAAACTATTGATAGTAGACTAAATAAACTGGAAATTGGACAGGCAGAACTATCTGGGGAAATTAAAATCTTAGATGAAAAACTATCAGGGGAAATTAAAAGCCTAGATGAAAAACTATCAGGGGAAATTAAAACCTTAGAAGAAAAAGTTATTGGTATTGATAAAAGACTAGATAACCAAGAATTTATTAATCGTGGAGTTCTAGTAGCAGTAATTATTGCCTTAATTAGTGGAGTAGTCAAACTATTCGGTTTCTTCCCCACTGGTAAAATTTGAAAACCTTAATTGATGCTATATAGGATCTTATTAATGTTTAACAACTTACGTGGCTTGTCCATACAATCCCATTCCCTATCCCCCACCCACCAGAAGGTTCATAAGAATACCCACAACATGAGCATATTAGCATTGCTTTCACCACCTATCAAACCTTACCAACTGGGGAATATTTTACAACAGATGGGATAGTTTTCAAAAGCGATCGCCTGTTTCCAAAATGCCCTCAAACTACAACCCAATTTTATAGATGCACTGCATAACTTAGGTTGTCTCTTGTTGCTCCAACCAGAACTTACCCAAGCTCAGAGGTGCTTCCAGCAAATTCTGATATTCCAACCTGACCACATCAAAGCCCACATTAACCTTGGCTTTTTTATTCCCGGTTTGTCTCTGCGTTTGCGTTATGACGGAATTTCTATGACATCAGATACAACTTCTTATCGACTTGAAATTGGTTCAGTAGTTAATTTCAGTCCTAATTTAAGATTTGGAGACTCTCAATCTGAACATTTACGCAGTGAGGGTGGTATATTTATTCAACCTTTTTTAGATAAGAATAATAATGGTATTAGAGATAATAATGAAGAGATTTATACTCAAGATATGGAACTACTATTAATCCTAAATAATAAAAAATTTAATCCTAGTTTGGCAACTATTACAAAACAAGGTGTTTTATTTAAAGTTTCTCCGGGTATTTACCGTCTTGATTTAGATCCTGCTGGATATCCTCTAGACTGGAAACCTGTTCAAAATGCTTATGCTGTGGAAATAGTTGCAGGTAGTTATACAACTATTTCAGTTCCTTTCGTTGCTTCTTATACTATAGCAGGAACTTAGAGGTTGTTTGAAAAGTCATGATTACTGTATCAAATGTTTTACCCCTCCCTAACCCTCCCCTTATAAAGGGGAGGGAACTGGATTTTTATTGTTTTCCCCTTTTACAAGGGGAAAGAGGAGTCAAAGCCTCTCCCCTGGTAGGGGAGAGGTTTGGAGAGAGGTTTCATATTTAATTGTGCCAAAAAAACAAGATCCCCGACTTCTTTAAGAAGTCGGGGATCTATTTCTGGAAATAGTAAGTTTGCACAAGTTGTAAATTTAACCAGCTAACTGTCCTGATGTGACACATTTGAGACTGAAATAGCAAGTAACTATAGCATTTCTCCATTTACAGTAGTCGGCTTTGACTTCTTTTCGCTGCTATAGCAACTATGAGGCTAGAAACTGATGAAAAAAGTTAATATCTACCGCTTTTGCAATTACGCTTTAATGAGTTTAATTTCTTGCAGTCTAGTCTTGAATCAAATTGCTCCAGCTTCACCTCAAACAGTTTCTCTAACTAACACCACATTTGCACCTGCTACTAACTTAATTTGGCCTACTCAGGGTGTGCTTTCTCAAGGTTTCCGTAAATATCAACATGAGGGAATTGATATTGCGGGTGCAAAAGGGACTCCGATTTTGGCTGCTGCGGCTGGTACAGTTGTCAAAGCTGGTTGGGATGATTGGGGATTAGGTAATTTTATCGAAATTAAACATCTTAATGGCAATGTGACGGTTTACGGACATAATAGCCGCTTATTGGTCAGTAAAGGTCAACAGGTCAAACAAGGTCAAATTATTGCCGAAATGGGTTCAACAGGCAATAGCACCGCCCCTCATTTGCATTTTGAATTTTATGCAGATGGTCGTTTAGCTAGTAATCCTCTCAGTTTATTACCGTCCGTCACGATCGCAAAAACACCAGTAAATCAACCAGTTACCCGAACTCCACAACCAGTTTCACCTATAAGTAATCATGCTGATTGTCATGGGACTACAATTATGAATGGGGAGACGGCAACAGTTAGTATAAAAGTTTGCGAAGAAAATGGTCAGTTATTTTATTTAGGGAAATTGAAACAGGAACCCAGTCAAGTTTTAAAAATTCGGGCTTGGAAAGTTGATAATAACAAATATCAGGCAGAAAATGGTACTTTTTCCTACTTAATCAGCCCCGGGAAAATAGAAATTTGGCGCAATGGTAGTCCAATTCGTGCGGATAGTTTTCTCACTTCTCGTGGTTTAGGGAAATAAAAATACTAACCTCTTTATGTAATTGATGATTTCATTACAAATACCTGATGTGACAGTTCAGATGGCGGAATATAGTAGCCAACATATTGTGCTAAAGAAGTATAAAATCAATAAAGATTAAAACTAGACAAAAGTATCGTAAAAGTTCACATAAAGGAGCAGGTGATTATGGAATATTTGGCTTATTCATATATGTATATAGAAGATGAACAACCAAATGAAAATTTTGCATTAAATTTTCCCAAATCGTCATTTAATTGGCGGAAAATTTTTAAATCTTCGGCATGGTTAACTTTGGCTGGTGTGACTATATTACTAGCTACAGTGACTCAAATGCAGTTTGCTTCCGCAGAATATGTCAGCACGAATGGAAATTGTCTTTATATTCGTACCGGACCTAGCACTGCAAATTCATCTGTAGCTTGTGTCCGCAATGGTTCATATATTGGTGAAACAGGCAGTGTCAGAAATGGATTTGCGAGAATTTCTTCGGGACGTTACCGAGGATACTATGCTGCTGAAAGATGGATTGGTAATACTCCTGGCTATTCTCACCGCAGATATCGTTCTGGATACGGTGTTGGGGGTAGGGTGACGGTAGGATATGGCTCAAGAGGTGAACGAGTTAGAGAAATTCAAAGAGCTTTAGGGATTAGAGTTGATGGTGTTTACGGCTCACGCACCATTAACGCAATTCGTCACTTCCAAAGACGTAACGGACTGCGTGTAGATGGCGTTGTTGGTTATCAAACTCGGAGAGCTTTAGGTATTTAGAGAACTCCACAAACAAATGATCCAATTTTGTGGGATGGGCATCCTTGCCCGTCCTTGATGATTAGCGGGCAATTCGTCCCGCACCACAAGAAATTTTGGGATATTTTTTTGATTGGAAGTCTCTAATAAACCTGTGCTGCATGAGTTGTCATTGCGAGTGAAAGGAAGCAATCTCTTGACAACCGATAAACCACCTAACGCAAAAATCTCTCAAACCCTTATTCCTCTGTGTCCTCTGCGCCTCCGTGGTTCGTTAATCAGGATAATTTATTTCTTGGAAGTCTCTTAGAGGATGTTTGAAAAGTATCAGAATTAATTGAGATCCCCCCAACCCCCCTTACAAAGGGGGGCTAAATTCCTCAAAGTCCCCCTTTCCAAGGGGGATTTAGGGGGATCTGCGGGTGTCAGATCCCACACGAAAAAGTTTTCAAACAACCTCTAAGGAATATGAATTAAATAAAGTGTAAAAGTAGGGTGTATTAGCGACAGCGTAACGCACCATTTCAGGTTAAGTCAGAATTGCAGGTTATTAAATTTGCGTTCCTTAGCAGTATTACACCTTATTTAATCCACGATCCTTACTAAATTATTGGTCTGACGCACCCTACAAGAGATAAAATCTACATTACATATTTAGAAAACTTTGTCAATGCGTAAGCTAGGATCATCTTTTTTGTGGAGTTCTCTTAGCCATGTTTAAGAGGTTGCTTGAAAAGTATTAGATGAAACCGATAATCTCCAGAAACGTAACCCCCCTGCCTCTCTTCTCCCCCTGCTTGCCTTCACCCGTCATTTTCGGGTTGACAGACTACTAGTTCACCGCAAGGGATGAGGGGCTATAATGTACCTTTATATACCTGCAACCTGCTGTAACTAAAGTTGTTTTCCTGTTGCCCGTTGCTGGTAATTTTTAACAATTTCTAGGATGCGTTCTGCTGCATGGCCATCGCCAAAGGGATTAATGGCGGTGGCTATTTTCGTGTAAGCGTCGGGGTTGCTGAGTAGTTCACTAGCGGCTGTGACAATATTTGCGGTTTGTGTACCTACGAGTTTGGCTGTCCCGGCGGTAACGGCTTCTGGTCTTTCTGTGGTATCTCTGAGAACTAAGACTGGTTTACCCAGACTGGGGGCTTCTTCTTGTAAGCCACCGGAATCGGTTAAGATTAAATGCGATCGCTCAATAGCTCCCACTAATTCAGCATAATCCAAGGGTTCTGTTAGGAAAATGCGGGGATGACTCCCTAACAACTGTTGCAATGGTTCTCTAACTGTGGGATTTTTATGTAATGGCAGTAATAAGGCTGTATCAGGAAATTGCTCTAAAATTTGTAAAAAACTTTGAGCGATATCTTGCAGTGGTTCTCCCCAATTTTCCCGTCTATGAACTGTTGCCAATATTGTCCTATATTTATGCCAATCTAACCCAGGTATATTGCAAACTGGTTTTTTTGCAGCCACATTTAACAAGGCATCAATTACAGTATTTCCTGTTAAGTGAATTTCTCCTAATACCCCAGAATTTTGTAAGTTTTCTACAGCTAAAGTAGTCGGCGCAAAATGTAATTGTGTCAGTTGGGAAATCAACCTTCTATTAGCTTCTTCGGGAAAAGGATTAAATAAATCATCAGTCCTTAAACCCGCTTCCACATGACCCACAGGGATTTTTTGATAAAAAGCTGCCAAGGTCGCCGCAAAGGCTGTTGTTGTATCTCCTTGGACAATTACAAAATCTAATTTTTGAGCTTGAAATAATGCTTCTAAACCCTGTAAACTTCGACAAGTAATATCATTAAGAGATTGTTGTCGCTGCATAATCTCTAAATTCCAATCAGCTTTGAGTTTGAACAATTGCATTACTTGTTCAACCATTTCTCGATGTTGTCCTGTGAGAATTACCTGCAATTCAAAATCTGGAGAATTTTGAAAAACTTGAATTACTGGTGCTAGTTTAATAGCTTCGGGACGAGTTCCTAAAATAATGCCAATGCGGTGTTGATTAGTCATTAGTCAAATAATTAGAATTTACTTTTAATTTTCCTAGACGGTAATTAATTTTTTACCTAATTATACCAAATTTTTTATACTATTTGCGGACAAAATTGTAGCCTGTAAGTGCTTGAGTATCTGGTTGTATTTGAACTAACACAGCCTTACTGATGCGATCGCCCCATGATAAAAATTTGATTGTCCCTGTCACACCTGAAAAAGCAAAGTTATGACTTAAAGCTTGTTGAATACCTATTCTAGTATTACCATTTTTTTCCATAGCAATAGCTACTGTTTTAGTAGCATCAAAAGCCGTAGCTGTCCGCCAAGTAATTAAAATTTGTTCACCCCAAATCTGATTAGCACTTTTGACAAATTCTTTATTTTCTAAATCATTAATTTGCCAAGGAACTGCCATAATCATACCATTAACTGCATTACCAGCAGCCAGAGTTGTTTGTGTTTGTAAACTAGGATTTCCTAATAATAATAACTTACCTTGATTACTTTTAGCAATTTCCAGAGCTTGATTAATTCTATCAATATGAGGATTCAGCAGAATAGTATTGACATTTTGATTAATAGCATTTTGAATAATTTTATCACTTTGAAAGTTATTAGCAGAAAAATCACAATGAATATCACTAATTAATTCTAAATTTCTGTTATTAATAGTATTAATAAAAGCCTGAATGAAAGATTGATCCGTTGCTTGAGAATCACTGCAAATAAGAATCTTACTTTTATCATTATTTTTGGCATATTCCGCCAGAGTTTCCGCAATTACATGAGAACTAATTACAGTTCTATAAATATAATTACCATTGGTTTGATCTTCACGGTCAGTTAATTTTGTAGAACTACTGGTTGGGGAAATCATCACCAATTTGCCAGATTGATATATATTAGAAGCTGGTACGGTAGCATCACTGCTATTATGACCAATTACAGCTAAAATATCTTTATTTTTGACAAATCTTGCCGCTATTTGTTGAGCTATTTCTGGGTTATTATTGTCATTAGTAATTTGAATTTGTAAAAATTTACTATTCACTCCACCATCATGATTTATCTCTTGTTGAGCTTGTGCGACTCCTCGCAGGATTTCTTGCGCTACGGGAGGATTACTACCTATCGGTACAGCTACACCAATTTTGATTACTTCTTTATTTCCAACCTTCGCATTTTCTAAATATATTCTAGCTTCTGGATCATTAGGATAATCTTGTAAATAGGTGGTAAATTTTTTAATTGCCAGATTATAATTTTTCCACCAAAATGCTGTTATAGCTGCTTGTTTATCCAAATTAGTTGGAGAATTAAATAATATTTTCTCCCCATAACTAAACCGATTTCGCAATTTGATTTCCTGGAAACTCAGCCATGAAATAGCACCGATAATTACTAATAACATCGTAGCTATTGCTGACTGTAAAACTATTTTTTGTAAATTGCGAGGTTGGGGATATTTGAGTAATGCTGCGGCTGGATTTTGAAAAATTACAGGTATCCAAGAAGCACAGGGATATTGATTTTCTAATTCTTCCTGTAACCGCACACGCGCTTGCTGTACAGAAGTATATAAAGATTCACCAGATGCAAAAACTGTGAGAAAATATTCTAGAAAATGTTGAGCGACAATATCAGGAATAGGTTCTCGCATCACAATTGTATAAGGTATGCGTAAATCAGCTAAATTACGCGCTAATCCTAAACCATCACAAGAATTAAAAATTGCTAACTTCAATCCTTTTTTTACAGCATATCCCAGAGCGTGACGCAACTCTAAAAGTGATAAACTTTCATTGTCATTAATTTGAATTTCTCCCCAACTATCACCTTCTTGACTGCAACTATGTCCAGCAAAAAATAAAATATCCCAAGGTTGATACCATAATTTATTAACAAGTTCTTGACGGGATGGTTGCAGCAAAGGTTCAATAATTGCCCCTGGTAATTTTGCTGTCAATGCTTGTAAATCTGGTTGAATATCAATCCCTTGACTATTACCTAAAATAGCCAGAATTTTTACCGGACTTTTTAATTGAATTTTTGATGGTTCATACTCGGAACTAATGACAACTTCAGGTTGAATATGACTGGTATGAAATATTTCCCACAAATGCCAAGGAAGTCTTCTTAAAAGTGAATCTTGTGTTTGTACAATAAATCTGACATTATGCCAATCACCGATTTTTTGTAAAAATTGCCTTTCTAATTTTCTGACAGATGGTTGATTTAACCAATCATTAAAACTAGATTGAAATTTTTTAGCAGCAGTATCACAAACTTCTGTAGTAGATACATTAGTAATTTGAGTTTGGGGAACAGTAATTAACCAATTTCCAGGTAATTGATAATAAGCTGATTGCCATTCATAATAAGTTTGAGGAATTTCTAAAGCTGGTGGAAATCTGCCAGAAATTTCTGCGAAATGGGGTTTACCGTCTTCCCCAATTCTGATTTTGACAGGAAATCCTGTTTCAAAACTACCTTCCCCAATCTCGAATATGATCAGCTTCCCCACTGTTTTTACCCTAAGTGATTTGTCTAGTTAAATGACAAATTTTTTATAATAGTTCATGTAGGTTGGGTTGAACAACGTGTTCGCGTAGCGTGCCGTAGGCATAACCCAACATTTTTGCGAATTGCTTGGGTTTCGCAAAGCCTCAACCCAACCTACAACTAATTGATTTGTCTAGTTAAATGACAAATTTTTCTGTAATAGTTGCATTATTTAGAATAACCCGAATTTGGAATTTTTCACCCAATTCAGCACAAAATTTTAATTGAATGTAATTATCTCCTTGTTCTCTGGCTTCAACTTCTAAAAATGACTGTCCATTTTCATATAATCCCGCTAATTTTAAACCTGTCGGTAAGTAAAATTGATTTCCCATTGGATATACCCGCAAAAGCACCGCAAAAGTTTTATCTTGTTTGGGTAATATAGCCACCATTAAAGCTACAGGTTTACCTGATAACTGCATTCCTAAATCCATAATTCGTCTAGCAGTAATAACAGGATGATTTGGTGTAATTGTCCATAAAATCTCTGCTAGAGTCCAACGAATTTCTTCATCATTTGTAGTTTGTAAAAGATGAACAAGAATATCCGTTACTTCTACATCTGAATTTTGTAATAATGTTGATGGCAAGATTTTTTCCCAACTCTGATGAGGATATAATTGTTCAACAACTTGCCAAACTTTTTTGGATGTATCTATTTCAAATCCACGCACTTTTGCAGAACGAAAGGCTAATTGCGAAGTTTTTTGTAAAGCTAATTCCTCAACATTTTGCCATTGAGATGTATATATTCCCTCTAACCATTGTCTTAATTGTACACCCGAAGATTGATGATAATGTTCTAGGAAAAGTTCTAATGGTTGTAACTGTTCTAGTTTAATTTCTGTTGTCGTAACTTGGGGTAAAAATCCTCTGATTTTGGCTTCTTGGCAGGTTTGATTAATTTCTACTACCACATAACCAAAACGATGATGCCAAACTTCAGGAGGAATATAACAAATCTGATCTCCTGTTCTGATATATCTACATTCTAAATGTCCAATTCCAGTTAATAATAAATCTGCTACATTTCCAGCTATTCTTCCCCAATAATCCCAACTATGACTAGCTTCTAATGTAGTAGAAATATCTAACATTTGCAAGTAGTTATTCACAACTTGTACAGCTAAAGTATTCAGATATACGAGTTTTGCTTTTTCTGGATTTGGTTGTTCTTGGGCAAATTGTAAAGCTGTATCTCGGAACTTTGCCGAAATAGGAATAGAAATGCTTTGTTGTTCAGTAGGATAATTCATAATTTATATATCAAAGTAACCTTCGCTATCAAAATAAGCTTGGGATTTACCAAAATTGAGCAGACGGGGAAAACATTGACGTTGATAGAAATTGCTAAGAGTTGCTACAGGTATACCAAACTCTACAGATAAATCTAGCCAAGATTTTTCTGGTGGTAAACGACGAGTAATTAAAATGTAACTATTAACATCTGGACGATTTCGGATATGAATACGTTTTAGTTGTGAAGAATTTGTTTTTAACCATTCTTGAATTTCATTTAATATTGGTCTTGGTTCTGTAGGTGCAGGAATTAAATTTGCAGGATCTAGTTGATCATTTTCTTCTAAGAAAAAATCGAATTTACTTTTTTGTTCATAATAACTAATCCGTTTATCTTGTAACCGATAACTTAAGTAATTGTTAATCCAAGTAATCACGCTACTTTTATCAGGAGTATAAGGTTCTTTTGCGCTAGTAGCTTCACAAAGATTACGGCAAAAATACCACCAAGTTTCCTGTAAAGCTTCTTCGGCATCAGGTATACCTGCACCACGCAATAATTTACCTGTTTTTTGAATTAGTAAAATAATCTGATTTAATCCTTTTTGACGGGCAAGACTACCAGTAGGATGTTGACAGGTTTCTTGAATAAGTTGGAGGATTTTTGCTTCTAATTCATCCATTTGATTAGGTTAGTTTGATTTTGATAGATAATACCATTATTTTTATTTTGTTATCTGAATATTTATGATTTTAATTAAATCGAGAGTAGATTGATATTCAGCTATTCTCCCTTGTTGTTGAAATAGTTCAGATGCTTTTTGCAAATCGGTAATAGCTCTTTTCATATTTCCCAATTTATTGTGGACAAGACCTCGTTTGTAGTATATTAGGGCATCATTAGGATTTAGACGTAGGGCTTGGTTGAAATCTTCAATTGCCCCTGTAAAATCTCCCAATTTACGACGGGCAGCACCCCGATTGATGTAGGCTAATGCAAAATTAGGATTAAGACGCAATGCTTGGTTATAATCTTCAATCGCCCCTTTCAAATCTCCTGATTGAAATTGGACTCCACTTCGCTTGAAGTAAAATTCTGCATCTTGAGGATTAACTTGAACTAACAGTGATCTTGATTCTCTTCCTGACTCTAAAATATTCGGCACATTTTGAGCATCAACTTTAGAGCTATATAATATTGCTCCTAGTACAAAAACCAAACTTGTTAATTTTGATATTTTCATCCGATTTTACCCTTTTTATTCAAAGTATATAGTTTTGCAATCAAATTGCTAAGGTTTCTTTTTGGGAAGCTGAAGATGGGAGACATTTTACTTTTCTTTACACAATTTGGTTTTATTATGTTGACCTACTTATTTTTCCCCATTCGTTTAGTCAAAATATTCAGAAAAGAGATTCTTCTCATCAATAGTTTCTTCATATTTTCCTTTTCTCTGCGTCCTTTGCGCCTCTGCGTGAGATAAAAATCAATAGTCTTGAAAACGATTAACCGCCACCACAACCACCGTCACCGCAACCACCTCCGCAACCTCCACCACCACAACCACCTCCGCAACCTCCACCACCACAACCTCCATCACCGCCGCCACTACTTCCACCACCACCGCTACTACCAGATGTGAAGATCACGAAGATTACAGAACCAGCTACTATCAAAAAAAACCAAAATCCTAGAGAATTTTCAGAACTTTGAGAACTTTGGGAATTAGTATTATTCGAGGCTAATAAAACCTGAGAATTGGTGAAAATTAATGTCAAAGTAAACAAAAATGCTAGATAAACTCTCTGAGGAATAAAACGAGAAATATCTATCTCAGGAAACTTTAAGATTGGTTTTGGTAAAATCCAATTTTTATGAGTATCTACACGCTGAAAATTAGCATCCAAATCAAAACGAATATGAGGGGCTGGCCAAATATCTACAGGTGGATTTTCTCCAAAAAAGATTTTGTAAGTATCTACAGTATTCACATACCAATGATTAAATTTATGATATTCCTTATTACCACCGCGAGTCGGACCATGATCTAATGGTTTACCTAATATTTCACAAAAATCATCCCAATAAGATTGAGTATATGTTAAATGTAAATGCCAAACTTGATCTACTTGATCAGAAGGTGTAACTGGATGACCTGCAAAAACAGCAATAACAGCAAATTTTTTATATTCATCAATTACCCGCTGAGTATATTCAAATGTCCAGTTATTTTCCCTTGCTAATCTTTGACTAAAAGAGAAAGCAACATTTTCTTCATCTAAAGAAAACTCTTGAAGACGTTGATATAATTCTGCTTGTTGAAGATTCATAGATGTTAAGAATTAACTTTTGGTTCTATGAGTTCTTCTGTGAATGTAGAGTAATATTATCTATATCGTTACAAAACTTTACAATTACAAATCAAGTCCTCAAGCTAAAAGGTGGAGAAACCCCACCCCTAGCTTGATTTAGGACTTACACAGAAATTATTTTCAACTCCCATTCCTCTCTAACCTCTGTGTCCTCTGTGTCCTCTGCGGTTCGTAATTCCTATGATTGGATTTTTCTAAGCAGGTTTCCATGTACCGTGAAAACTGTGGGGGATAACGCTGGGTAATCCCAGTTTACAAACAGGTTCTGCATTTAACCTATCACTCGCAAATACCCAAACTTCGCTACTATGAGTATTACCATCATAAACCACAGTTAACACCCAACCTTGTTCAGAGTTTTGCGGATTTTGCACATAAATAGGTTCGGAAGGATAGCGATTTTCTCCTATGTTTGCTTGTGTTAAAGTTCCAGTTTTGTGATCAAAACGAGCAATACTATTTAAAATCTCCTTACCAACATCTGTTCCTGGTTGGAATCCTGACATATAGGTATAGCGAGAAAATTGACCAACATTTTGGGGAGGAACACTCGGAAATTCACAATGTTGATTTGAAAGGGTTTCAATTTTAATCACTTTTCCAGTTAAAGGATTAAGTTGAACTTGTGAAAATGTACTTTTGGCAATTGTGTGAGTTTCTCCCGTAGCTACTTCCCGAAGATATTCATTAGTTTGAAAATCTTCATAACGGGCAATATCCACAATTACTGCACCACTAGCATCTACATAACCATTAGCAAAATGCCACTGAAACCAAGATTCAGTTTCTCCTCGACTGACTAAAGATAAACTTTCTCTATCAATCACTATAATCTGAGTTCCTAATTCAGGATGCCATTCTAGGGAATCACTATAACTCCTTATCCCTAACAAAACAGGCCAAAGATTTAACTTCACTGGCGAAATAAAAAAGATTAGATACTGTCCTGCTAAAACAAAATCATGTATGAGTGGTACACCTTCTAATTGATATGTTTCTGTGCGGATAATTTTGCCCGTAGAGTCACTTTTATAAACATTAAGTGTGGCATTTAATCCAGGAGTTACACCAAAATTAAAAATTTCCCCTGTATTTGCATCCCGCTTATAATGGGCAGAATAACTTAATCCCTTAGTTAAACTGCCTAAATCATCTTCACCACAAGTTTCTAAAGTTTGCAAATCTAAAGCATAAGGTTTACCACCTTCCCACAATGCCAAAAGTTTATTAGGTAATGCCAAAACTGAAGTATTCGCCGCATTTTTTATGGGTTTTATCCATTGATTCCAGATAATTCCTGGTGCAGTCATGCCATAATTACCATAAAGCAATTTACCCGCAGCAGTTTCTTCTTGATAACCTGTAGTTTGCACATAGCGATAAACTGCAAATGTTTCTGCATTGGTAAAATTAACAGCCAGAATTGCTCCATCTCCATCAAACCAATGTCCCACTGGCATACCATTTCGTTCTAGTCGTGCTGGTCCATTCCGGTACAGTGTACCCCGTAAACCATCGGGGATTGTACCTGCGAGAATAGGTAATTGAGTGGCAGAAAATTCTGTTGCTGGTTGAGATATTGCTCTAGACCATGCTTTTTTAGTTGACTTTTGATCAATTTGTTGCATATAGGATTTATTCTGTGAATAATAGGTTGTTGTCTCATGCTAATCGAATTTACCCTAGCTAATTTTAAAAGTTACAGCACAGGCCACTTACCTTTGGGGTCTTTGACTGTTTTAATAGGTGCAAACGCCGCAGGTAAAAGTAACGCTTTGGAAGGTTTGCGATTTTTGTCATGGCTTGCACAAGGGCAAAAACTTTCTAGTATTCAATATGCTGTGAATAGTGCCGAGGCAGTGGTGCGTGGTAGAGTAAATGATTTATGCTATCATGGGCAGTCAAGTTTTACCATCGGTTGCCGATTAGATTTACCTGAATGGAATGAATTAAATATAACTCTGAACGTGTGTGATGGGGAACTACACATCAGTAGTGAACGAATTACTGACTCAATCAATACAGTTTCCTTGTATGAATTAGATCAACCTTCCCAGGGAATAAATACTGATGTTAGTGTGGCCTATAACAACTTTACAAGGGGTCAAAACAAGCCAAGAATAACTTGTAGTGATCAAATGGCTATATTCGTGCAATTAGATAGCCCTGCGCGTTTTGATATCAAATATGAAAAGTCCCAAAAGATAATTCCTGAGATTGCCCGCGAATATCAACGAGTTTTAAATAATATCTTATTTTTAGATCCTGTTCCTGCCAGGATGCGTGAATATAGCTTTAAGTCTGATAAAAGATTATATGAAGATGGTAAAAATCTTTCTAGCGTTTTATATCGTTTATGGGAAAACCAGCCTGAAAATCAACAGATAATTCTCAATTTCATCCAGAGTTTACCAGAACAGGCTATAGATGGACTAAATTTCCTGACTGGTCCCAGGGATGAAGTTATGGTGCGACTAAGAGAAACTTTTGGTGATCAACCTCGCTATTGTGACGCTGCATTATTATCAGATGGTACATTACGAGTGTTAGCGATCGCAGCAATTATGCTATCGGCTACCGAAGGAAGTTTAGTAGTCAACAAAGAAAGAATCTATCGAGAATTTTTAGGAATTGAACCTCCTAAAGATTTTGAAGAAGGGGGTTTAAAATAATTTATATAAATAAGAGATGTAAAATGCAGAATATACGATTTACTTTTGTTGACCTTTTTGCTGGAATTGGTGGATTTAAAATGGCATTAAGCAAGAATGGTGGTCATTGTCTAGGTTTTAGTGAAATAAATCAAGATGCAATCAATACGTATTGTGAAAACTTTCAAATTGATCCTAGTTCTAACTTAGGAGATATTACCAAAATTAAAGAATTACCACCTCACGATTTATTAACTGCTGGAGTTCCTTGTCAAAGCTGGTCAATTGCAGGTAAAAATCTCGGTTTTGATGATGATAGAGGTCAGTTATGGAACGATACAATTTATTTACTTCAACAATCCAAACCAAAAGCATTTATTTTTGAAAATGTCAAAGGATTGGTTGATCCTCGGAATAAAAAGGCTTTATCTTATATTTTAGAAAGAATTGAACAAGCAGGCTATCATGCCAACTATTTTGTTATTAACTCCTTTGATTATGGTGTACCCCAAAATAGGATTCGCATATATATAATTGGATTTCAGGAAAAAGAGTATTTCCAAAAATTCAACTTACCAAAACCAACAGATAAAAAACTAAAACTTAGCGATATATTAGGTATTCTACCACAACAAAAAATAGATAATAAGATTGTTGAGAGAGACATATTTGGCAATATTGTTGAATCTAAAAGTATGAGTCTTTCAAGTACCAACGGATTCAATGATTACTTTTTATTTAATGACTTGAGAAATGGTCATACAACAATACATTCCTGGGACATTATTGAAACTACTCAACGACAGAAAGATATTTGTTTATTATTACTTAAAAACAGACGCAAAAGTAATTATGGTGCATTAGACGGAAACCCTTTATCATTAGAACATTTTCAAAACCTAGATTCATCAATTACACAAGCAGAAATTGATGAACTGGTACAATTAGAAATTTTCAAATCAGAAGAATATTGTTTTATTCTTAAACAGGATAATATTCAAGACTTGACAAAGGATGAAGAGATTCTACTTTCATTTACCAATAATACAGAAATAATAATTGACAGCTTAAAAAGTCAGAAAGTGTTTAAATTAGAAAAGATGTCAATTAAAAAAATAATAGAGTCTCTCAAACAAAAAGATATTATTGAGTGTACCGAAATTCGCTATGATTTTAAAAACACGAAAATAAGCACAGGATTATTTGGTGTAAGTCGGATCTTTTTACCAAGTTCTGACATTTTCCCAACTCTAGTTGCCAGCGACACAAATGGTTTTATCACTTTAAAGACAATTGAAGCACTAAATCATCATGATTTTAAAAATAAATTTATAAAAGAAGTTTACGAATCAAGAGAATTTAGAAAAATTACTAAAAGCGAGGCTTGTTTAATACAGGGATTTCCTCAAGATTTTAAATTACCAGAGTCAAGACCAAGATGGATGAAACTAATTGGAAATAGTGTTTCAGTTCCCGTAATTGATAAATTGTGCAAAGCTATTGTTGAAACTGGTGTCTTTGAAAATTAAGATAAGTCAAGCAACCCCATAAAAACCCCATTATGTTCACTGAAACTACCTTCACAAATTGGATAACTTGCCCTCAACCCAATCCCCATGCCAAAGTACGCCTATTTTGCTTTGCTTATGCCGGTGGTAGTGCTACGATTTTTCGGACATGGGCTGATGATTTACCAGCAACTATTGAATTATGCCCCATAGAAATTCCCGGAAGAGGTAAACAAATCAAATCACCTCCATACACAAAAATTCAACCTTTAGTTCCAGCAATAGCTACCAATATCATCCCCTATCTAGATAAACCCTATGCTTTCATCGGTTACAGTATGGGTGCATTAATTAGTTTTGAGTTAATTAGGCGACTGCGCTCTGAATATAATTTTCACCCTTTACATCTTTTTGTTGCTGCTCATCAAGCCCCACAATTATCTGCTGAAAAACCGCCAATTTCTCAATTACCAGATACCGATTTTTTAGCCAAAATATCCCAATTGAATGGAACTCCCCAAGAAGTGCTAAACAATGCCGACTTGATGCAGATATTTTTACCGATTATCCGCGCTGATTTTACAGTTTTAGAATCCTATATTTATACTCCCCAACCTCCTTTAGATTGTCCTATTACTGCTTTCGGTGGTTTACAAGACCCAAGAGTTAGTTATACTGCCATTGCTGCATGGGAAAAACAAACTGTCGCCCCTTTTTTATTACAAATGATAGATGGTGATCATTTTTTTATCAACACTGCTAAGACTACTTTACTTAACCATCTAATTCAATCCCTCCAATCCTATTTCTAATTTATCTTCTAAAACATGAAAAATATACCTAGTGATGGGGGAATCATTACCGAATCTATACTATTCAAAATAATTGAGGATTTATATAGTACGGTTATCACGACGATCATATCTATAAAACCGAACTGTAATCAATTGATTTTCTGGTGCTACTATTTAATTGGGAAGCTAAAGATTAAGCTTCAAGAAGTTAAAGGTTAGAAGTTTTACCAGTAGTATTATTGTTTACCAAGTCAGAAGCTTAAGATTCAGTCTCACCAAATCAGAAAGTCCAATAGTGAATTTTTGAGGAGATAGATATGACACTTGTACGTTGGAATCCTTTACGGGAAATAGAACGCTGGGAACCATTCCCTGAAATGGGTATTATCCGTCAGCAAATGGATCGTTTGTTTGAGCAATTATTACCACCCGACGGAGGGGAAAAAATAGGATTGACTTTTATTCCTCCTGCCGAAATTGCGGAAACCGATAGTGATTTGAAGTTGAAAGTCGAAATACCAGGCTTGGATGCGAAGGATCTTAATGTTGAGGTCACTCCTGAGTCGGTTTCTATTAGCGGCGAGCGCAAATCGGAAACAACAACAGAAGCGGAAGGCATGACTCGCTCAGAGTTTCGTTATGGCAAGTTCCAACGGATAATCGCCTTGCCTGCGGTCGTGGATAATGAGAAGGTCGTAGCAGAATATAAGAATGGAATTCTCCATTTGACCATTCCTAAAGCCGAATCGGAAAAACACAGGGCTGTGAAGGTTAGTCTCGGCTAATGGTTTTTGGTTGAAATGAAGTAGTAAGGGTCAGTAACCCAGCCCTAAAGGGACTGGGCTTGCAAGAGTAATCAAGCAAGCCGTACTGACCAGACCACCCTGAGAGACTTGCCCTTCGACTTCGTTCAGGGCAAGTCTCTTGGGGTAGCCGTTATTTGAGTCACGACACCTCGGAAGGCGTAGCCCCTTCGGGGTTCAGCAGTCGCTCATGGGGGAAACCCCCAAGACCGCGCTGCTTCACTAGTTCCCCGCTCTGTCATTTGCAATCACTTCATCCTTCATTTTTTTGTGGCAAGTGGGAGGGATAATAATTCATGATTAATGGTTTATATTCTAAAAATATGTTTCTAATTACATAGTTAATTCTCAAGATAGATGATAAAAGGCATTTTTATATTTACGAGTTATGGGGACAAAAATCTAGCCTATATCCTTTTCTTACTTTTATGTAAGATATGAGCAAATATATCTCAGTCGCTGTTAATATATCGGAAATAGCAGTTTGTATCTTTGACCTAGATAGGGGGTTTCGATTTTTGAGAAAACTTCTACAAAAACACACACTGATACAGTTTCATTTGCTTGAATAGCTATATAAAGAGGATTGAGATTGGCAATTATTAATTATGGCAACCAAAGTAATTGATGTTAGAGAATATACTGTCCGAGCGCACAAAAGACTGATTCATACACGAGTTTTCCACTTTGTTTGTAAAGAATGTAATCAGGCTACAAAGCGGGAAACTTTCGGAACTCGCCCTTTATATTGTGAAAGTTGTCGTCCTCCCCAACCTCCTAAAAAATCACTCCAGGTATCTACACCAAGCAAACCTAGAGCCATGACTTACACCAGCAATATAGATTTAGGTTGAGTGAATTGCTATGAATTCTCCAGGACAATTACAAGCACCACCCGAAGTATTTATTACGCCATTGTTGGAATTACGAGATTACTATGGGAGTCTCGCCCAAAAGTACCAACGTCTATTCATAGAGGCGCGATCGCAATTAGATAATGTAGAATCCTTGTTATCTACATGGTCTTATACTGATGACAACGAACAAGTTGAGGCTGACGAAGAAGATTCACTATTGTTGTTGTCTTCCAATCACAGTTCCAATCTGGAATATTTGCAGCCTCTAGAGTCAGAAATTCCTCAATCAGACCCTTTCAAGGTCGACCATTCCCTCTCTGAAGTTAAAGACTCAAACAATTTTTCCTATCAGCGTCGTCACTATGTTGGTAAGGGGGAAGATGTTCCCATGCTGTCTCACTATGGAAATATGACTCGCATGGAAGCACTCAAAAAGCTATTGCGAGAATATGTGGGAACTGTCTGTCACATAGATTTTATCGTGCGATCGCTCTATGGTGATTTAGAGTCTACTATTTTCAAAGTCGTTAAAGGTAGAGTCCAATCATCTCTGACCCAAGGGAGGGAAAGTGGTTATTGGTCAGCGATTCCCAATGAACCGGGCTGTTATACCCTAGATTTAAATTCACTAGGCCCAATTCAAGGTAGGGGAATATCTAGGGGTATTAAATCCACCAAAACCAACAAACATTTCGTCAGACCCCAAACGAAAGTAGTCCCAATGTTGGCACAATTTGATGGTCAATTTTTAATTGATGCTCTCACCTTATTTCTAGAACAAAATCCGGGACGAATTTTCAATGTGAATGAGATAGTCAATGGCATTTATGGACATCTGGATGCAGAAGAAGTCAGAGAGGTTAAAAATAAGGTTCTCAATGAACTATCTAGGGGTCATCGCACAGGCCGATTTGTCAGAGTTCCTAACCAAATCGGTCTATATACTTGGGATATGAATATGGTCGCTAAAAAATAACACAAAAAAGGTGCGTTACAACTTGTGAACGCACCCACTTAAAAATGGAGAGGGGGGGATTCGAACCCCCGAAGGGATATAATCCCTTAACAGATTAGCAATCTGCCGCTTTCGACCACTCAGCCACCTCTCCAGTTCATGAGTAATAATCGTAGCAGAAGTTTTTGAGTCTGTCAATAGTCATTTTCCAAATAAATTCAATGACCAATGACCGGGAATTTTAGATTTTAGATTTTAGATTTTAGATTAAAAAAAGTTGGTACAGGACTTAGTCCTCTACTAACGGAAAAATCATAAATCCCAAACCCAAGATTTTCGAGCTTCTACACTTTAGGGTGGAGTCAATCCAAAATCCAAAATCGTCAATCCAAAATTGCCTGACCAATGACCAATCTATAAAACTTGCGATCGCATCCAAGCTGCTGGCAAGGTGCGTAACTTTTTCCATTGGGGAACATAAGCTCGCTGACTGAACACATCATAATCATTGCGCTCAATCACCTCTAAAATCTGCTCATATAGCATAGATGCAGACCAAACAGGCCACCGAGCATCAGCAGCCAGGTAACTAATACCCTTATCTGCTTGGATGTAAAACTTACGGGCGCGGTCAATTTGAAACCGCATGAGTGAACGCCAGCGGTCATCCACTACGCCGCGAATACATTCTTCCTCGGTGTAATTAAATTTGGCCAAATCCTCTAGGGGAAGATAGATTCTGCCTCGGCGGGCATCTTCACCAACATCACGGAGAATATTGGTAAGTTGATTAGCAATCCCCAAGGCGATCGCCTCTTCTATAGGAAGATAGGGCTGTTGGTTTTGATGCCAAGGGGCTGTGTAGATACTATTATCTATCCCCATAATCGTCGTTGACATCAAACCCACAGTTCCCGCTACTCGGTAGCAGTAGAGGTATAAGTCCTCAAAAGTTGCATAGCGACTGCGATACAAGTCCATCCGCTGACCGGCGATCATATCCCGAAAGGGTTGAATGTCTAGCGGAAAGCGTTGGAGGGTATCTACTAACGCTACATCATAATTATCCAATGGGCATCCCGCAAAAATGGATTCCAGTTGATTTTCCCATAGTTCTAGGGTTTCTGGGGTGGTGATAGCAGATGCCGGACCATCCACTAACTCATCTGTACGGCGACACCAGGCATAAATTGCCCAGACAGATTGACGCTTGGCCGGACTCATCAGCATTGTACCTAAATAAAAAGTTTTAGCGTACTTAGCCGTGAGTTCCCGGCAAAGGGTATATGACTCATCTAGAGAGACCAGCGTTTTCATGCGCGGGGGGGAATCAGGCAGTTGCAGCATTCGTGGCGGGCGGTCGTGTTGGCGTTTGCAGGTTAGAGGAATTTGCTACCGTCAGCGCTTGAAATATCGCCTGCGCTGTTAGTTTACCAGAAAGTACAGCCCCTTCCATACTGGCGAGATAGCGTTGCATTGTATAATCCCCAGTCAGATAGAAGTTAGAAATGGGGGTTTGCTGTGAAGGGCGGTACTGTTGGCGACCTGGAGTAGCTTTGTAAACTGAACGCGGTGTTTTCACCACATGATATTTCAGTATTTTAGTCGGATTATCTCCCCCAAAGTGCTGGGGAAAAAGTTTTTCTAACTCAGTAATAGTTGCAGCAACGATTTCTGCATCGGATTTAGATATCCACTCTTTGGCTGGCGCTAGAACCAATTCCAACATGGAACGGTCAGGATTGGCATATTCACGGCAAGTATTACTCATATCAGCATAAACGCTGAGGAGTGGAGAACGGGAAAATAGCAGATGATCAATATCTGTTAATTTACGATCAAACCAGATATGAACATTAATCACTGGTACACCTTCCAAACCCTCCAATTTTTGGAAAAACTCCATTGCTTTCCAAGAACTTGGCAAAATCGGCTTTAAAGGATCAACTGGCAGAGCAGATACATAGGTATCCGCTGTAAATATTTCATCTTCTGCCCCGTTTAAGCCCCGCAGCAGGAATCCTTTTACAGTTCCATCCTCATTGAGTAAAATCTCTTTCAATGGCGCATTCAGGCGCACCTCGCCACCGCGTTCAGTGATGTGGTCAATGATTGGCTGACACAACCTTTCTGTGGGTGAACCGTCCAGGAAAGCCATTTTTGAGCCGGTTTTCTCTTGGAGAAAGCGATTCAATGCCGTTAAGAGGACGGTGGCGGAAATTTCGTCTGGATCAATGAAGTTCAAGGCTTTAGACATAGCAATGAATACTTCTTTTTCCACTCTGGGGGGAACGTTTTGTTTTTGTAACCACTCCCGGAAAGAATATTTGTCCATTTCTTCGACATACTTTTGCCCCTGGAGAATGGCAGGTAGTAAACCAATCCCAAAACTGATTTTCTCCGGCCAGGTCAGCATATCGTTGTTTCTCAGAATTGCCACCATACCATTGATAGGTGCTGGCAAATCTGGAAAATCGAATCGGCTATAAGTCCCCGGAGCTTCAGGCTGATTGAAGATCATTGTGTGTTCTTTCCACTGCAATCGATCTTCAATGTTCAATTCTTTGAATAACTGCAACATATTGGGATAAGCCCCAAAAAAAATGTGCAGTCCTGTTTCGTACCAGTCACCATCAGCATCTTTCCACGCAGCCACTTTTCCTCCTACTACGTCTCGGCGTTCCAAAACGATAGGTGTGTGACCTAGATCGGTAAGATATTTTGCACAGGAAAGTCCTGCTAGACCCGCTCCCGCGATTGCTACGCGCATTTAAACCTACTATTCTTCAATATTTCTTAACTGTTTTGTCGTTCTCATTATACGTTGCAATCCTTTACATTTGGCACGGTAGGTCTGATTGCTTCCCAAAAAATTCCCCAAATTTCCCCCCGACTATGTAATTTACCTTAATCTTCGCTCCAGGAATAAACCCGAAATTTTTTCTGTGATAAATATTTAGTGTAGTTTAGGACTCATTTTGAATTAGTGTATATTTTTGCTTAACTGCCTATCATCAATACAAAAAATGGCTTCCTTACTCAGTGTTTATACGTAAAAAACGTATGTCTAATAGTAAAGTAAATAGCAAATAAAGATTGTATTCATAAGCAAAAATAATCGAAATATTAGTAATACTTCAAAACTAGATTTAAAACTTTTATTTATTTAAATCTCCATTACGGTATATGATGATCCCGGACAGTTTAATCATAATTAAATCTGAAAACGCATAGAAATTATGTAATTCCAAAAAAAATTTGTTCTTTGTTTAATAGAACTTTTTTCTATTCAACCTGGAGATTATTTCTCTAGGAATTGTGCATCTATCTGGAGAATAACTAAACTATGATATCAATGGGAATACTATGGGTGAGATCCTTTACAGGTGGGGCTTTGGCGTTGACAGTAAATTTACCACTGGGTTTAATAGCTGCATTTTCTCCAATCCAACTTCCAGCCAACTTAATTAAGCCGCAATCCCAATTTCTGACGATCGCTCAACAACATAAAAATGCTTGGCAAAAAACCTTAATATCAAAAACTGCTTTCACATTTGACTGGATAAATAGGCAATTATCATCCTACAGAAATAAGTCTATCGCTGTACCTTCAATAACCTTGAAGCCAAAAGAAACGCGATTTTGTTCCTCTGTGCCAGAAAATATAGCTGCACAACCTCACTTGAAAAATGCTACTAACTTTTTACCAATAGTTACACAAGTTAGTATTCCCAAGGTAGATTTATCATCTTCTACTGTTGTGCGATCGCTCCAAAGTTTCTTTAATGTCATCCGCAATCCAGTCGATCCAAATGGAAGTTATGATTACTCACCAGTATTGATTGTTAAGCGGAATCCATCCAGTTATGAAGTATGGGTTAATAACAGTTTTGTTGCCAGACTACCTGATCGAATTACAGCCAAAGCATTACAAAAACGCTTGCAGCAATTAACAAAAATGCCTGCTGTACAACCTACACAATTACAACCAGGCTTAGTAGATAAAACTCCTTCCATGATGGTAGGTAATCGGTTACTATTTGCAATAGATCAAAAACTCTCTCAGCAAATTGGTCGCAGCGGTGATATTTTGGCAATGGAATGGACTAATAATTTGCGAATAGCACTCCATACCAAACCACTGACATTGGTACAAGGACAAATGGAAATGTATGGATTACAGTCCTCAACCACAAAACTTTCTGGTATAGCTTCTTGGTATGGTGGCTATTTTCACGGTCGCTTAACCGCAAATGGTGAGATATATGATCAAGATGATTTTACTGTTGCCCATCGGACTCTACCTTTTAATACCTTCTTAAAAGTCACCAATTTAGAAAACAATAAATCCGTGATTGTCCGCGTTAATGATCGTGGTCCGTATATTTTACCCAGAAGCCTGGATTTATCTCGAACAGCGGCTCGTTGTCTCGGTAGTGAACATACTGGAGTCGTAGCTTATCAGGCTGTGATTTTACAACAAAATTTCCCAACAATGACGTTGAAACCATCTCAACCAAAAACTGAAAATATGGCTAATGCTAAAAGCGAGTTATTAGTTTCCAATTTTTAGGGAACACCAAAAAATAAATTACCCAATTTTGTGGGATGGGCATCCTGCCCGTCCTTGATGATTAGCAGGCAATTCCTCCCGCACCACAAGAAATTTTTGGGTATTTTTTTAATTGGAAGTCCCTTAGTGGCAGGATCAGGGCTGTTTCATTCTAAAATTTGACATTTTATGTATTCACGAGAATGCGTCATTTTAGGCTTCAGGGATTCTATCTCAAGACGGCTGAAAATACCTAAATTTGTTGCTTAAATCTAGAATGAAATAACCCTGCTGGAAGGATAAAGTAGAAAAGGCTTTATCCTTTATTGATATCAAACTAATTATGTCAATATCCCAACTATCACAAAGCTTTGGTAATCATCTAATTCTGGGTATTTCCGGGACAAGTTTAAATGATGATGATAAACGGGCGTTAAATGAACTAAAACCCATTGGTGTCATCTTTTTTGCCAAAAACTTTCTTGACGGTGTAAAATATCCAGTTTGGTTAGAACAGTTTAAAAACCTCATTGATGAAGTTCGCCAATATACTGAGCGTGACTTCATATTTACTACTTTAGATCATGAAGGTGGGCGGGTTGTGCGGACACCTTTACCAATTACCCGCTTTCCTCAAGCTTATTTATTGCAGTCCCATGCTTATGAAGTTGCCAAAGCCACAGCACTAGAATTAAAATCTCTGGGAATTAATCTTTCCTGGTCCCCAGTTGCCGATATTTTCTCTAATCCCCAAAACCCGATTATTGGCGCTCGTGCGTTTGGAATTACACCAGAAACCACTAGTGAAGCCGTGGGAGAATATTACCGAGGATTACGGGAAGAAGGGATTTTAGGTGCTGCTAAACACTTTCCTGGACACGGAGACACTAGCACGGATTCCCATTTGGAATTACCAATCTTAAATTTGAGTCGGGAAGATTTGCGAAATCGGGAATTGATACCTTTTCAAACATTAATTCAGTCACAAATTCCGTTAATTATGACGGCGCATATTTTGTTTCCACAGATTGATCCAGAAGTACCAGCAACTTTATCTAAAATCATTTTGAATGATATTTTACGAGAAGAGTTAGATTTCCAAGGTGTGATAGTTTCTGATGATTTAGATATGAAAGCTGTATCTGATATCTTTATGCAATCAGGAACGATTGCGCGGGCTTTTCATGCTGGTTGTGATTTATTTATAGTTTCTCGAAATATCAATTCCTCTTCTTTAGAACGAACATATAAAATAGCTGAAGATTTCTCTGCTAGTTTGAATAATGGTACTTTGGATGTAGGAGTGGTGGAAGCTGCGCGGGAGAGGGTGGAAAAGTTATTACAGGTAACTCCTCAATATCCAGTTTCAACCCTTGATAAGGAGACGCTGCTGAAAAATGCGGAATTGGCTATTAGTTGTTGTTTGTAAGGGAACATTGGTGTCAACTTAAGCTACAGATGGCTTATTTGTTGGCTTCCACACCCACCCATGAATTTCAGGGCTAATAACCAAAGTAAACTTTAGTTTACTCAAAAATTTCTAGGTTATTTAGTCATCTTCAGATGACTTCTGCTATGAGACTGGGAATTCATTCCCAGGCGGGTTATGGGTTTTACCTAAAGCTCCAATTATACTGAAAACGGTTCATAGTTTAACCAAATATGAAACCCCTCTCCAAACCTCTCCCCGCACCCCTCCCTGACCCTCCCCTACAAGGGAGGGAAAAGGAGCAGCTTTTATAATTGGAGAGGCTTTGAACTTGTTCTTTGTATGATAAAAAAGTCCAGCTTATAGCCGTTTTGATTATAATTAAACTATACCCCATCCATCTTGAAAACTTGGGTTTTCGCCATAGAAAAACTATAGGTTTCAACTTAGAGGGGGGTTAAATGTATATACAAGTGGTGGTTCACATTCTACTCCCTATCTACTTAACTGGTTGCAGTTTTGTGACCTTGAGTTTAAATTTACCTACCCCAGTTTCTCCAAAAGAGCGAACCCGCACAATGTAAGTTCCTGATTCTGTAATGCGGGTAAATAATAGAGAATTACTTGTACCATCAGGAGCATCATCATTTTCTCCTGCTGTTGAACCATTAGGGGCTAATAGTGTAATCATACTGTCAAAGTTTTCCGATGACAAATCAATAGATAAATTATCACCCTGATTTAATTTAATTGAATAATCACGAGCAAATCCTCCTTGACCTGTGGGAATATCTTTGTTTGATAGGGTATCAGAAATTTCCGTCAAATTAGTTAATGGAATAGGGCTATATAACTTATTTTGTGCTGAGGCTGTTTTGATCCATATTCCCATTGTTAGTAATGTGATAGGAATAATTAAAATTTGCCTTAAACCTACTGCAAAAATCTTTTTCATAAATAAAAATACTGTTCCCTCAAATATCGGGTAAC